>NZ_JAAFKF010000084.1 GCF_013299175.1 Sphaerotilus sp.
CACCCCCGGCCCCGACTGGCTCGCCGAGGACCACCGCGGCCAACTGCTGATGCCCGGCTTCATCGACACCCACGTCCACAGCCCGCAGCTCGACGTGATCGCCAGTTTCGGCACCGAGCTGCTCGATTGGCTCAACACCTACACCTTCCCGGCCGAACTCCGCCACGCCGACCCGGCCGTGGCGCAGGCGGGCGCCGAGACCTTCCTCGACGCGCTGCTGGCCCACGGCACGACCACCGCCGTCGTGTTCCCCACCGTCCACCGCGTGTCCGCCGACGCGCTGCTGTCCGGCGCCCACCGCCGCGGGATGCGCCTGATCGCCGGCAAGGTGCTGATGGACCGCCACGCACCGGACGGCCTGCGCGACGACGTGCCGGGCGCCGAACGCGACAGCCGCGACCTGATCCGCCAGTGGCATGGCACGGGGCGGCTCGCCTACGCGATGACCGTGCGTTTCGCCCCGACCAGCACGCCGGAGCAGCTCGCGATGGCGGGCCGGCTGATGGCCGAGGTGCCCGGCCTCTACATGCAGACCCACGTTGCCGAGAACCGCGCCGAGGTCGCCTGGGTCGCCGAGCTGTTCCCCGAGGCGCGCAGCTACCTGGATGTCTACCACCGCGCCGGCCTGCTGAACGCACGCGCCGTGCTCGCCCACGGCATCTGGCTCGACGACGCCGACCGCCAGTTGCTCGCCGACACCGGCGCCCAGATCGCGCACAGCCCGAGTTCGAACCTCTTCCTCGGCAGCGGCCTGTGCGCCTGGCCCGAGCTGGAAGCGGCCGGGGCGCGGGTCACGCTGGCGAGCGACGTGGGCGGCGGCACCAGCCTGTCGATGCTGCGCACGCTGGCGGATGCGTACAAGGTGCAGGCGTTGCGCGGCGTGAAGCTGACGGCGTGGAAGGCGCTGCACGGCGCGACGCTCGGGGCTGCGCAGGCGCTCGGACTGGACCACGAGATCGGCTCGCTCGAAGCGGGCCGCGTTGCCGATCTGGCGCTGTGGGCCTGGGCGCACGGGCCGGTCGCGCAGCACCGCGACGGGCGGGCGCGGCAGTTGCACGAGCGGGTGTTTGCGTGGATGACGCTGGGGGATGAGCGGAACTTGCGGAGGGTCTGGGTGGCAGGCGTGCCGGTGAGTGCCGACCGTTTGGTGGCTACACCGTGCCTGCAAGGCGCCCGTGAATGAAAAACGGGTTAGAGCTTGAAGCGTCTAACCCGTTGATTTCATTACAGAATTCTGGTGGCCAAGGGCGGAATCGAACCACCGACACGCGGATTTTCAATCCGCTGCTCTACCAACTGAGCTACTTGGCCGTCAAGAGAACGCTATTATGCCATGTGAATTTTTAAATCCGCAAGAAATTTGCCTGAATTTTTTCACTCCACGCGTCCGCTCAACCCGCACCGCGCTTGCTGCGGGTGAGGTCTACCCCGAGCTGCTTGAGCTTGCGGTAGAGATGGGTGCGCTCCAGGCCGGTGCGCTCCGCCACACGGGTCATGCTGCCGTTCTCGCGGGCCAGGTGGAACTCGAAATACGCTTTCTCGAACGCATCACGGGCTTCGCGCAGCGGGCGGTCGAGCAGGAAGATCTGCTCGGCCTGCGGGCCGCTGGCCATCGTGATGGTGAGGGTGGTGAGCGCGTTGCTGCTGGCGCCGGAGCCTGGGTTGTAGACGTGGCCTGGCCCTGCGTAGTGGGCTGCTTCGGCTGCAGGGAGGTAGTCGGTGCGCTCGATGCGCGCCAGTCCGGCGTGCGCCGCGTCGCCCGCTCCCGTGCCCGTGTGACCGGGTGGTGCCGCACTCCGGGGTGCCGGCTTGGACAGGCCCTGCTCGACAGCCCGCAGCAGCTTCTGCAGCGTGATCGGTTTTTCGAGAAACGCCATCGCGCCGTACTTGGTGGCTTCCACGGCGGTGTCGATGGTGCCGTGGCCCGACATCATGATCACCGGCATGTTGAGCTGCGCACCGGCACCCCATTCCTTGAGCAGGGTGATGCCATCCACGTCGGGCATCCAGATGTCCAGCAACACCAGATCGGGCCGCTGGCGTTCGCGCAACGCGCGGGCCTGAGCGGCGTTTTCGGCCAGCTCGACGCTGTGCCCTTCGTCGGTCAGGATTTCCTGCAACAGGGCACGGATGCCCATTTCATCATCGACGACAAGAATATTGGCCATGGGTGATCAGGACGCGCTCACGTCGGCAGAGGGTGGGCGAGCCCACCGCGAAAAGGAAATGGAGACCTGCGCCCCGGTTCGCGTCGGGCCGTGGGCAGTTTCCTGTGTTTCGTCGGACAAGTTGTTCAACCGGATCTTGGCGCCGTGTTCCTCGACGATCTTCTTGACCACCGCCAGGCCGAGACCTGTGCCGCGGGCTTTGGTGGTGACGTAAGGTTCGAACGCGCGTTTGAGGATTTTTTCGGAGAAACCGGGTCCATTGTCCACCACCTTGAGGCGGATGGCACGGGCGACACCGTCTTCGGCCCGTGCAGCCTCGGTCGAGATGGTGACTTGTCCGTCTGCCATGTCGTTGACCGCATCGAGCGCATTCTGAACCAGATTGTGGATGACTTGCCGCAATTGGCTCGCATCACCGGCCAACGCGGGTAGATCAGGTGCCAACTGCGCGTGAAGCCGGCCATTCTCCTGCTGCACCGCATACAGCCCGAGCACCTCCGAAACCAGCGCATTCAGGTCGAGCGGCAGCAACTGCGCGGCGGGCAGACGGGCGTAGTCGCGGAACTCGTTGACCAGCGTTTTCATCGACTGCACCTGCGCCACGATGGTGCCGACCGAGCGCACCAGCATCTGCTGGTCGGTGCCTGTCAGTTTCGCTTCGAGCTTGTGCTGCAGGCGTTCGGCCGAGAGCTGGATCGGGGTGAGCGGGTTCTTGATCTCGTGGGCCAGCCGGCGCGCGACCTCGGCCCAGGCCACGCTGCGCTGGGCGGACACCACGTCGGTGATGTCGTCGAAGACGATCAGGCGCGCGCCTTCGGGCAGCAGCGCACCCCGCACGAGCAGCGTCTGACCCGACTCGGCGTGGCCCAGCGCGAGGGCTTCCTGCCAGTGGCCGCGGCCGGCGTCACCGTGCTCGCCGGGGTCGAGATCGGCGGCGTGGGTGGCGAAGTGCTGGGTGACGGTGCGGGCGAAGGCGTCGAGTCCGGGCAACTGGTCGAGTGTCTGTCCCGCCCACGCGCTCGGTGCGACGCACAGGATGCGGGCGGCGCCAGGGTTGACGGTGTTGATGGTGCCATCGGCATCGAAGACGATGACGCCGGAGGTGAGGTTGTCGAGGATGGTCTGCAGGTGGGTCTTGGCACTTTCCACCTCGGCCAGACTGCGCTGCACCAGCCCGCGCGCGTCGGCGAGCTGCTGGGTCATCACCGCGAAGGAGCGTGTCAGTCCGCCCAGCTCATCGCGCGAGGCGAAGACCTCGGTCGGACTCAGGTCACCGCTGGCCACCTGGCGCACCCCCTCGGCCAGCATCACCAGCGGGCGGCCGAGCTGGTGTCCGAGTCCTGCGGCCATGAGCAGCGCGCTGAAGACGCCGAGGATGAGCGTCAGCGTCAACGTGCCGATGTACATCTTGCGCAGCCCGCCGCGGCCGAGGGCGCGCTGCTGGTACTCGCTGTAGGCGGTCTGCACGCGCAGCGCGTTGGCGGCCAGCTCAGGGGGCACCAGTTGGGTGACTTGCAGGTAGCGATCCTCGCCACCGAGGCTGAAGCTGGTCGAAGGCATCCACGCGATGGCGCGCACCCGTGCCTGGCTGGCGGTCTTGTCCCTGGGGTCGGGCGGCGTGTCGGCGTCGAGCCCTTCGAGCTGGGCGTACACGCGCAGATTGCGGGCCTGTCGCATCATCGCGCTGGTGGGCCGATCCGGCAGCATCGATGCGCCGACCGCTCCCCCCGCCGACAGCGTCACCTGCCCCGTCGGCGACAGCAGCGCGACACTCTGCGCCGAAAGCTGTTCGCGCAGACGCTCCAGCGTCAGCAGCTTGAGGCGATCAGAGTTCTCGGTCGCGCTTTCTGCTGCCAGCCGGGTCTTGGTGGCGACATCGTTGACCAGCAGTTGCAACGTGGTGCGGCCGAGGTTGAGACCGGATTCGAGTGCGCCCTCGACCTCGATGTCGAACCAGCTCTCGATCGAGCGCGAGACGAACTGGTAGGACACGCCGTAGATCAGGGCCCCCGGCACCACGCCGACGAACGCGAAGATCGCTGCCAGCTTGAACAGCAGCTTGCTGCCGAATTTGCCGTGGCGCATCCGCCGCGCCAGACGGGTCAGCGCGACGAGGATCACCAGCCCGAGTGCGGTCGCCACACCGATGTTGACCCACAGCAGCCACTCGTAATGCCGTTCGTAGAGCACGCGGTTGTTGGTGGCGACCGACAGCAGAAAGGCCAGCACCAGCACGGTACCACCCATCGCCAGCAGGGCGATCAGCAGGGTCCAGCGCAGGGAACGGCGGCTCATGGCGGGCGATCGGTGGGGGCGGGGTCAGTCGGGCAGGGCGATGGTGCGTGCCGCCCGCAGTGTCCACTCGGGCTGGCTGCCGATGCCGATCTGCAGCGGACGTGGCAACTGCTCGGTGTCCAGCCGGTAGGTGAATTCGATGTAGTGGCGGTCATCCTCCGCCGGCACCGGGTCGGCAATGCGCCACTGGCTGAACCTCTGCAGCGCCCGCAGCGCCTCGCCCAGCGAGCGGTAGGTCTGCGACAGCCCGCCCTGGCTGACCTTGTAGCTGAAGGTCAGCGGCTGGTAGGCGATGCGCCAGGTGCGCGTGGCGTGGGCGAGTTCCTTGTCGCGCCAGTACCACCGCGAGCGCATCAGCACCGCTTCGGCCAGGAAGTGCAGCGCCACCCCGCGCTGCAATGCATCCTCGACCCCCGCGGGCAGGTCGAAGCGGGTCTCGAAGTTCAGCAGCACGCCCTGCTCGCTGCGCTGGGCGTCCAGGCGCAGCAGGTCCAGTGCGCGGGCCGGCGCCATGGTCAGCAGCAGGACCAGCACCATGCACGCGGCCATGGCTGCGCGCAGGCGCGTCAGACGGGCGGGGCAATGGGCAGGCGTGGGCATGCAGGTGGGCAGGGGTCAGGTCAGGAGAGTTTGTCCAGCCGGGCGTAGAAAAATCCATCGCCTGCCGGCGTCGAATTGTCGGTCAGCGGCAGCAGGTGGCCCGGTGCCTGCCCGGCACGGGCGTCGGCGTGGCGTTGCAAAAACGCCGAAATCTGCCCCGCCCCTTCGGCCCGGAAGACCGAGCAGGTGGCGTACACCAGCCGTCCGCCCGGCCGCACGAGCGGCCAGAGCGCGTCCAGCAGCGCCCGCTGCGTGCGGGCGAGGTCGCCGATGTCGCTGGCGCGGCGCAGCCAGCGCACGTCCGGGTGCCGGCGCACGATGCCCGAGGCGCTGCAGGGTGCGTCGAGCAGGATGGCATCGAAGGGCTGACCATCCCACCACGCCGCGGTGTCGCGGGCGTCGGCAGCGGCGGTGCGGGCGCCGTGGAGGTGCAGCCGCGCCAGTGTCTGTTCGACCCGCTGCAGCCGCACGGCGTCACTGTCGAGGGCGAGGAGCACCAGATCCGGTCGCAGCTCCAGCAGATGGGCTGTCTTGCCGCCAGGTGCGGCACAGGCGTCCAGCACGCGGGCGCCGACCGGCAGCGCATCCGCTCCGGTGCCCAGCAGCAGTGGGGCAGCGTGCTGCGCCGAGAGATCCTGCACCGAGACGCGGCCTTCGTCGAAGCCCGGCAGTTGCTGCACGGGCACCGGCTGGTCCAGCACCACCGCGTGCGGGCCGATCGCCTTGGCACCCAGCCCGGCCGTGGCCAGCTCGGCCACGTAGCGGGCCGCGTCACCGTGGCCGGCGTGGACCCGCAGCACCATCGGCGCCGCCTGGTTGGCCGCCGCGAGCAGTTCGGCCCACTGGCGGGGCCAGTCGCGCTGCAACTGGTCGATCCACCAGCGTGGGTGCTGGTGGCGGGCGACGGGCAGTTGCGCTTGCAGGTCGGCGACCAGGGTGGCACGTTCGCGCAGGAAGCGGCGCAGCACCGCGTTGACGAAGCTCGCGCTCTTCGGGGCGATCTGGTGTGCGCAGGCGACCGCCTGATCGACCAGCGTGTGGTCGGGGTAGGGTGCGGCAGCGTCCGGCCAGAGCAGCGCGAGCGCGGTGATCAGCAGCGCGTGGACCCGTGGTGGCGGGGTGCGCGGGGCCAGACGCTCGCAGGCGGCCTCGGCGCCGCCCATCCAGCGCATGGCGTGGAAGCTCAGGGCTTGCGTGCCAGGGCGGGCGGCGGCGGGACAGGCGGCCAGCGCCTCGGTCAGCGAGCGGCCGGCCCGCACCGCAGCGACGGCATCGGCGGTGTGGGCCAGCAGGCGGGACAGCGGCAGGCTGTGGCCGTGCGTGGTGGAGGTAGGGGAGGATGCGTTCACGGGCGGCAGTCTACGTGCCGCCGCCCTCCCGTTCCTGACCCGTCCGCCCGGCAGGGGCAATCTCTTCCAGGAAGTGGCACGCCAGCGTTGGCGGCAAGGGCGTGTCCAGCAGCGCGCAGGCGAGCCACAGCGCCTCGGCCGCCACGGGCAGCGTGTCGCCTGCGTGCAGCAGCAAGCCAGGGCGGGTGGCGGCCGCGTCGGTCCACAGCCGGGCCAGCACCGGGCGGTGCATCCAGCCCAGGGTCTGCAGGGTCTGCAGCGCCCGACCGAGGCTGTCCACGTCGGGCACATGGCAGGTGGGGGACGGGGTGGCGGTGCCCCAGACACCCCGCACCACGGTGTCGTGCCAGTGCGCGCCCGCGGCGCAGACGAGAACACCCGCGACCTCCGGCGGATCGTCCGGCACGAGGCGGGCGAGGTAGGCGGTGAACTGCGCGATCGCCTGGCGCAGCGCCAGCGGCAGGTGCTCCAGTGCGTTGTGTTCGCGCAGGCCGCCGCGGTGGGGCCGGGCGGGTCCGGACAGCCGGTGGCGCACGGTGAGCCACGCCAGCCGATCGAGCGGGCGGATCTGGCCGTCGGCACACATCATGCGGCGCAGGCTCTGCAGCAAGGCTTGGCGCTGGGCCAGGGGTTGCGCCGCGCACTGGCGGAGCAGCCGGTCCAGCGCGGGCAGCCGTGCGCCGTCGGGCAGGTGTTGTGTGCAGGCGCGCAGCAGGTGGCGGGTTTCCGTGCCACTGGTGGCTTCCTCCCAGGCGCGCCGCTCGCGGTCGCTGCCGGGCGTCAGCAGCAAGGCGAGCAGGGCGGCCCGCCGCTCACCCTCGCCGCCGAGGTGCTCCAGCCGGCTCCACGCGGCGCGCGACTCGGGACCGAGCCGGGGTGGTGCGTGCAGCAGGAGGGGGGTGGCCATGGTGCAAAAGTTGCAAATTCGGTCAACCTTGGCATCCTGCCCGCAGGGAGGCGGCGTTGTCCAGCCGAAAAGTGTTTCCGCAAGCCCGTCTTCAGCCGCACCACTGCGGCGGTGTCCGCGTCACAGGGGCATCGGCCGGCTGGGCTGGGTTTTCAGGCGCAGCGGGGCGTCACCGGACAGCAGCGGTGCGTCCTTGAACCGCCAGGCCAGTGCCACCAGCGTGGTCGGGAAGACGTGCAGCGCGTGGTTGTAGCGTTCGGCTTCGCGGTTGTAGACGAGCCGGCTGATGTGGATCTGCTCCTGCAGCGCGTCGCGCTGGCGCAGCAGCTCCGTGATGGCCGGCTCGGGGCCGAGTCCGGAGGTCAGGTCTTGCAACGCGCCCACCAGCGTGTCGAGCAAGGTGCCCAGCGACTCTTCGGCCGAACCCACCACCTGCAGCGCATTGCCGCGCATCCCGCGGGCCTGCGCCGCGTCCGTGGCGCGGCCGGCTTGCCGGGCGGCGTCGATCAACTGGGCAGCGACGGGTTGCTCCTCGCCGGACAGCAGCGGCCGGGCCGCCTGCGCCAGTGCGAGGGCGACGGCGTGGCGCTGGCGCAGGTGGCTGGCCAGCGGGCTGTAGCTGTGGTGGGTCTTGCTGCGCAGCCGCTTCAGGCGCTTGTGGGCGCCCAGCATCCAGAAGGCCAGCACGGCCAGCAGCACCAGGGTGGCAACAGGCATCGTCGGTCTCCTGCGGGGGTCAGCGTGTGTCGGCCAGCCAGGCGGTGTGTCCCGCTTGGCGCAGTTCGCACGCGGGGCAGTGGCCGCAGCCGTGGCCCCAGGGGTGGCGCGTGCCGCGCTCGCCGAGGTAGCAGGTGTGGGTGTGTTCGATGACCAGCGCGGTCAGCACCGGCCCGCCCAGTTGCTCGGCGAGTTCCCAGGTCTGCGCCTTGGTCAGGAACATCAGCGGCGTGTCCACCGTCATCGGCGTGGCCAGCCCGAGCGAGAGCGCCACCTGCAGGGCCTTGAGCGTGTTGTCGCGGCAGTCCGGGTAGCCCGAATAGTCGGTCTCGCACATCCCGCCGACCAGCACCGACGCCCCCCGACGGTACGCCAGCGTCGCCGCGAAGCCGAGGAACAGCAGGTTGCGCCCGGGCACGAAGGTGTTGGGCAGGCCGTTCGTCTGGAACTCGATTTCACGCTCGGCGGTGAGCGCGGTGTCGGAGAGCTGCCCGATCAGGCCGAGGTCGAGCACATGGTCATCGCCCAGCCGATCCGCCCACTGCGGGAACTGCCGGCGCAGCTCGTCGAGCACGGTCAGCCGGCAGTCCAGCTCGATGCGGTGGCGCTGGCCGTAGTCGAAGCCGATCGTCTCGACGCGGCTGAAACGGTCCAGCGCCCAGGCGAGGCAGGTGGTCGAATCCTGTCCGCCCGAGAACAGCACGAGGGCGGTGCGCGGGTCGCGGGCGGCGGCGGTCATTGGCGGATTTCCCCTTGGCCGAGCACGACCCACTTCATCGAGGTCAGCCCCTCCAGCCCGACCGGGCCGCGGGCGTGGAACTTGTCGGTGGAGATGCCGATTTCTGCGCCGAGGCCGTATTCGAACCCGTCGGCGAAGCGCGTGCTCGCGTTGACCATCACGCTGGCCGAGTCCACCTCGCGCAGGAAGCGCATCGCGTTCGGGTGGTTGGTCGTCAGGATGGCCTCGGTGTGGTGCGAGCTGTAGCGGTTGATGTGTGCGATGGCCTCGCCCAGCGAATCGACCACCTTCACGCTGATGACGGGTGCCAGGTATTCCTCGGACCAGTCGGCTTCGGTCGCGTCCACCACGGTCGCGCCGGCCACGTCCGACAGGATCGCCTTGGCCCGCGGGCAGCCGCGCATTTCGACGCCCTTCGCACTGAAGATCGCGCCGATCTGCGGCAGGAACGCCGTCGCCTGCGCCACATGCACCAGCAGCGATTCGGTCGCGTTGCAGGGGCTGTACTTCTGCGTCTTGGCGTTGTCGGTGACGACGAGGGCCTGCGCGATGTCCACCTCGGCGTCGATGTAGGTGTGGCAGTTGCCGTCGAGGTGCTTGATGACCGGCACCTTGGCTTCGGCCGAGATGCGCTCGATCAGCCCCTTGCCGCCGCGCGGGATGATCACGTCCACGAACGCCGGCATCGCGATCAACTGGCCGACGGCGGCGCGGTCGGTGGTCTCGACGAGCTGCACGGCGGTGGCGGGCAGGCCGGCTTCGACGAGGGCGGCCTGCACCAGCTTCCAGAGCGCCAGATTCGAGTGGATCGCCTCCGAGCCACCACGCAGGATGCAGGCGTTGCCGCTCTTGATCGCCAGCGACGCCGCCTCGATCGTCACGTTCGGCCGGCTCTCGTAGATCATCCCGAACACGCCCAGCGGCACGCGCATCTGCCCGACGCTGATGCCGGTCGGGCGGCGCTTGACCCCGGTGATCTCGCCCACCGGGTCGGGCATCGCGGCCAGTTGCTCGCAGCCTTCGGCGACGGTGGCGATGACCTTGGCACCGAGCTTCAGGCGGTCGAGCATCGGGCCGGACAGGCCGTTCGCGGCAGCGGCGGTCAGGTCGAGCGCGTTGGCGGCGTCGAGTGCGGCCACGTTGTCGCGCAGCAGCCGGGCCAGCGCCAGCAGGGTGCGGTTCTTGGCGCTCGTCGAGGCGGCGGCCATCAGCGTGGCGGCGGCGCGGGCGGCCTCGCCGACGCGGGCCATGTAGGCGGGGATGTCCTGGGTGTTCATGCGGCGAATTGTGGCAGAGGGGGCCACGCCACCGCACATGCGGTGGATTCCCTTCAGCTTGCCGCGATCTGCCGCAACGCCTGCTCGAACACCTCGACCGGCTGCCCGCCGGAGATCAGGTGCCGGTCATTGATGATCACCGCCGGGACCGAGCGGATGCCGGCCTGCTGGTAGAAGGTCTCCCTCTCGCGCACGTCGTCGGCGTGGGCATTGCTGTCGAGCACGGCGCGAGCGGCGTCGGTGTCCAACCCAGCCGAGGCCGCCGCAGCGAGCAGCACCGCGTGGTCGCCCGGGCTGAGTCCATCGGTGAAATACGCCTTGAACAGCGCGTGCTTGAGCTGGCGCTGGGTTTCGGCGGATTGCAGCCCCGCCCAGTGCAGCAGCCGGTGCGCGTCGAAGGTGTTGTAGATCCGGCTGCGCTTGCCCAGGCCGAATTCGAAGCCCACACCCGCGCCGCGCTGGCGGATCGCCTCGGTGTTGGCGGCGACCTGCTCGGCGGAGATGCCGTACTTCTCGGTCAGGTGCTCGACGATGGCCTGGCCCTCGGGCGCCATCGACGGGTTGAGTTCGAAGGGCTGGAAGTGCAGCGTGGCCGTGATGCCCTCGGCGGCCACACGGGCCAGCGCCTGTTCCAGCGCGTTCAACCCGATCGCGCACCACGGGCAGGAGACATCGGAGACGAAATCGATTTTCATGGTGTGCGGGTGAGTGCAGTTTTGATCCGTCGCTGAACTGCGGCCGTATGGCGCTCGGTTAGCCAGGCGAAGGCGGTGCAGTAGACCAGCAGCACCCCCACCAGACAGCCCAGGTAAGCGATGCCACGCATGTCCGGCTGCAGTTGAAATGGCGTGCCCAGCTCCTGGTAGACCACCGCCACGATCAGCAGCATCGCAGGGAAGTGGCACAGATAGGTGGAGTAGGAGACGTCCGCCATGCGCGCATGGAAGCGGCTGAACGCCACGGTGGATTTCATGCGCGTGACGCTCGTGAGGGCCACGGCATAGGCCATCCCCAGCAGCAGGTCACGGGTGAACCCGGTCAGCAGCGATTCTGGATGGTCGAGATTGTTCACGTTGTGGCTGGTGCGTGACCAGACGACGGCGATGGCGAGGAGCAGGGCGCCGAGCAAGGGGTGCGGGCGCCAAAGCCTGGACATGGTCCAGCCATAGGTGATCAGCCCGAGCAACCAGATGGTGCCCCAGAGCAGGAAGGGCATGGGCAGTCCGACCAGAATGGCCGCACCCGCGACTGCCGCGAGGGCACGCCAGCGACCGGTACCCGTCCAGGCAGCGGCAAACAGCGCGAAGATGCAGTAGTACCACCACTCGTAGGCCAAGCTCCACAGTGGATTGTTGCTGCCGAAACTCTCTGTCCAGATGCCCTGGAGCATGAGCACATTGCCCAGGAACGTGCGTGCATCGAGTGCCGCGCTGGTGTTGCTGCCCAGCGAAATGGTGTGGTAGCGAATCGAGTCGGTGTAGAGCGCACTGGCGTTGAACCACCTCAGCCCCACCATGTCCAGCACAAGCCCCGCGAGCAGGGCCGGAATCAGCACGGTGTAGATCCTGCTGAAGCGCGCGATGGCGTAGCTCCTCAGATTGGGTCCATGCTGCTGCCAGCGGTGGAGTGTCGTTCCGCCAACGAGGAACCCACTGATGACAAAGAAAATCACCACGGATTCATGGCCAAGACCGGTGAAAAAATACAGTCCCTTGTCCAGGAGCGTCGCCTGCTGCACGCCGCCGAGATCGACCAGCACGAGGTGTCGGGCATGGCTGAGCAGGACCAGCCACGCCGCCACCCACCTGGACAGATTGAGAACAATGGAGAGGTTGGGGGTCATCGCGTGGACAGGGTCATGTTCAGTTCACGACGTGAATCCCTGCGGATTCATCGACTGCCACCGCCAACTGTCCTCGCACATCTGGTCGATCCCGCGCTCGGCCTTCCACCCCAGCAGTTGCTGCGCCGCGCCCGGATCGGCGTAGCAGGCCGCGATGTCGCCGGGGCGGCGGTCAACGATCTGGTACGGCACCGGCCGGTCGCTGGCCCGCTCGAACGCCTTCACCACGTCGAGCACGCTGTAGCCCTGGCCGGTGCCGAGGTTGACGGTGACCGACGACTTCGCTTCGAGCAGGTGGCGCAGCGCCGCGACATGCCCGGCGGCCAGATCGACGACGTGGATGTAGTCGCGCACGCCCGTGCCGTCCGCGGTGTCGTAGTCGCCGCCGAAGACCTGCAGCCGCTCGCGCTTGCCGACCGCCACCTGCGTGACGTAGGGCATCAGGTTGTTCGGGATGCCGCGGGGGTCTTCGCCGATCAGGCCGCTGGCGTGGGCACCGACCGGGTTGAAGTAGCGCAGGTAGGCGATCGCCCAGCTCGGGTCGCACGCTTCCAGCTCGCGCAGCATCTGCTCGCCCAGCAGCTTGGTCATGCCGTAGGGGTTGGTGGTCGAGAGCGCGCTGTCCTCGGTGATCGGCAGGCGCTCGGGCTGGCCGTAGACGGTGGCCGAGGAGCTGAACACCAGCGCCTTGACGCCTTGGTTGCTCATCGCGGTGGCCACGCTGACCAGCCCGCCGAGGTTGTTGCGGAAATATTCGAGCGGCTTCTGGGTCGATTCGCCCACCGCCTTGTGCGCGGCGAAGTGGACGACCGCCGACACCTGGTGGCGGGCGATGATGTCCTCGATGCGGGCGGTGTCGTTCACGTCCGCTTCCTCGAACACCGGCTTCTCGCCGAGCAGCGTGGTCAGGCGCTCCAGCACGACCGGCGAGCTGTTGGCGAAGTTGTCCACGCCGAGCACGTCGAAGCCGGCTTGCTTGAGCGCGATCCAGGTGTGCGAGCCGATGTAGCCGGTGGCGCCGGTCAGGAGGATGGTGGGCATGGGGGGGTTTCTCAGGCAACTGCGATGCGGTGAATTGTGGCAAACCCACCCCCCAATCCGCTGACCCCCCGATGAACAGCGCCGCCGCACCCGCCCGGAGCGAGCAATTTCACCGGCCACCTACAATTGCCGGATGTTTGAAGCCCTCCTTGAACCCCTTGGCCGCGAAGCCCTCGGCCGCGTCACGCTGCTGCTCAACCACGTCCTGAGCGCCGAACCCGAGGCCACGCGCCGTTTGTCCGGCCAGGTCGGCCGCACCATCGGCGTGCAATGGCACCAGTGGCCGGCGATGCTGCCACCGCCGCCGCGGGCGGTGTGGTCCATCTCGCCGGCCGGTCTGCTCGATCTGGACGAGGACATGCTGCTCGTGCCGGTCGGTGTGGGCGACGACCAGACGCTGATGGTCACGCTCGACGGCACCGCGCTGCTGGGCTGGGTGTTCAGCGGCATGGCCGGGCGCCCGCCGATGGACATCCGCGGTGACGCGGGGCTGGCCGCCGAGGTGAGCTGGCTGGCCGAGAACCTGCGCTGGGACATCGAGGACGACCTCGCCCGCGTGGTCGGCGACGGCCCGGCGCGGGTGCTGGGCCAGCTCGGCAGCGGGCTGGCGCAGGCGGTCAGCGCCTTCGTGCAGCGCGTGCGCGGCGCGGCATGAAACACTGGCCGCGGCTGGCCCTGATCGCGTGGGTGCTGCTGCGCCATGGGCTGGACCAACTGGTGCTCGCGCGGGCGCCGCAACCGGGCTTGCGGCTGCTGGCGCGGGTGCTGTCGGTCGGTCGGCGCTTCGACGCACCGCGTGGCGAGCGGCTGCGGCTGGCCTTCGAGCGGCTCGGGCCGATCTTCATCAAGTTCGGGCAGGTGCTGTCCACCCGGCGCGACCTGCTGCCCCCGGACATCGCCGACGAACTTGCCAAGCTCCAGGACCGCGTGCCGCCCTTCCCGAGTGCGCAGGCCCGCCAGATCATCGAGCAGTCGCTTGGCCAGCCCATCGAGGCGGTGTTCTCGCAGTTCGACGCCGATCCGGTGGCCAGTGCCTCGATCGCGCAGGTGCATTTCGGGGTGCTGCACGACGGGCGGCAGGTGGCGGTCAAGGTGCTGCGGCCGAACGTGCTGGAGGTGATCGACGCCGATCTTGGCCTGCTGCGCAAGGGCGCGGCGTGGCTGGAGCGGCTGTCGGCGGACGGGCGCCGGCTGCGTCCGCGCGAGGTGGTGGCCGAGTTCGACAAGTACCTCCACGACGAGCTGGACCTCGGCCGCGAAGCCGCCAACGCTGCGCAACTGCGGCGCAACATGGCCGGGCTGGACCTGCTGCTGGTGCCCGAGATGGTGTGGGAGCACATCAGCCAGAACGTGCTGGTGATGGAGCGCATGGTCGGTACGCCGATCAGCCAGGTCGAGCAGCTCCGTGCGGCGGGCGTTGACATCCCGAAACTCGCCCGTGACGGCGTGACCATCTTCTTCACCCAGGTGTTCCGCGACGGCTTCTTCCACGCCGACATGCACCCCGGCAACATCATGGTGTCCACCGCGCCGGCCACCTTCGGGCGCTACATCGCGCTCGACTTCGGCATCGTCGGCACGCTGGACGCCCGCGACAAGGAATACCTCGCGCAGAACTTCATCGCCTTCTTCCGCCGCGATTACCGGCGGGTGGCCGAGCTGCACATCGAATCCGGCTGGGTGCCGGCGGGCACGCGGGCCGACGAGCTGGAAGGGGCCGTGCGCGCCGTCTGTGAACCGCACTTCGACCGGCCGCTCAAGGACATCTCGCTCGGGCAGGTGCTGATGCGGCTGTTCCAGACTTCGCGGCGCTTCAATGTCGAGATCCAGCCGCAGCTCGTGCTCCTGCAGAAGACGCTGCTGAACGTCGAGGGCCTCGGCCGCCAGCTCGACCCGGAACTCGATCTGTGGAGCACGGCCAAGCCCTTCCTCGAACGCTGGATGAACGAGCAGATCGGCTGGCGCGCGCTGGTCAGCCAGCTCAAGCAGGAGGCGCCGCGCTACGCCCACTTCCTGCCCGAGCTGCCGCGGCTGCTGCACGAAGCACTGGCGGCGCGCACGGCGGTGGCGTCGGGTGCTGGCGGTCCCTCTCAGGCGCTGATGGAAGCCCTGCTGGTCGAGCAGCGCCGCACCAACCGGCTGCTGCAGGCGCTGGGCTGGGCGGCCATGGGCTTCGTGCTGGGCGTGCTGGCGGTGCAGGTGCTGTCGCGCTTCGGGCCTACTCTATAATTCCTGTTTCGAATCAAGGGTTTAGCGATGCCGATCTACGCCTATCGTTGTTCCTCCTGCGGGCACGCGAAGGACGTGCTGCAGAAGATGTCCGACGCCGTGCTCACCACCTGTCCCGCCTGTGGCGCCGAACGCTTCACCAAGCAGGTGACGGCTGCGGGGTTCCAGCTCAAGGGGTCTGGCTGGTACCAGACCGATTTCCGCGGCGGGCCGACCGCGCCGGCCGCTCCTGCTGGTGCGGACGCCCCCGCTGCGCCTGCCCCGCTGCGCCTGCGGCTGCCGCTCCTCCAGCCGCCCCGGCTGCGAGCTGAACCGGACACCCCCGTGAGAAAATACATCATCGCCGGCCTGCTCGTCTGGCTCCCGCTGGCCATCACCATCTGGGTGCTGACGTGGGTGCTGGGCCTGCTCAACAGCGTGTTCCAGACCCTGTTGCACGCGGCCACCGCCGTGCTGCCGGCCAGCGCCCACACGGTGCTGGAGATGCTGTCATCGATTCCCGGCCTGGGGGTGCTGACGCTGCTGACGATGATGATGCTGACGGGCATGTTCGTGGCCAACTTCGTCGGGCAATGGTGGCTGCGGCAGTGGCACCGGCTGATGTCGAACATCCCCATCGTCAAGTCGATCTACACCTCGGTCAAGCAGGTCTCCGACACGCTGTTTTCCAGCAGCGGGCAGGCGTTCCGCGAGGCGGTGCTGGTCGAATACCCGCGCCGCGACTGCTGGACCATCGCCTTTGTCACCGGCAAGCCCGCTGGTGAAGTGGCCGAGCGCATGGGCACGCCCGCGGACACCGAGTTCGTCAGCCTCTACGTGCCGACGACGCCCAACCCGACCTCGGGCTTTTTCCTGATGGCGCCGCGGGCCGATGTCCGACCGCTGGCGATGAGCGTGGACGAGGCGCTCAAGTACATCATCTCCATGGGCGTGGTCGCGCCACCGGTACACGCCGCACCGCCGGTCATGGCCGCCGCAGCCCCCCACTGATTCCAAAGAAAGACACCACCGCCATGCGTACCTGCTATGCAGGCCAGGTCAGCGAAGCACTGACCGGCCAGACCGTCACCCTCATGGGCTGGGCCCACCGTCGCCGTGACCATGGCGGTGTGATCTTCATCGACCTGCGTGACCGCGAAGGGCTGGTCCAGATCGTCTGCGACCCGGACCGCGCCGCGATGTTCAAGGTGGCTGAGGGCGTGCGCAACGAGTTCTGCCTGAAGGTGGTCGGCCTGGTGCGTGCGCGCCCGGCCGGCACCGAGAATGCCAACCTCGTCAGCGGCAAGGTCGAACTCCTGTGCCACGACCTGGAGGTGCTGAACCCGAGCGTCACGCCGCCGTTCCAGATCGACGACGACAACCTGTCCGAGACGACCCGCCTGACGCACCGCGTGCTCGACCTGCGCCGCCCGGCGATGCAGAAGAACATGATGCTGCGCTACCGCGTGGCGATGGAAGTGCGCAAGTACCTCGACGAACTGGGCTTCGTGGACATCGAGACGCCGATGCTCACCAAGTCCACGCCGGAAGGTGCGCGCGACTA
>NZ_JAAFKF010000085.1 GCF_013299175.1 Sphaerotilus sp.
CACGCATTGCCCAGCGCCACCGCCACATTGCGCTGCCAGCGGGCGTGGCCGATGCGGCGGATCGGGCTGCCCTCGGTGCGTTGCAGGAAGGTCGCCTCGTCCCACGCCCACAGCGCCAGCAGGGTCGGCGCGCGCAGTGGCTCGCGGGCGTCGAAGTCGGGCAGGTCGCTGCGCTGCGCGTACTTGTTCCACGGACACACCCGCTGGCAATCGTCGCAGCCGTAGACCCGGTTGCCGATCGCGGCGCGGAACTCGACCGGGATCGGCCCGTCGTGCTCGATGGTCAGGTAGCTGATGCAGCGCCGCGCATCGACACGGTACGGGGCAACGATGGCCGCCGTCGGGCAGGCGTCGAGGCACGCGGTGCAGCGCCCGCAGTGGTCCTCGACCGGTGGCGACTCGGACAGCGGCAGTGCGGCGTCCACGTAGATCTCGCCGAGGAAGAACATCGACCCCGCCGAGCGGTCCAGCAGCAGCGTGTGCTTGCCGCGCCAGCCCAGCCCGCTGCGGCCGGCGAGTTCGACCTCCAGCACCGGCGCCGAGTCGCAGAAGACCCGGTGGCCGAAGGGGCCGATCTCGGCAGCGATGCGCTCGGCCAGCCGCTGCAGCCGGTTGCGCAAGACCTTGTGGTAATCCCGGCCACGCGCATAGACCGACACCACCGCCTCGCCCGGTTGCGCGGCGCGGTCGGCTTCGCGCTCGCGCCAGTCGGCCGGCGTGTCGCGGGGCAGGTAGTCCATGCGGGCCGTGATGACCCGCACCGTGCCCGGCACCAGCTCCGCCGGCCGGGCGCGCTTCAGGCCATGCGCCGCCATGTAGCCCATGCCACCGTGGAAGCCCGCGGCCAGCCACGCCACAAGACCCGGCTCGGCTGTAGCCAGATGTACACCGGACACGCCGATCTGTGAGAATCCCAGCTCGACGGCCCACGTCCGTACCAGCCCCACCAGATGTTCCGGATCGGGCGAGGACGCCGGCGCATTCGCATTCCCAAGGTCAGCAAGGTCGTTCATCCGGTGATTCTAGAAACCCGCCAGCAGCACTGGCCCGACGAAGCCGCCTGCGAAGCCACGGCCCGCGCCCTGGCACGCCATCCGGCGCTGCGTCTGGCCTGCATCGAACTGCACGGACCCCTCGGTGCCGGCAAGACCACCTTTGCCCGCCACCTGCTGCGCGCGCTGGGCGTGGCGGGGCGGATCAAGAGTCCGAGCTACGCCATCGTCGAGCCGCACGAAGTACACGCGACCGCCGAAACGGACAAACTGGACATCTGGCACTTCGATTTCTACCGATTCGGTGATCCCCGTGAGTGGGAGGATGCCGGCTTTCGCGACCTGTTCGCCAGTCCCGGCCTGAAGCTGGTCGAATGGCCCGACAAGGCCCGCGGGCTGCTGCCGGTGCCGGATCTCTCGCTGTCGCTGCTGCCGCAGGCCGACGACGACCGCACGGCGCAGTGGCAAGCCTGCACGCCGCGGGGCGCGACGCTGTTGAACGAGACCCTGCCATGACACAACGCCTCCCCCTCCCCGATCCCCAGGACACGGTCAATCGCCGTGGCTGGTTCCGCCAGGCCGGCGCGCTGGTGCTCGTGCTCGGTGCCGGGGATCTGGTGCATGGCGCCACGCTGGTGGCCGTGCGGGTCTGGCCGGCGGCGGACTACACGCGGGTGACGCTCGAATCCGACACCGCGCTCGAAGCCCGCCACTTCGTCACCGACGGCCCGGCCCGGCTGGTGATCGACATCGATGGACTCGAACTCAGCCCGCAACTGCGTGAACTGGTCGCCAAGATCGGCACCAATGACCCGCACATCGCCGGCGTGCGCCTGGGGCAAAGCCAGCCGCGGCAGGTCCGCATGGTGTTCGACCTCAAGCGCGCCGCCACGCCGCAGGTCTTCACGCTCACGCCGATCGCCCCTTACCGCTACCGGCTGGTGTTCGATCTGTATCCGGCGCAAGCGCCCGATCCGCTGCTGGCGCTCGTCAAGGAACGCGAAACCGCACTGGCCACTCCAGCCGCAGCCACGCCCTCCCCCGCGCCCGCCGCTGTTGCAGCAGCAGCAGCAACAGGCACCAGCACCGCCGACGCCTCCGCCCGCGCTGCCTCGGACGTGGACGATGCGCTCGGCGAGTTCATCGGCCGCGTCGATCGCCCCACCCCGCCCGCACTGCCGCTCCCGCCCGCGCCGCCGCCGCGGGTGGCCACCGCGCCCGCCGCTGCCGAAGGGGCACCCGCCGTTCCGCCAGGGCGTGGCGGCATCAACCGGCTCGTCATCGTCGCCATCGACCCCGGCCACGGCGGCGAAGACCCCGGCGCGATCGGCCCGACCGGGCTGCGCGAGAAGGATGTCGTGCTGCAGATCGCCAAGCAGTTGCAGGAGCGCATCAACGCCCGCCCCGGCATGCGCGCCATGCTGACCCGCGACGCCGATTTCTTCGTGCCGCTGCATGAGCGTGTCCAGAAGGCGCGCCGGGTGCAGGCCGACCTGTTCGTGTCCGTCCACGCCGATGCCTTCATCACGCCCGAAGCCCGCGGCGCATCCGTCTTCGCGCTGTCCGACTCGGGCGCGACCAGCACGGCCGCCCGCTGGATGGCCAAGCGCGAAAACGCCTCCGACGCCATCGGCGGGATCAACATCGCCAGCAAGGACTCGCATGTGCTGCGCGCCCTGCTCGACATGAGCACCACGGCGCAGATCAAGGACAGCCTGCGCGTCGGCCGCGAGGTGCTCGGCCACATCGGACAGGTCGGCAAGCTGCACAAGGGGCAGGTCGAGCAGGCAAGCTTCGCCGTGCTCAAGGCGCCGGACATCCCGTCCATCCTGGTCGAGACCGCCTTCATCTCCAACCCGCAGGAAGAGGCCAATCTGCGCGACGAGGACTACCAGGCACAGCTCGTCAAGGCGGTCTACACCGGCATCGTCCGCTACTTTTCCCGCAACCCGCCCCTGGCCCGAGAGCGCACGCTGTGACGATGCCGATGCCCCTGCACCCTGTTCTGGCGGCACTGCTGCTGACCCTGTCCACCTGGGCCGCGGCGCAGTCCGTGCGGCCCGTCGTCTCCGGCACCACGCTGCCCGCCGAAGCGCCCTGCCCGACCGGCCTGCCCGACGGGGCACGCTGCCTGAACGGGCGCGACTACCTCGGCGCCTACTACTGGATCGCCACCCCCAAGGGCTGGACCGCCGACACCGGCACGCTGGTGGTGCATGTCCACGGCGGCCCCGCACTCGGCGAGCCGACGCTGGCCCGCAGCACGGCGGACCTGCAACGCTGGAGCGTCATGCTGCGCGCCGGCCACGCCTGGGCGGGGTCGAGCTTCCGGCAAGGCGGTGTCGAGGTGCTGGCCGCCGCCGAGGACACCGAGCGGCTGCGCCAGCTCGCCGTGGCCACCCTCGGCCAGCCACGCCGCACCGTGCTGCACGGCCAGAGCTGGGGCGCGGGTGTTGCCGCCCGCATGGCCGAACGCTACGTCACCCCCGACATCGACCCGCGCCGCGCCAGCCCTGGCGCGCTGCCCTACGACGCCGTGCTGCTGACCAGCGGCGTGCTGGCCGGGGCGACGCGGGCCTACGACCTGCGGCTGGACCTGCGCGTGGTCTACCAGGCGCTGTGCCAGAACCACCCCGGGCCGGACGAGAGCGCCTACCCGCTGTGGATGGGCCTGCCGCCCGACACGAAGCTGACCCGCGCCGAGCTGGCCGAGCGGGTCGATGCGTGCCTCGGCACGCAACACAAGCCCGCCGAGCGCAGCCCCGCCCAGCGGCAGCGCCTGGCCGCGCTCACCCGCGTGGTGCAGCTGCCCGAGCAGGAGATCCTGCCGCACCTGCAGTGGGCCACCTGGCACTTCCAGGACATCGTCCTGCGCAAGCTCAAGGGCCGCAATCCCTTCGGCAACGAGGGCGTGGTCTACACCGGCTCGCCCGACGATGCCGCGCTGAACCGCGACGTGCCGCGCTACCGGGCCGATCCGGGCGCACTCGCCGACCTCGCCCGCGACGCCGACCCGACTGGCCGGCTGCTGCTGCCCACACTGACGCTGCACGGCATCGACGACCTGACCGCCTTCGTCGAGATGGAGGCCCAGTTCCGCGACACCGTGGCCGAGGCCGGTGCAGCCGACCACCTGGTGCAGGTCTACACCGCCGACCGCGAGCACAGCTACTCCAGCGACGCGCAGTACGTCAGCGCCGTAGACGCCCTGCTCGACTGGGTGGACCAGGGCCGCAAGCCCGATGCCACCACCCTGTCGCAACGCTGCAAGGCGCTGCCCGTGCAGTGGCAGCCGGCCAGCGGCTGCCGCATCCGCGTCGATTACCAGCCCGCGTCGCTCGACAGCCGCATCCCGCCGCGGCGCCGCGGCGAAGCGGCCGCGCCGGGCATCAAGCGGCCTTGATGCCCTTGCCGGCCTTGGCTTCGTTGCGGCGCGCTTTCCAGGCGCCGAACACCACCAGCAGCCCCGGAATGCCGATCATCGACCAGATGATCTTGTCCAGGTGCAGCTTCACCCAAGGCACGTTGCCGAAGAAATAACCGATCGTCACGATACCGCCGACCCACAGCGCGCCGCCCGTCACGTCGTAGAGCGTGAACTTGCTGCGCGTCATCTGCGCGACGCCGGCCACGAACGGCGCGAAGGTGCGGACGAAGGGCATGAAACGGGCGGCGATGATCGTCTTGCCGCCGTGGCGCTCGTAGAAGGCATGGGCCTGGTCGAAGGCGCGCTTGTTGAACCAGCGGCTGTCCTCCCACTGGAAGACCTTGGGGCCGAGGAGGCGGCCGATGGTGTAGTTGCTCTGGTTGCCCAGCACCGCCGCGGCAAACAGCAGGCCGACCGACAGCGTGTAGTCCATCAACCCCACGCCGCACATGGCGCCCACCACGAACAGCAGCGAATCCCCCGGCAGGAACGGCATCACCACCACACCGGTCTCGACGAAGATGACGAGGAACAGCAGCGCATACACCCAGGCACCGTAGGTGGTGACGAAGGTGGCCAGGTGCTTGTCCACATGGAGGATGAAGTCGATCAGAAAGGGCAGGAGTTCCATGGGGCGGAAGATTACCACTGGCTTCCTGAAGGAATTGCGCACTTCCACACGCCAGCCCGGTGCAACCGCCCCGCGGACATGACAAGGGCGCCGCCGCTAGGCACACTCGGCGCCGTCCATTCCGGGGATTGACAGCAGACGCAGATTCCCCGCCTCTCTCATCCCCCTCTCTGTTCCCATGCAACGCAGACGCTTCGTTCTGGCCAGTGCCGCCGCCGTGCTGGCGCGCCCGGCCGGAGCAGCCCAGACCGGGTCCGATCTGGTGCTCGGCCAATCCGCGCCGCTGACCGGGCCGCTGTCGCCGCCGGTGCTGGCGTTCAATGCCGGCGCGCAACTCGCCTTCGACACGCTCAACGCCCACGGTGGCGTGGGCGGCCGGCACCTGCGCTGGATCACCGCCGACGACCGGGGCGACCCGGAACTGGCCCACGCCATCTGCGACAAGCTCATCACCGAGCAGAACGCCACCACCCTGTTCGGCTGCGCGGGCAACATGAGCATGGCCGCCATAGAACCCCTGCTGCGCCAGCATGGCGTGCCGGCCCTGGGCGGACTCTGGGTGGCGGACTCGGTGCGGCAGCAGTGCAAGGGCATCGCCTACTTCGTGCGCGCCAGCCTCGCCCAGGAAGCCGCGGCACTGGCGCTGCACCTGGCCACCGTCGGCTTGCAGCGCATGGGCGTGGTGCATCTGGCGACCCCCTTCGGACAGGAGGGGCTGAACGTCCTCGCCGATGCATTCGCCGCACAGGGACTGGTGCTGGCCGGCACCGCCGCCGTCACCCCCGACGGCGCCACCGCCCAGGAAGCCGCCCGCAAGCTGCTCGCCCTCGCCCCGCAGGCCATCGTGCTGTTCGTCAACGGCTCGCAGGCCGCCACCGTGATGGCCACCGCCGCCGGGCTGCGCCGCCATCCCGCGTTCTACGGCCTGTCGATCGTCTCCGACGAGGACGCCATCCGCCGCATCGGCGCGCAGGCCCGCGGACTGGCCATCTCGCAGGTCGTCCCCTATCCCTGGAGCGAGAGCGACCGCCAGATCGCCGACTACCGCGACCTGGCCAGCACCGCCCAGGTGCCGATCGGCTACGCCAGCTTCGAGGGCTGGCTCAACGCGCAGGTGCTGATCGAGGCGCTGCGGCGCTGCAATGGCGACCCCAGCCGCGCCCGGCTGCACGCCACGCTCAAGGTGCTGCAGTGGTACATCGCCGGCATGACCGTGAACTTCAGCCGACAGGAACTCAGCGGCTCGCGCTTCGTCGAGCTGGTGCAGCTCACCGCGTCGGGCCGCTACCTGCACTGACCCACGCAACCGCACGGAACACGGCCGGCGGGTTCCTACAATCCGCCCATGCCGATCCTGCCCGCCACCGCCCCCCGCCGCCCCATCCGCGAACTGCCGGATGCGCTGATCAGCCAGATCGCGGCGGGCGAGGTGGTCGAGCGGCCCGCCTCGGTCGTGCGCGAGTTGCTGGACAACGCGCTCGACGCCGGTGCGGCGCAGATCACGGTGCGGCTGGCCGGCGGCGGCGTGCGGGCCATCGTGGTCGAGGACGATGGCGCGGGCATCCCCGCCGACGAGCTGCCGCTGGCGCTGCGCCGCCACGCCACGAGCAAGATTGGCTCGCTGGCCGAGCTGGAGCAGGTCGGCACGATGGGCTTCCGCGGCGAGGCGCTGGCCGCGATCGGCTCGGTGGCGGAGCTGTCCATCACCAGCCGCACCGCCGACGACGCCCACGCCCGGCGCATCGACGCCCGCACCGGCGAGCTGTCCCCCGCGGCCCGTGCCACGGGCACGACGGTCGAGGTGCGCGAGCTGTTTTTCTCCACGCCGGCGCGGCGCAAGTTCCTCAAGACCGATGCGACCGAGCTGGGCCACTGCCTCGAAGCCGTGCGGCGCCATGCGCTGGTGCATCCGGAGGTGGGGTTTGCGGTGTGGCACGAGGGGCGGCTGGTCGAGCAGCTCCGCCCTGCCGCGGCCGAACAGCGGCTGCACGACGTGCTGGGCGCAGACTTCATCGCCGCGAGCCGGCCGGTCGAGGTGCAGGTCGGGCCGCTGGTGATCCGCGGCCGGGTCGGTCTGCCGGAGGCGGCGCGGGCGCGGGCCGATCTGCAGTACGCCTATGTCAACGGCCGCCATGTCCGCGACCGGCTGATCGGGCATGGTGTGCGCTCCGCGTATGAGGACGTGCTGCACGGGGCGCGGCAACCGAGCTATGTGCTGCGCATCGACATCGCGCCGGACCGGGTCGATGTGAACGTGCATCCGACCAAGATCGAGGTGCGGTTCCGGGACTCGCGGGAGGTGCATCAGGCGGTGCGGCGGGCGGTGGAGCAGGCGCTGGCCTTGTCGCGCACGGCGGATGTGCCTGCGGACGTGGTCGCCGAACCGCTGGGCACGGCGCCAGCCCCCATGCCCGCCGCCTGGCGTCCGGCACCGCCGATCCAGGGCAGCCTCGTGCTCCAGCACGCCGCCGCGCTGCACACCCGCGAGATGCCACCGGACTGGCCCCGCAGTCCGAGTGCCGCGCCGGCAGGCCATGCCGCGCCAGCGCCGACCGAGGACTGGCCGCTCGGCCGGGCGCTGGCGCAACTCGGTGGACTCTATGTGCTGGCCGAGAACCGCCACGGGCTGGTGATCGTGGACATGCACGCCGCGCACGAACGCATCGTCTACGAGCAGCTCAAGACCCGGCTCGGCGACGGCGCGGGCGAGCGCACGATCGACAGCCAGCCGCTGCTGATCCCGGCCACGTTCTCCGCCACGCCCACCGAAGTGGCCGCGGCCGAAGCGCATGCCGCCACCCTCGCCCGGCTCGGGCTGGACGTGGCGCCGCTGTCGCCGGGGGTGCTGGCGGTGCGCGCCGTGCCGGCGGCCTTGCGGGACGCCGATGCGGTGGCGCTGGCGCGGTCGGTGCTGGGCGAGTTGTCGGAGCACGAGGCCAGCGCGCTGGTGCAGCGGGCGCACGACGAGATCCTGTCCACGATGGCCTGCCACGGCGCCGTGCGCGCCAACCGCCGGCTGACGCTGGAGGAGATGAACGCCCTGCTGCGCGACATGGAACGCACCGAGCGCGCCGACCTCTGCAACCACGGCCGCCCGACCTGGCGCCAAGTGACGATCAAGGAACTCGACACGCTGTTCCTGCGCGGGCGCTGAGCCGCGCGCGGCGCTTCAGAGATCGGCGACGGAGCGCACCTCGTCCATGCTGGTCAGACCGGCGAGCATCTTCTCCACCGCATCCTGGCGCATCGTCCGCATCCCCTCGACCAGGCCCTGGCGCTGCAGGTTCCACGCCGGCGCGCCGGCCCGGATCAACCGGCGCAGCTCCCCGCTGATCACCAGCAGCTCATGCACCGCGACCCGTCCCCGGTAGCCCGACGTGCGGCAACGCTCGCAGCCGGCGCTGTGGTAACGGCGCAGCTTCCCCTCGCGCCCGTAACGTTCCACCCAACTGGCGCGGAGCTGCTCGCGCTCGGCCTCGGCCGCTTCCACGGCGGCGCCGTAAAAATACCCTTCGATCCACTCGTCGATTTCCGGCTCCTTGGCCGAACGGCTCATGCGGCAGGCGCTGCACAGCCGGCGCAGCAGCCGCTGTGCATGGACCCCCTGCAAGGCGTCGCCCAGGTTCCACGGCTCCACGCCCATGTCCAGCAGCCGGTGGATCGCTTCGGCCGCCGTGCGCCCCTGCATCGACGCCAGCACCAGCCGGCCGGACAGGGCCGCCTCGGCCGCCAGCCGCGCCGTGGCGCTGTCGCCGATCGTGTCGATCAGGATCACGTCCGCCTCGGCCGCCATCGCCGCCCGCAGCGCCTGCTCGTGGGTGTGGCCAGCGCGCGGATTCACCTCGATCTGGCGCACGCCGGGCAGGACCATCTCGATGCGCTCCTCGATGGAGACGATCTTGCGGTCGGGCTGGTTCACCAGCGCCAGCTCGGCGAACAGCGTCGTCGTGCGGCCGGAGCGGGCCGGGCCGACCGTGAGGACCAGCCCGGACGGCCGCTGGAGCATCGCCTGGAGGCGCTCCTGGTCCTGCGTGGTGAGGCCCAGGCCATCGAACTTGAAGGTCTTCAACCGCGTCGGCAGCCCCAGCACCACGTCTTCGAGACCGCCTTGCGTCGGCAGCGTCGTCACGCGCAGCTCGATCTTGTGCGCCTGCATCAGCCGTGAAAACGCCAGCCGACCCTCCTGCGGCCGGCGCGTGTCCTGCACGTCCAGCTCGGCCAGTGTCTTGATGCGCGGGATCAGGCTGTTGCGGTAGCTGCCGGGCAGCTCGCTGTGCGGCTCCATGCGGCCATCGCGGCGCAGGCGCACCCACAGCTTGTCCTCGCTCGGGTGGTTTTCCAGGTGGATGCTGCTGGCGCCGCGGCCCATCGCGTCGGCCACCAGGGTGATGAGGAGCTGCACGACCGGACCCTCGGCGCGGTCGGTCTTGTCGCCCTTGGCGGATTTGCCCGCACGGCGCGCCGCCGACTCGCCGGCCGTGCCAGCCGCAGCGACGCCGACGCCCGCCCCCGCATCGGCCCCCGACCGGCTGGTGCCCGTGTCCAGCATGGGCAGGCGTTCGTACCCCCGTTCGATCGCCGCTTTCAGATCGCCGGTGCCGGCCAGCGCGGGCGCGATGGTGCAGTGGGTCAGCGTCTGCAACTGCTCCAGCACCGCCTGGCGCGTCACGTCCTGCATCGCCACCACCAGCCGCCCGGCGCGGTGGACCAGCGGCAGCACCTCCAGCGTGTGCGCCAGCTCTGCCGGCA
Source organism: Sphaerotilus sp. (assembly GCF_013299175.1). GTDB lineage: Bacteria > Pseudomonadota > Gammaproteobacteria > Burkholderiales > Burkholderiaceae_C > Sphaerotilus. Next base: position 9,800 of record NZ_JAAFKF010000085.1, read on the forward strand.
GCCGCGCCAGCGCCTCGATCTGCGGCTTGAAGGTGTTCAGGTTGACGACCGGGTAGCCCAGCTTGCGCGCCAGTGCCACGCGCAACTGCTGCGGCGTGACCCATTCGCGGCTCAGCAGCACCTCGCCCAGCGGCTGCACGCGCTCGCTGACCTGCTGGCCCAGCACGTCGGTCAACTGCGCATCGGTGACATAGCCCAGCGCCACCAGCGCCTCGCCCAGCCGCACCATCGGCATGCGCGCCTGCTTGTCGAGGGCGGAGAGCAGTTGCTCGGGCGTCACGATCTGGCGCGCCACCAGCAGCTCGCCGAGCTTCTGACCGCGGTTCTTCTTCTGGATCTGCACCGCCTGGTCCACCTGATCGGCCGTGACCGCGGCCTCCTCGATCAGCAGCTTGCCCAGGCGCTCGCCCACCTGCACGCGGTCGTAGGCCGAGCGCGGCAGGAAGGAGGTCTGCACCGTGCCGCGGTCGTCCAGCGGCGCGAACAGGAACAGGCCGACCTCGTTCTCGACATGGCCCACGGTGACGCCACCGACCGAGCCGCCGCCGTGCAGGTGGACGGTGTAGGGCTGGGCGGCGTGGTGTTCAAGCATCTGGGCGTGTTCCGCGGAGGGTTCCTCGGCAGCGGGAGCCGCAGCAGGAGCGACCGGCGCAGGGCCGGGTTGTCGGGCCAGCGGCAGCACAGGCGCCTGCAAGGTGATGCGGCGGATCTGGTCGAAGCGCATGGGCAGCGAGACGCGCTCCGGCGGCACCTGCACCCGCGCGATGCCAGGCCCCACTTCCATCGCCATCAACTGCCCGGTCATCAGGTTGCCGGTGCGGCCCTCGATCTCGCAGGCCAGCGGCTCGTGCTGCGGCACGGGCAGCGCATAGGCGGCGAACGGCGGCGTCGGCCAGGCAAACGGCACGTCACTGCCTTTGCGCGGACGTGCCGACAGCGGCAGGACGCCCTCGACCAGGGCGGCGGACTTCAGATGCGACTGGGACAGATCGGACATGGGCGGTTCCTGGGGCAATCAAGCAAGCCGTGTCGGCGCGTGGCGGTGTGCGCGCACCGGGACGGATGGATGCTAGGGAACCGGCCGCTGGGGGAAAGGCGGGAATAGGTGAGGAATGGGGGGGCGATTCGTCCCCGATGTCGAACCTGTCCATCGCCAGGGCACTGGCAAAAAATAGCAAATTGCTATAAATTGAATACATGCCGATGAAGCTGATCTCCAACAAGACCTTGCGCGAGTTCGTGGTCCATCACCCGGACGCTGACAACCCGTTGCGCGCCTTTCGGCTGAAGATCGAGAAGGGCAGCTTTGCGCACTTCGCGGACCTGCGCACCGCTTTCCCCGGCGTGGACAAGGTGGGCGATCTGTACGTGTTCAACATCGGCGGCAACAAGTACCGGCTGATCGCATCGATCGCCTACAAGGTGAAGACGGTCTGGATCAAGGCGGTTCTCACCCACGCCGAGTACGACCAAGGAGCCTGGAAATGAACCTGTCCGACATTGCTTCCCACTGGGTTGCCCTGCACGAAACCCTCGGCATCGGCGGGCCAATCCGCGACGAGGCGCACTACGCGCAATTGCTGGAAGTCGTCGATCAGCTCATGGACGACGTGCCGGCGCTGGAGTCCGGCCCGATGGGGGCGCTGGTCGATGTGCTGGCGGATCGCATCCGCGAGTACGAGGACCGTGTCCACCCCTGGCCGGCGCAGCCGCTGGCACCGCACGAGTTGCTGCACGAGCTGATGGTCGAGCACGGGCTGACGCAGTCGCAATTGCCCGAGGTGGGGGCACAGAGCGTGGTGTCGGCCGTGCTGGCGGGCAAGCGGGCGCTGAACCTGCGGCAGGTCAAGGCGCTGGCGCGTCGGTTCGGGGTGTCGGTCGAGGTGTTTGCGGGCTGACCACGCCCACCGGCGGCTTACCCCATCCGCCGCACCCACCACCCCACCTTGTCCAGCGCCGCCATCGCCTGCGCGACCGCCTCGGCCCGACCCTGCAGCGACCGGGTCGCGTCCACCACCGTGCGGGCGCTGGCACACAGGCGCAAGGCGCTGACCGGCTGGCCGTCGCGCGCTCCGCAGGCCACGGGTTGACCGAGCTGGAAACGCCCGGCGCCTGCAGACGCGGGGTCCGCTTCGGCGAGGGCGCGGTGCAGCGCGACCGTCTGGGCAGGGGTCAGCGGAACGCGGCGACCACCAGACAGGCGGCGGTGGACAACGAACGGAAAAACCGTCTGGTGGCGGTCCCAGCGCCCACCCGCCCAGCGCCCGCCGCGCACACCGTCCAGCGGCGCGACCGGCAGCGCCTCGAACGTGGTGTCGCCGCGCAGCCGCTCGGCCACGGCGCGGCCCCAGTGCTGGAAAAATCGGTCTGCCAGCGGCTCCGGCACCGCCCGAAAACGCTGCAACTCGACCAGCGCGGCCTGCCAGCGCAGCAGCAGGCCAGGGTTGTGCCGATCGTCCAGCGCATCCGCGGCCGGCCAGTGCGCGGGCCAGTGGCTGCGCGCGGTGTAGAGCCGCAGCGTCTCCAGCGAACGGCGCCAGCAGCGCCGCGCCAGCGCGGGCGGCAGCAGCAGCGCGCCGCAGAAGGCCGGCCCGGTGACGAACTTGGACCCGGTGATCGCGACCATCCAGTCCTGCGCCAGGTAGTCGGCCAGCGACGCCGGCGCCAGCCGGAACTGGCAGGCATCGACCAGCACCTCCAGCCGCTCGCCGTGGCGCTTGCGCAGCCGGGCCGCACAGGCCGGGGTCGGCGCCAGCAGGCCGGTCTTGGTCAGGTCCGTCAGCACCAGCAGGCAGCGCCGGCCCGCGCCCAGCACCTGCTCCACGCCCGCCGTGAAATCGGCGTCCACATCGTCGGCGCTGCGGGGCCGGCCGTCGGGGTGGCGCAGCACCACGGCGATGGGTTCGCACGGGGACTGCGCGGTGATCGGCGCGCCCCGCGGCACGGCGTGGCCCTGGCAGGTGCCGGTGGCGAAATGGCGGGTGGCCAGCGCAGCGGGCACGCCACTGCCGGTCTCGGACACCTCGGCCATCACCGCCTGCACCGGCACCCCTGGCGCGCTGGCCGCGAGCTGGGTGGCGAACAGGTGCAGATCGGTGCCCGAGGCGGCGAGCACCACCTCGGTGCCGGGAACGGTGTCCGCGCCACTGAGCGGCAGCAGCGTGCGCCGCAGCCGCGCCACCTCCTCGGCATGGGCGCCCGGATGCGCGGCGAGCCGGGTACACAGCGCCTGTGCCGCCTCGAAGGCCGGCCCGGAAATCACCGAGGCCGTGGACGAACCGAGCGCGACCAGTGCCGGATCAGGCCGCGGCGGACAGCCGTAGGCGTTGGCGCCCGCGCCGTCCAGCGTGATGCGGGCGTCTCCACCTTCGGTCAAGGCCCGCGCGACCACCATCGGCATGGGGCTGGCCGCTCAGACCATCCGCGCCGCATGGGCCGCCACCCGGCGCCCCAGCAAGGCCCGCACCGCCACCCGCACCTTCTCGATCGCAGCCGGCTTGTACGGGAACAGGTCGGGCGGGTCCATGGCATGCACAGCCGCGCCAGGATCGGCCTCGAACACGAGCAGCCGGCCGTCGCGGGTTTCGGCGCAGTCGAGGACGAGGTAGTCCAGGCCGATGCGCTCGGCAATGCCCTGCAGCGCGACGGCGTGGCGGCGGGCGAACCCCGTGTCGGTGTCGAAGTCGGCCATGAACTGCGCCTCCTCCACCCGCTTGGCGGCGGACTCGGCCATGCCGGCGTTGAGGTAATGCACCATCCAGTGCGCCGACACGCCCAGGTGGACGGCATGCGGCACGCCATCCACCAGCACGACCCGGAACTTGCGGAACTGGCCGTCCGCGCTGGCGTAGTCGATGAAGCGCGACAGGAAGAACTCGGCGTCCGGCTGCGTCGCCAGGTAGCGCGCCAGATCGAACGGCGCGGCGAGCTTCTCCAGCCCGTGGCCCGCGTGGGAATCGACCGGGCGGACGATGAGCGGCCAGGCACCGTCCACCAGCCAGGCGTCCGGACCCGCTTCGCAGCGCACGAGCGTCTGCAACGCGGCCCGGTCCACGCGGACGGTCTCCGGCATGTGCAGACCCGGCACGCCGTGGAGCAGGGCCGACGCCTGCGCACGCGCGGTGCGCAGCGTGTGCGCGGGGGGGTTGATCACCGGGGTGTCCCAGACCGCGCAGGCCGCCGACAGGTCGCCCAGCAGGCCGCGCACCGGGTCGGATTCGGACACCGCGATCCACAGCGCGTCGTGCGGTGGCAGCCAGTGCGGCAGCGGCTCGCCGGGCCGCACGTAGAGCAGGGTCAGCGCCACGTCCGAGTGCGCGAACAGGAAGGCCAGCGGTGCATTCGTCATCAGGTCGCCCGGCGCCACCACGGCCAGCAGGCGCAGCGCGGGCGCGCCCTCGGCGGGCAGGTGGTAGACGCGGCAGCAGTCGATCGCCTGCGCCTGCGTGGCCAGCCCGACCTCGCGCAAGCCCTGCAGCAGCAGCAGGGTGGACAGGTCCATGAGCGCGTTGGCGTCGTGGGCGTCCTTGGCGGAGCGGGCGAGGAGTGTCTGCGCCAGCGGCATCAGATCCTCGCCCTGGAACGCCAGCGGCATCAGCCGGGCCAGTCCCATCAGGGGCGGGCAAGCCGTCGCTGTGGCCGTGGCCGTGGCTGTGGCTGTGGCAGCGGCTGTCGTGGCGGTGGTCGCCTGTGGGCGGGGCTGGAACTCGATGCAGGGCACGTTCATGGAGTGGTCTCGACAAGCAGAGCGGATTCGGCCGGACACGGGCGGCAGCGGCGCGCACCCAGGCGCAGCACCGCGTCGAGCAGGACACCGAGGTCGGCCGCCGTGGTGCGGTGGTTGACCAGCGCGACGCGGATCGCGGTGCGCCCGCCCAGCGTGGTGGTGGACGGCACGGCCAGGCCGGACTCGTGCAGATCGGCGACCAGCTCGGCGTTGAGGTGGTCGGTGGCGGCGGCGTCCAGCCCCCGCGCACCCGGCGGGCCGAGGTAGCGGAAGCAGACGATGTTGAGCGTGACCGGCGCGAGCAGCGCCAGCGTGGGTTCGGCCACGATGCGGGCACGCAGCCGCTGCGCCAGTCGGCAGGACTGGGCGATGGCGGCGCCCAGGCGGTCAGTGCCATGGGTGACGAGGGTGAACCAGACCTTGAGCGCCCGGAAGCCCCGCGACAGGTCCGGCCCCAGGTCGCAGGGCCAGGGTGAGCCAGCCGCCAGCCCGCGCGGGTGGCGCGACAGGTAGGCCGCGGGCGAGGCGAAAGCGGCGAGCTGGTCGGCCTGGTCGCGCACGAGGAGGAAGCCGGCGTCGTAGGGCACCTGGCCCCACTTGTGGAAATCGAGCGCGATCGAGTCCGCGCGTTCGATGCCGCGCAGCAGCGGCGCCACCTCGGGCGACAGCATCCCCAGGGCACCGAACGCCCCATCGACGTGGAACCACAGCCCCTCGCGGCGGGCCACGTCGGCGATGGCGGCCAGATCGTCCACCGCGCCGGTGTCCACCGTGCCGGCCGTGCCGACGACGAGGAAGGGGCGCAGGCCGGCGATGCGGTCGGCGGTGATCTGCGCTTGCAGGGCGGCAAGGTCGAGGCGGTGGTCCGCGCCGACCGGCACGCGGCGCAGCGCCTGCGTGCCCAGGCCGCTGATGGAGAACGCCTGCGCCACACAGCCGTGGGCGCTCTCGGCGGCATAGGCGACCAGCCGCGGGCCGTCGGCACTGGCCGCCACACCGGTCTGGCGGGACAGCGTGCCCAGCGTTCGCGTGCGTGCCACGAGGACGCCGAGCAGGTTCGCCATCGACGAGCCGGTGACCAGCAGCCCGCCGGCCGTGGCCGGAAAGCCGAACAGGTCGCGCATCCAGCGCACGGTCTGGCGCTCGACTTCCAGCGGCATCTGGTCGCGCCCGCCGAGGTTGGCGTTCAGGCCCGCGGCGAGCATCTCGGCCAGCATCCCCTCGACCGTGCCGCCGCCGTGGACCCAGCCCATGAAGCGCGGGTGCGTGTTGCCGACGGCGTAGGGCAGGATCTGGTCCATGAAGCGCCCGTGCGCCTCGGCCAGCGCGACGGGAGCCGACGGCAGCGGCTCGTCGAACGCGGCGCGCACCTCAGGGGGGATCGGCTGCCAGACGGGGCGCTCGCGGAGCCGGGACAGGTGGTCGAACAGATCGTCCAGCATCCGGTGGCCCTGTGCGCGCACGGCGGCCCAGTCGGCGGGGCTGGCAGGGTCCAGCGAAAAGGATTCAAGTTCGGGCATGGGGTGACGACAATCGGCGTCCCCCGAGGGTAGGTGCGGCCCCTGCGGCTGTCCGGGCGAACAGGCCGGCGTTCCGGGCGCTGTTCGGTTCGCTGGCCTGGCCGTGGCGGGTCTCCGGGTTGTTGTGGCAGCGCCCTGCCTCCCCCGACAATGAAGCCATGAACACCCCGCACGCCCCCCTCCTGCTGGTCCACCAGGCCGACCTGATCGCCACCTTCGACGACACCCGCCGCGAGCTGCGCGGCGCGAGCCTGCTCGTCCGCGGCGAGCAGATCGCGGCGGTCTATGCGGCGGGCGAAGTGCCGGCGCAAGTGCTCGACGAGGTGCGCGCCCACGGCGAGGTGATCGACGCGCGCGGCCACGTCGTCACGCCGGGGCTGGTGAACACGCACCACCACATGTACCAGTCGCTCACCCGCGCCATCCCCGCCGCGCAGAACGCCGAGCTGTTCGGCTGGCTGAAGACGCTCTACCCGATCTGGGCCGGGCTGACGCCGGAGATGGTGCAGGTCTCGACGCAGGTCGCCATGGCCGAGCTGC
>NZ_JAAFKF010000086.1 GCF_013299175.1 Sphaerotilus sp.
CCGGCATCGGCACCTCGTAGACGTTCATCCGGTTGAGGATCGGCTCGGGGATGGCGCGCGCGTCGTTGGCGGTCGCCACCCAGATCACCTGGCTGGCGTCAATGGCGACCTCGGCGAACTCGTCGGTGAAGCTGTGCGCGGTGTCGTGCTCCAGCAGGCTGTAGAGCGAGCCGAGCGGGTCGTAGGCGTGCTCACCTCCCGCCTTGTCGATCTCGTCCACGACGATCAGCGGGTTGGCATAGGCGCCGTCCACCAGCGTCTCGAACACCTTGCCCGGCCGCGCCCCTTTCCACTGGCTCGACGCGCCCGACAGCACCCAGCCGGCGGTCAGCGAACTCATCGAGACGAAGCCCATGCCCGTGCCCAGCAGGTGCGACAGCTCGCGGGCGAAGTGCGTCTTGCCCACGCCCGGCGGGCCGAGCAGCAGCATCGGCGTGATCTCCAGCGCGTCGCCACTGTCCTCGCACAAGGCCAACTGGCGGCGCACGTCGTCGAGCACCGGGTGGAAGTTGGGCAGCTCGTCGTAGAGGTGGTCCATCAGCGGCAGACCGGACGGCTTGACCTGGAACCGCTCCGGGCCTTTTTCCAGCATCCGCTCGTAGGTGGCGCGCAGTTGTTCGTGGTCCTTGGCGGCCAGCTTGGTCAGCCGGCGCTCCACCTCGTCGAGCCGGTAGAGATGGCGCATCCGGGCGATCGGGATGGCGCAGACGAGATCGGTGCAGGGTGAACGCATGCATACCTCCGGGTGACTGTCTGTGGCGGTGTCCAGGGACTCTCTCGTGTCGTGACTAGCATGACGCAAGCCAGGTCCACCGCACAGCGGGGAAGCACCCGCAAGTGCGGGCAGTTCAGCCGATCGTTCAGGGGATGGCACCTGCGCGACTCGGCGGACTTCAGCTTCCGCCCGGCGTGTCGAAAGCCGTAGACCCGCTCCCCCTGAAAGGCCCCGAAGTGACGGTCTGGTTGACCCGGCTGACCCGCGTGGTGCGCTGCCTGCTGTGCAGCGTGCTGGCGGCGCTGTGTCTGGGCATCGGGCTGGTGCGTGCGGCCCAGGAGGCGGTGCCCGTGGTGGTGCTGCACGACCGGCAGCAGGCGGTTGACCCCTGGTCCGCCGTGTCGGTGCTGTACGACACGTCCGGGCGCTGGACGCTGGACGAGGTGCGCCAGCGCCTGCCGCAGCGCGTGCGGCCGGACGTGCCCGCGGCGAACTTCGGCGAGCGCCGTGGCGCAGTCTGGCTGGTCTGGGACATCGACCTGCAGCCCGCTGCCCGAGGCGCGTGGCTGCTCGATGTGGCGTTTCCGGCGCTGGACCTCGTGGACCTGCATGTGCTGCTGCACGACGGCACACCGCTGCGCACGGCCTACCAGCGCGCCGGGGATGGCCGGCCGCTGTCCTGGCGGGCCTTGCCGACCCGCACCCACGTCCTGCCGCTCGATCTGCCGCCTGGGCGCTACACGCTGCTGCTGCGGGTGTCCAGCGAGGGCAGCCTCGTCACGCCGCTGCGTCTGGTGACGCCCGAGCAGTTCCACCAGGGCGAGGACCGGGTGCAACTGCTGCAAGGCATCTCCACCGGCGTGATGCTGTGCCTGCTGCTGTACAGCCTGGCGCAGTGGTTCAGCCTGCACGACCGCCTGTTCGCCTACTACGGCCTGAGCGTGTTCGGCATCGGCCTGTACCTGTTCTCCTACAACGGACTCGGGCTGCAGCACCTCTGGGGCGAACACGTCCGGGTGTCCGAGGTGCTGTCGCCGGCCTGCGTGCTGCTGAGTGCGCTGGGGGCCTTCCTCTTCATCGACCGGGTGCTCGACATCCGGAGCCTGTCCCCCCGGATGTCGCTGGTGATGCACGTCTGCGCGGGCGTGGCCGGGGCCGCGCTGGTGCTGCTGCTGATGGATGTGTTCGGCTACCGCGCGGCGCAGCAGGTGGCCAAGCTGATCGGGCCGCTGCCGATGTTCCTGGCGCTGCCCTTCGCGTGGATGCGCTGGCGCCAGGGGGACCGGGCGGCTGCGCTGGTGTTCCTCGGCTGGGCGCTGTACGCGGTGGGCGGCGTGACGATGGGCCGTCTGGCGATCGGCCAGGTGGCGGCCACCACGGTGACGCTGCATGCGCTGCAGATCGGCTCGCTGCTGGAGATGCTCATGTGGCTGCTGGTGATGGGGATGCGGGTCCAGCAACTGCGCGGCGCGGCCGAACAAGCCACGCGCGACGGCGACCACCTGCGCCAGTTGGCCGCCACCGACGCGCTCACCGGGCTGCTCAACCGGCGGGGTCTGCACGCGGCTGTTCCACCGATGCTGACGCGTGCGCGGCCGGATCGGCTGGTGGCGCTCTACCTCGTCGATCTGGACGGCTTCAAGCAGATCAACGACCGCCAGGGCCACGATGCCGGGGATGCTGTGCTGGTGGAGATCGGCGAGCGCCTGCGCCGCGGGGTGCGCGACAGCGACCTGACGGCACGCACCGGGGGCGACGAGTTCGTGGTGCTGGTCAGCGATTTGCCGGACGACGACGCCGCCCGCCGCATCGGTGCGGCGCTGCTGCAGGCGCTGGTGGCACCGATGCGGCTGCGCACGGGGCCGTGCGAGGTCGGGGCGACGATCGGCTACGCGCTGTCGCCGATCGACGGCTGGGACGTGGCCGAGCTGATGCGCCGCGCCGACCAGGCGATGTACCTGGGCAAGCAGTCCGGCAAGGGGCAGGTCCGGCGGCTCACTTCACGAACGTGTTGAGCTGGATGATCGGCAGCAGCACGGCCAGCACGATCACCATCACCATCGCCCCCATCACCACGATCAGCAGCGGCTCCAGGATGGTGGCCATCTGCATCGCCCGCCGCTGGACCTCGGCGCCGAGCTGCGTGGCGGCGCGTTGCAGCATCACGGGCAGCTCGCCGGTCTGCTCGCCCAGGCGGGCGAACATCGACAGCAGGCCGGGGAAGCGTTTCTTCGACGACAAGGCCGAGGCCAGCGGCGCCCCTTCACGGACTTGCACCAACGCCGCCAGCGCGTCGGCCCGCATGGCGCGGTTGGACAGCGTTTCCGCCGCGGCTTGCAGGGCTTTCAGGATCGGCACGCCCGAGCCGGCCAGCATCGCCAGCGTGCCGGCAAAACGCGCCGCGTTGTAGCTGCGGGCCAGCCGGCCGACGATCGGCAGCGTCAGCACCACCGCGTCGAGCCGTTCGCGGGTGGTTTCGTTGCGCCGTGCCAGCACCAGCAGCCCGCCCGCGCCGATCAAGGCGAGCAGCAGCGCCCAGCCCCAGTGGCGCAGGAACGCGCTCAACGCCAGCATCGCGCTGGTGAGGAAGGGCAGCGCCTTCTTGCTGCCGGCAAACACCTGCGCCACCTGCGGCACGACGTAGGTGACGAGGAAGATGACGATGACGATCGCCACCACCGACACGATGGCCGGGTAGAGCGTCGCGCCGACCAGCCGGGACTTGAGCGCCTGGCGTTCTTCCAGATCGTCGGCGAGCTTCTCCAGCACACGGCCAAGCTGCCCGCTCTGTTCGCCTGCGGCGACGACGGCGCGGTAGACATCGTCGAATTCGCGCGGTGCGCTGCCCAGCGACTGGGCGAAGGGCGCGCCGCCGTTGACCTCGGCGCGCAGGTGGGCGAGCAGGTCGCGCTGGCGGGGGTCTTCGGCTTCGTCGGCAAGCGCGGTCAGGGCGCGTTCCAGCGGCAGGCCGGCGCCGACCAGCCCGGCGAGCTGCCGCGTCCAGATCGCCAGCGTCGTGGCGGAGAACACCCGCCGCCGCATCATCGAGCCGCCCGCCGCCGCCGTGGCCGCCGCTTCGGAGGCGACCGGCTGCACGTCCAGCGGCACCAGCGCCCGCGCCCGGAGTTGCGAGCGCACGGCCTTGGCGCTGTCCCCTTCCAGCAAGCCGGTCTGGGTCTTGCCGGCGGCGTCGAGGGCTTCGTATCGGTAGGCGGGCATGGGTGCGGTGTGTCGGGTCAGTCGCGGGTCACGCGCATCAGCTCTTCCAGCGACGTGACGCCGGTCGCCACCAGCCGCTCGCCGTCCTCGCGCATCGAGCGCAGGCCGCCGGCACGGGCCGCGGCGATGAGTTCGGCCTCGCTGGCGCGGCTGTGGATCAGCGCGCGCACGTCGTCATCGACCACCATCAGCTCGTACACCCCCGTGCGGCCCTTGTAGCCGCTGTGGCCGCAGGCGTCGCAGCCGACCGGGTGCCAGCGGCCGTCGTCGCCCTGGCGCTTGCAGGTCGTGCAGAGCTTGCGCACCAGCCGCTGCGCGAGCACGCCCAGCAGCGACGAACTCAGCAGGAACGGCTCGATCCCCATGTCCGTCAGCCGCGTCACGGCACTTGGCGCGTCGTTGGTGTGCAGCGTGGCGAGCACGAGGTGGCCGGTCAGCGACGCCTGCACGGCGATCTGCGCCGTCTCGTGGTCGCGGATCTCGCCGATCATGATCACGTCCGGGTCTTGCCGCAGGATCGCCCGCAGCGCCTTCGCGAAGGTGAGGTCGATCTTGGCGTTGACCTGTGTCTGCCCGATGCCCGCGAGTTCGTACTCGACCGGGTCTTCCACGGTCAGCACGTTGGTGGTGCTGGTGTCCACCTGACCCAGCGCGGCGTAGAGCGTGGTCGTCTTGCCGGAACCCGTCGGGCCAGTGACGAGCACGATGCCGTGCGGCTGCTGGATGCGGGCGGAGAAGCGCGTGTAGGTGTCACCCTGCATCCCCAGCCCCGGCAGCGAGAACTTCGCCTCGCCCTTGTCGAGCAGGCGCAGCACGGCCCGCTCGCCATGCACGCTCGGCAGCGTCGAGACCCGCACGTCGATGGCGCGGCCACCGATGCGCAAGGAGATGCGCCCGTCCTGCGGCAGGCGTTTTTCGGCGATGTCCAGCTCGGCCATGATCTTCAGCCGGCTGATCAGCGCCGCGTGCAGCGCCTTGTTCGGCTGCACCACCTCGCGCAGCGTGCCGTCCACGCGGAAACGCACGGCGGACGAGCGTTCATACGGCTCGATGTGGATGTCGCTCGCACCGTCCTTGGCCGCTTGCGTCAGCAGCGCGTTGAGCATGCGGATGATCGGCGCGTCGTTGGCCGCTTCGAGCAGGTCTTCCACGGCGGGCAAGTCCTGCATCATCCGGCCCAGATCGACGGCGCTTTCCACCTCGCCGACCACCGCCGCGGCGCTGGATTCACCGCCGGCATAGGCCTGGGCGATGCGCTGGGCGAGGCGCTCGGGGGCTTCGCGCTCGATGGCGTCCACGGCGTGCAGGCGCAGCACCTCGGCGAGTGCGGCGCGCGGCGCTTCGGCGTCGGCCCAGAGGACGAGGCGGTCGCCGTCGTCTTCGAGCAGCAGGCGTTGGGCCTTGGCCCAGGCGTAGGGCAGGGGATGGCGCACGTTCAGCGGCCCGGAGTCGAGGCAGAAGGTGCCATCGGCGTGGCCCGTTCGCCGCGGCGCAGTTCCGGCAGCACCGGCGACTCGTTGATGCCCAGCACCTGCGAGGGCTTGGGCTGACCGTCCTGCTGGCGGGCGCGGATCAGGTCATAGCGGTCCATGGTCAGCGTGTTGGCGTCTTCCTGGGTCCGCATCACCACCGGGCGCAGGAACACCAGCAAGTTGGTCTTGATGCGCTTGCGGTTCTGCGCCTTGAACAGGTTGCCCAGCAGCGGGATGCTGGCCAGCCCCGGCACGCGGTCTTCTCCGTCCGCGTACTCGTCCTTGAGCAGCCCGCCCAGCACCATGATCTGGCCGTCGTCCACCACCACCGAGGTCTCGATCGAACTCTTCTCGGTCGAGGGGCCGGCACTCGACGAGGTCGTCCCGGCGATGACGCTGGAGTTCTCCTGGTAGATCTGCATCCGCACGGTGCCGTTCTCGCCGATCTGCGGCTTGATCCGCAGCGTCAGGCCCACGTCCTTGCGCTCGATGGTCTGGAAGGGGTTGGCCGAGCCGTTGCTGGTGCCGGTGTTGGTGAAGCTGCCGGTGATGAAGGGCACGTTCTGGCCGATGACGATCTTGGCTTCCTCGTTGTCGAGGGCAACCAGGTTCGGGGTCGAGAGGATGTTGGCGCCCGTGCTGCTTTCCAGGAAACGCGCCAGCGCGCCGAGCGTGTAGATGCCGTTGAGCGCCTGGATCAGGCCCACGTTCAGGCCAGCGCCCAGGTTGACGCCGGTGCTGGTGGTCGATTGGGACAGCGTGACGAGGTTGGAGCCGGCACCGCTGGTCGCGCTGTAGTTGGTGCCGGCGATGACGCCGTACTTGTCGCCGCTCTTGCCCAGCAGCCCCTGCCACTGGAAACCGAACTCGGCCGCCTGGCTGGCGTCCATCTTGACGATCATCGACTCGACGTAGACCTGCGCGCGGCGGGCGTCGAGCTGGTCGATGACGGCGCGGAGCTGGCGGTAGACCGGCTCGGGCGCGGTGATGATGAGCGCGTTGGTGGCGGGATCGGCCTGCACGAAACCACCCGTGGACGGGTTGGCCGAGGCGCTGACCGGCGTGGTCGATTGCGCCGAAGCGCCCGAACCGCCCTGACCCCCGATGGCCGTGGCCATGCCACCGCCGCTGCTGGCCGACGTGGCACCCAGGCCCGTGCTGGCGCCACCGGTGCTGCCGCCGGACGCGCCGCCGCCGCCCGCGCCATAGGCGGCGCGCAGCACGGCGGCGAGCCGGGTCGCGTCGGCGTTCTTCAGGTAGACGACGTAGATGTTGCCGGCCGCGCCGCCCGGCGGGCCGGGGCGGTCCAGCTTGTCGATCACCCCGCGGATGACGGCCAGCCGCGCCGCGTTGGGCGCCCGCACCAGCAGCGAGTTGGTGCGCGGGTCGGCCATGATCGACACGCCGCCGGACATCGCGGCCGGGGCGCCCGGTGTACCGCCCGAGGAGGAATCGGCGAACCGCTGCACCATCGGCGCGAGGTCCGACGCCGAGCCGTTCTTGACCGGAATCACCTCGACATCGGTGGCGGCGGGGGTGTCCAGCGCCGCGATGATGCGGGCCAGGCGCTGCAGGTTGTTGGCGTAGTCGGTGATGACCAGCGTGTTGTTGCCGGGGTTGGCATTGATGGTGTTGTTGGGCGTGATCAGCGGGCGCAGCACGGTCACGAGGTTGTTGACGTTCTCGTGCTTGAGGGGAAAGACCTGCGTGAGGATCTGGTCGCCCGAACGCATGACGTTGCCGACCGAGACGGTGCCGGTCTGCAGCTTGGCCTCGGCCTCGGGAACGACCTTGAGCAGTCCGGCCACGTCCACCACCGTGAAGCCCAGCCCGCGCAGCACCGAGAGGTAGTTCAGGAAGGCTTCGCGTTCGGTCAGGGGCTGTTCGCTGTAGAGCGTCATCTGGCCACGCACGCGCGGATCGACCAGGATCTGGCGCTTGACGATGGCAGCCATCGCCCGGGAGACCGCTTCGATGTCGGCGTTGACGAAGTTCACCGTCACCTTGGCGGTGGTGGGTGCGGCGGCGGTGGCGCGGCGGGACTGCTGCGCCTGCAGCGGCGTGAGGTGGCCGAGGGCCAGGGTGCCGGCCAGCGCCGCGGCGAGCACGCGGCGCGGTGCGGAGGGTCGAGGGCACAGCGTCATGGTCATCCGATCGTGAGCAGGGAGCGCGCGCCTTGGCGCCGTCCGATGATGTTGAGCAGGTTGTTCAGGGCCGGGCGGTCGGCGTCGGTGGCGGTGGCTTCGCCGCGCAGGCGCAGGCCGCCCTGGCTCCAACTGCCGGTGCCGCTGAGCCGCAGGGCGCCGTCGAGCGTGTCCAGCGTCACCAGGGCGGTGCCGGCCTGCGCCGGGTCGCCGCTGAAGGTGATCCGGTAGCTGCCCAGGCGCGGCAGTGTGGTCAGGCGGGAAGAGAAGTCGCGCAGCTCCAGCCCCGCGCTGCCGGCCATGGCGAAGCGGCCTTGTGCCCAGCGCAGCGACAGGGCTTGCGTGGTCAGCCGCAGCGCGCCGCCGGGGCGCAGGGTGTTCCACGGCGTGCCGAGTCCGACCAGCCACGCTGCGGGCCACTGTCCTACCCAGTCGCCCTGGTCGGCCTTCCCCGGCTGCACCGACACCTGGACCTGCCCAAACCCCGGCTGCACGAGGAGCACCTGTTCGCCGTTGAGGCAGCAGTCGTGTTGCAGCGCCAGCCGCACGGCGGTGCCGGTCGGACGCAGTGTCCAGCGGATGCGGCCGGGCAGGGCACGGGCGTCTCGGCTGCCGACCCCCGCACTCAGCACCAGCACGGCATCGCCGGACCAGACCGTGCCCTGCGCGTTGGCCAGCAGCACACGCTCCTGCGTGGCCGTGGCGACGGCCTGGGCCAGCCAGTGCGCGGGGGCGAAGGCGACCAATGCCACCGCCGCGCCCACGACCGTGCCGACCACAGCCCAGCGTCGGCTGGCCTGCGCCTGCGCCACCCAGCCGTGGCCAGCCGCCTTGCGTGCAGCCGAGCCGAAGACCGATGCGGGCGCCGAGGGCTGGTAAGTGGGACGCCAGGGAGTGCCGTGGAGGGCCATGTGCGGGTGCGTGCCTTGTGCCTTGTGCCGTGGGTCAGCGGGTCAATGGGGAGTGGACGCCGCAGACAGCGTCAGCACAAGGTTGCCGCTGTAGCCATTGCCGGTGCGGCCGAGTTGCGCCTCGACCACGCGCACGCGGGCCGCGGCACGCACTTCGGCCAGCCAGGCCATCAACGCGGCCGGCTCGACGCTGGTGAAGGCCACGGTCAGCCGCTCGCCGCTGCGCTGCAGGCGGGCAGCGGCGCCCAGACGCTGGGTGGCCGATTGCAGCGCGGCGTCAGCCTGTGCCGCATCGACGGGGGGCAGGGCGCGCAGCTCGGCGGCCTCGGCGGCCAGGCGCTGCATCTGGGCGAGCTGCGCGTCGAGCACGGCTTGTTGGGCCGGGGCCGTGCGCAGGGTCTTGAGAGCGGGCTGCACCGCGAAGCTCCAGACCACGAACACCAGCAGCAGCCCCAGCCCCAGCGTGGCGCCGAGCTGCTCGCGCGGGGCCAGCGCCTGCCAGCGTTGCTGCAGCGGGGCGAGTGACTGGCGCAGGGCGTCGGATCGCGGCAGTGCGGGTTTCATCGGGCGGCTCCGGGCAGGGGCGTGCGGCCCAGGGTGATCTGGTTGTCGGCGCTGTCGATCTGCCAGCCCGCCGGCTCCAGCGTGGCGCGCATCTGGGCCAGCTCGGCGGCACCCAGACCCTGCGCGCCCAGCGACAGGCGGCTGTTCTCGTAGCGCAGCACCGTGGGCGGCCGTCCCTCGGGCCAGACGCTGGCGGCGGCCTGCAGCAGCGGCTCCAGGTCGGTGTCGCCAGGGCGGCCGGCACTGGCGCGCAGCAGCTCGTTCTCGCGGGCCATCTGCAGCGGCGCGTCCAGCACGGCGCGCACCTGCGGGTGCGTGGTGCGCAGCAGGTTGGCGACGGCGGTGCGGCGGTTCTGCAGCTCGGTGCGCTGCATCCAGGCCCAGGCATTCAGTCCGACGAGATGCGCCAGTGCCAGCCCGACCAGCCCGAGGCGCACGGGCCGCCAGCCGGGAGTGAGGAATTGCTTGCCTGCGTCGCGCAGCAGCGCCAGCCCGCGGTGGCGCGCGGCCAGCTCGAACTGGCGCAGGTTCCAGCCGCTCTGCGCCGAGGCCAGCAGCCGCGCGCCCAGGCCGAGCACCTGCACTGGCTGCCCGAGCCAGCGTTCGGCGGGGGTGGCGGCGGCGGGGTCCGCGGTCCACAGCGTGTTGTCGGCGAGTGGCTCGGGCAGCAGGCTGCGCGAGAGACTGCCCAGCAGCGGCCAGGTACACACGCCCTGCGCATCGGCCCAGGTCAGCAGCGTCCGGGGCTTGTCATCGTCCAGCGGGGTGTGGAAATGGCCATGCGCCTGCAGGTCTGGCCAAAGACCCGGCACGACCCGGTCCACGACGACGCCCACCGCCTCCAGCGCGGCCAGCTCTGCCGTCAGCCAGGCACGGTCGGTGGCGGCGACCCAGGTGTCCTCGCCCGGTCGTGCGTCCGGGGCCAGGCTCAGGTGGAGCTGGTCCACCTCGTCGAGCACTTGTTCTTCGAGCATGCCTGCCAGCGCGGCGCGCAGGCGTGCCGCGGGCGCTTTCGGGCAGGTCAGGCGGTGGAAGGCCACATCGGCGGGTGCCAGCACGGCCACCACGGCGGTCGCCCTGGGCAGCAGCGCGGCGGCACACTGGCCTTCGGACTGGACGGATTGCCCGTCCGGACTGAGCACGAAGCCCAGCTCGCCGCGGGTACCGGGGGCCTGCGCGGACGCACGGGTCTGCGAGTGCAGCCGGGTGCGGGTGGGCAGTTGGAGGACGAGCAGGCTCATGGGTGGGGTGGACGTGTCGGGGCGATTGTAGGTGCGGGCCTGCGGGCGCTGGAACGCGGCTCACCGCTGCAGCGCGTTCTCCAGCTCGGTCAGGTCGCGCAGCCGCCGGGTGTACAGGGTCCGCACGTCGCGCCCATTGCGCTCCAGCAGCGAGCGTTGGGCCACCATCACCTGGTCGAGCCGCAGGGCGCCGTAGACGAGGAAGTAGTTCGAGTGGACGCTGACCCGACGCGCGTCGGCCAGCGCGCGCTCGCCCAGCACGGTCTTGGCGTCGGCGGGCGTTTTCAGGTGCTCGCGCAGCCGGGACTGCACCAGCCGCTCGGCGCTGGCCAGATCGATGCCCGGCAGCACGGCGGCGATGACCTCCTTGGACGCCGTGTTCAGGTTGACCGGCGTTTCCCGCGGCAGCAGCACGACATAGGGCTGCAGGCGGCGCACCGTGGCGCTGTCCAGGCCGAGCCAGCCCAGGTCTTCGACCGACACGGGCATGAGTGGCAGCAGGGGCGCGTTGGTGCCGCTGTCGGACGGGGCTTCGGTGGCGCTGCCGGGCGTGGCGCGGCGCAGGGCCTCGGCCAGCCTGGGCGCGACATCCGCGCCCAGGCCCAGGAAGCCGCACAGCCGCTCCAGCGTCTGCAGCTCGCTGGCGCTGACCTTGCCTTGCTGCACGAGGTTGCGCAGGTTGTAGCGCGACTGCGCGTCCTCGATGCGGCCGGAGAGGAAGGCGTCGGGAGCGTCCTCGGCCATCGCGCGGTCGGCGGCGAGGAAGGTGGACAGCCGGGCCTCGGCCAGCGGGGCGGCCCAGGGTTCGCCGAGGTGGTCGGCGCCGCCTTCGCGGGCGTCTTCGCGCAGGATCATGCGGGTCCAGTCGAGGGCGCCCTGCAGCACCCATTGCGACTGGGTCTGGGCACGCTCGGCCGCCTCGACCTGCAGGGCACGCCACTGCTGCCAGACCATGCCCGAGGCGAGGGTGGCCACGACGGTGACGATGACCATCGCGGTCAGCAGCGCGGCGCCGCGTTGTCGGAGGTTCCGGTGCATGGGCATGGGCATGGGTCTGGGCCTGGTCATGGGTGGACCAGCCGCACTTCGCGGGTCAGCGTGCCGTCGGCCGCCCCGCCGGGCGCGAAGCCGATCACCAGCCGCAGGCCGTCGGGCAGCGCGTCGTGGTTGACGACGACCGGCGGTGCGGCGCTGACCATGCCGTTGCCCGAGAGCGTGCTGGACACCGTGCCGGCAGGGGCGGTGCCTGCTTCGGGTGGCGGCGGTGGCGGTGCCTGCGGCTCGGCGGCGGCCGGCGGTGCCGCCTGGGCCACGTCGCCGCTGGACTGCGCGTTGCTCCAGCCGTTGCTGCTGGTCAGGAAGACGAAGAGCTGCCACTGGGCGACGTGGTCCAGCATCGCCAGCGTGCCCGGCTCGTTGCCGAGCAACTGGTAGCTGCGCATCCAGCCGTCCTGCAGCGTGTCGAGGGCGGTCGAGGGCGGCGCGCTCCAGCGGTAGAGGCGGCCACCGCGCAGCGTCCAGGCGACCACCTGCACGCCCTCGGGCTGCCGCCGGGTCAGGCGCAGCGTCGCGCCGTCGAAGTTCAGGCCCGGCACGACCTGCGTGTCGATCACCTCCTGCACATCGGCCTCCCACTGCGCCAGCACCGTCTGCAGGCGCAGCAGCCGGTCCATGCGTGCCTGGGTCGATTCGCGGCTGCGCGCGATGGCGTCCACGCCCTGCCACGCCATGGCCGACATCAGCGCCAGGATGAGCAGCGCCACCATCACCTCGATCAGGGTGAAGCCAGCGGAGCGACGGGAAGGAGTCGGGTGCATCGAACCGGGCAACCTCAGAGACGGGACATCACGGTGGTGTAGAGCAGCAGGTGCTGGCCCTCGGTGTCGAGCATGTGGACATCGATGCGGCGGAACAGCGGGTTCGGCGTCGGGCGCACCGACACGTTGCCCTTGTAGCTCTGGCCGACCTGTTCGCAGGTGAACGCGCTGTCGCCGACCGGGGGCAACTGGCGCTCCAGCCGCAGCCGGGTGAGGTAGTTGTCCGCACACCATTGGCCGGCCAGCGTGTCGGCCAGCCGCTGGGTGTTGCCGGTCAGCGCGCCCGCGGCCTTGATGCCTGCAGCGAGCGTGATGGCGACGATGGCGAGCGCCACCAGCACCTCGATCAGGGTCAGGCCCCGCTGTGCCTTCCCGCGGTCACTGCGGCGCGGGGACATCGGGGGTCGCCGCGAAGGCGCTCAGGCCGTCGGTGGACAGGCGCAGGCGCTTGTCGTCGAGCTGCAGGATCACCGCCTGCGCCGGAATCACCGGCTCCGGGCCGAGCAGCAGGCCGGCTTGCCCTGGTGGCAGCACCACACCGATCTTGCCGGCGAGGTCGGCGTCGGACCAGCGTTCGGGCAGGCCGTGGCCTTCAGGCAGGCCGGTGAAGTGGAAGTCCGGGCCGGGCTGGTCGGGGCTGTCGTTGGCACTCTGGCGGGGGCGGCCGGGCACCCAGCGCACGGGTGTGCCGAGCGAGCGGGCCTGCACGCGCGCGGTTTCGAGGATGGCGACGAGCCGGGTGGCCTCGCGCTCCAGCCGCGTGCTGGCGGTGTCCGGCAGGGCCAGGGTGACGGCCGCACTGGCGAGCGCGATGATGGCCACGACCACCATCAGCTCCAGCAGCGTGAATCCGCGGGTGCGTCTCCGGTTCACTGCCAGGAACCGATGTCCGCGTCCTTGCCCTCACCGCCGGCTTGTCCATCCGCGCCGTAGCTGAACACGTCGATCGGGCCTTTCACGCCAGGGTTGGCGAATTGGTAGGGGCGGCCCCAGGGGTCGTTGGGCAGCTTGTCGAGCGTCGGCTTCCAGTTCGGCGGGATGGGGCCGGTGGTGGGCTTGGCGACCAGGGCCTGCAGACCTTGTTCGCTGGTGGGGTAACGCTGGTTGTCGAGCCGGTAGCGTTTGAGGGCTTCCACCAGGCTGTTGACATCGGTGCGGGCGGCCGTGACCTTGGCCTCGTCCACGCGGTCGAGCACGCTCGGCACGATCAGGGACGCCAGCACGCCGATGATCACCAGCACCACCATCAGCTCGATCAGGGTGAAGCCGCGCTGGGCGTTCCGGGCATGCTGGGCGATGTGTCGCAGGGATTTCATGGCAGTCAGTCCAGTGGGTGCGCAAGGCAGGTGGGGCCGTCGATCATAATCCGCCCCCATGGCAGCACGTTGGACAGCATGGTGGGTATGGGCCGCTCTGGCGGGGAGCCTCGTGTTCTGGGGGCTGCGCCTGTTCGCGCGTCCCGCACCCGTGCCGGCGCAAATCCAGACGGTGGGGATCGACCAGGCGGTGCGCGGCGACGTGCTGCGCCTGTTGGGGGCCGTGGCACCGGCGGGTGAACCGGCGGCACCGCCGCCGCCCGCTGCGGCGCGCTTCAAGCTCGTGGGCGCCGTGGCCTCGACCAGTGCGGGGGCGGGCTGGGCCGTGCTGTCGGTGGACGACCAGCCCGCCCGCGTCGTGCGGCAGGGCGGCGCGGTCGATGGGCAGTGGGTGCTGCAGGCGGTGACGGCCAAGGGCGTGCGCCTCGGGCCGTCCGGGGCAGCGGCGCAGCTCACGCTGGACCTGCCGCAGTTGCCGCCGCCGGCCACCGGCACGCTGGCCGGCCCGGCTGTGGCGGGTGGCGTGCGGGTGCCAGGGGCCACGGTGGGTCTGCCGGCGGCTGCGGGGCAGGTGCCGTTGCCCGGCCAGATGGCGCCTCAGATGCAGCAGCCTGTCCAGCAGATGCAACCCCCGCTGCAGCCTCCGCTCCAGCAGGAGCAACCCATGCCCGACCGCGCAGGCAGCGTCACTGGCGGCGTGGTCGATCCCAACCTGTCCCGCTGACCGCGCACCTCCGTCCATGGGCCATGGCCCATGGCGCGCGTATCACACCTGTGCCTCGACAGCGTTCGCCCAGAGCATCGACAAGCTCAAGCAGATGAAGGTGGCCACGACCGATCTGAACATCCCCGTCGTGCCGCAGGAAGGCAAGAACGCCAACGCCATCCGCGAGAACCTCAAGCGCGTGCGGCTGCCGGCGGGCTTCAAGATCGACCTGTTCGCCATCGTGCCCGATGCGCGCCACATGGCCATCGCGCCCAGCACCAACATGCTGTTCGTCGGCACCCGCAAGACCACGGTCTGGGCCGTCACCGACCGCAACAGCGACGGGGTGGCCGACGAGGTCAAGTCCTTCGCGCCATCCCTGAAGTTCAGCAACCCGAACGGCGTGTGCTGGACCAAGGACGGCTTCCTGATCGTGGCCGAGCACAACCGCGTGCTCAACTTCCCCGCGGCCGAGTTCTTCTATGAAGGTCCGGATGTCGCGGTGATCGAGGTGGTGCCGCAGGGCCAGCTCATCCCCGTGGAAGAAGAGTCCTACAACCACGGCGCCCGCACCTGCCGCATTGGCCCGGATGGTCAGCTCTACATCACGCTCGGCCAGCCGCACAACGTCCAGCCGCGCGACAAGCTCGACCTGTACACCAAGACCGGCATCGGCGGCATCGTGCGCATGAACGCCTTCGACGGCAGCAAGCGCGAGGTCTACGCCACGGGCGTGCGCAACTCGGTCGGCCAGGACTTCAACCCCAAGGACGGCACCCTCTGGTTCACCGACAACCAGACCGACGGCATGGGCGACGACATCCCCGCGGGCGAAATCAACCGCATCACCAAGGCCGGCCAGTTCTTCGGCTACCCGTGGAAGCAGGGCAAGACCCGCATCACCGACCACGGCTACGACAAAGATCCGCTGCCTGCGAACATCACCGACCCGCAGGTCTACATGGACGCACACGCCGCCGACCTGGGCATGACCTTCTACACGGGCAAGAGCTTTCCGGCCAAGTACCAGGGCGGCATCTTCTCGGCGCAGCACGGCTCGTGGAACCGCACCAAGCCGATCGGCGCCCGCGTGCTGTTCACCTCGCTCAAGGCCGACGGCACGGCCGACAAGACGGAGGTGTTCGCTGACGGCTGGCTGGACGACAACACCGGCACCTACCGCGGTCGCCCGGTCGATGTGGCGGTGATGAAGGACGGCTCGCTGCTGGTCTCGGACGACTACGCCGGCGCGATCTACCGCATCACCTACACGGCGCCGTGAGCATGGCGACGAGCAGGGCCTTCTGGCCGGCCACGCTGGTCGCCGTCGGGGGCTTGTTGCTCGGGGAGGGGGTGGCCGCTGCCGATGTGGCGGCGCAACTGCGCAACTTCCGCAGCGGCAAGCGGCCGCACGAGGTGATGGTGGTCATCTCCAAACCGCTGAGCGATGACGACATCGCGGACCTGGCGGCGTTTTACTCGTCGCTGTAGACCATCCGCGCCGCGCCGCCCGTCTGCGTCTTCCACCACAGCAGCGCGGCGTCACTCGGAAAGAAGCGCACCGCCGGTCCCAGGTCCACATCACCCACCGCCGTCTCGCGCTGGATGCGCAGGCGGATCGACACCCCTTGCGGCCGGCTCTCCTCGCCGAACTCGGACGGTGCGCCCGGTTTGGCGGGGTGCTCGGCCAGCAACTGCTCGAACGCCGGCAGCGTGTCGGTCACGGGGACCAGCAGGTGCCGTGCCCGCTGGCTGCGCGCCGTGGCGAGGTCGGTGATCTGCTGCACGTTGAAGCGCAGGCCGCCGCTGAAGCGGTCGTTCTGCACCTTGCCCGTGAGGATGAGCAGCTCGTCGTCCTTGAGCTGCGCCAGATGCGCGTTGAGTAGCTCTTCGGCCACCACCGACTCGATTGCGCCGGTCTTGTCGTCGAACTTGAAGATCGCCGCCTTGCCACGCTGCCCATTGACGATGCGCAGGTCGGCGACGATGCCCGCCAGGGTCTGCGGGTCGCGGCTGTCCTGCGCGTCGCCGATGCTGCGGCGGGCAAACTGACGCACCTCGGCCTCCACCTGGTCGAACAGGTGGCCCGAGAAGTAGTAGCCCAGCGCCACCTTCTCGTGCGTGAGCCGGGTCTTCACGTCCCAGGT
>NZ_JAAFKF010000087.1 GCF_013299175.1 Sphaerotilus sp.
CTGCACCAGCCGGTTGCGGACCTGCAGCGTGGCCTGAAAACCGATGTTGGACCGCTGCATCGCGACCATCGTCTCTTCCAGGCTGACCTTGGGGTTGTCGAGTGACACCTCGCGCTGCAATGCCTGCGCCGCGTTCTGGGATTCACTGACGTTGCGCAGGGCTTGGCTGAACACCTGGGAAAAACCACCCGCGGCGTTCTCCACAGCGGGTGCCGAGGCGGTGTTGCCCAGACCGGTCAATCCGGCGCGGGCCACCGCTTGGGCGAAATCGAAAGGCTTGAGCGTCATGTCCATGAGGAACCTCCACAGCTTCGCCATCCTAGGCAAGCGCAGTCGATGGGATGGACGGAAGAGTGCGGCGATCGGTCGCCTGTTTGCCGCTTCTGGACAGGGCGGTACTCGAATAATCCGTTTTCAGCGCAGCCGTTCTGGTCTGCGTGCAACGACTGATTGGACATGGACCTCTCCAGCTCGACCACCCTGACTGCGTCACCCCCGGCTTCCGGCGCTGGCGCAGCACGTCTGGCGGAGCAATTCTCCGCCTTGGCCCCCCTGCGCAAGGCCATGCTCGCTGGCGGCGTGCTGCTGCTGCTGGCTGTCATCGGGCTGTCGGCGGTGTGGGGAACGCGGCCGGATTACCGGGTGCTGTTCTCCAACCTGAACGACAAGGACGGCGGCGCCATCGTGGCGCAATTGACCAAGATGAATGTGCCCTACCGCTTCAGCGAGGGCGGTGGTGCGGTGCTGGTGCCGGCCGACCAGGTGCATGACGTGCGGCTGAAGCTGGCGCAGACGGGTTTGCCCAAAGGCTCGACCGTCGGCTTCGAGCTGATGGACAACGCCCGCTTCGGCACGACCCAGTTCCAGGAGCGGCTGAATTTCCAGCGTGGCCTGGAGGGCGAGCTGGTGCGCTCGATCACGGCGCTGTCGGCGGTCGAGTCGGCCCGCGTGCATCTGGCGCTGCCCAACCAGAACGGGTTCTTCCGCGACCAGCAAAAGCCCAGTGCCTCGGTGCTGCTGACGCTGCACGGCGGCCAGACGCTCGACCGCGGGCAGATCGCCGGCATCGTGCATCTGGTGTCGGCCAGCGTGCCGGAGCTGAATCCGAAGGCGGTGAGCGTGCTCGACCAGAGCGGCGCGATGCTGTCGGACGCGACGGACGGGAGCGCCGGGGGACTCGACTCCAGCCAGGTGCAGCACATCTCCCGCGTCGAGGCGCTTTACACCAAGCGCATCCTCGACATCCTGGAGCCGATCGTGGGCCGGGACAACCTGCGCGCACAGGTGGTCGCGGAGCTGGATTTTTCGCAATCCGAGTCCACCACCGAGGAGTTCAAGCCCAACCAGGGGGGTGTGGCCGCGGCGGTGCGCAGCGCGCAGATTTCGGAAAACGGCACGGCGGGTGCGGGCGGCGGGGCGCTGGCCAGCGGGGTGCCGGGTGCCGCGACGAACCAGCCACAGGCGGCGGCCTCCGCCCCGATCAACGGTGCAGCGCAAGCCCTGCAGACTGCGCAGGCGGGACAAGCCGGTGCGCTCGGCGCGGGCGGGCGGCGCGACGCGGTCACGAACTACGAGATCGACAAGACGGTGCGGGTGACGCGCGCGGCCGCGGGGGCGGTTCGCCGGCTCGCGGTGGCGGTCGTGGTGAACCACCGCACCAGCACCGACAAGAAGGGCCAGACCCAGACCCAGCCGCTGGCGCCCGAGGAAATCGACAAGCTGGTGTCGCTGGTCCAGGAGTCCGTGGGCTTCAACAAGGAGCGCGGCGACACGGTCAAGGTGATCAACGCGCCGTTCAAGGCTCTGGTGGTCGAAAAGATCGAACCGCTGCCGCTGTGGAAACAGCCCCAGGCGCTGGAGATGGTCCGCACGCTGGCGGTGCCGCTGGTGCTGGGCGCGCTCGGGCTGGCGCTGGTGTTCGGCGTGATCCGGCCGGTGTTGCAGGATCTTCGCCGGCACAGGCCGCCCGACGGTGCCGCCACGGGGCCGCGCCTGGACACGGTGGTGAACGACGTGACCGAGTTGCCGGCGCTGGCAGGCAGCAGCCATGGAGGTGGCAACGGCCTGGGACTCGGCGGCAACGCAGCACTGGCGGCCTTGCCAGCGCCGGGCGTGGTGCTGAGCGCATCGGACCAGCGGCTGCAGGCGGTGCGCCAGATGGTGCGGACGAATCCGGCCTCGGTTGCGCGCATTCTGCGCGGATGGGCCAACGGCACAGAATCGGATTGAAGCGGATTGAGTCGCAGTAGCGGACAGAGAGGCGAAGCATGGACGACAAGGGCCTGGAAGACGCAGCGATCCTGCTGATCTCGATGGGCGAGGAGGGCGCGGCCGATGTGTTCCGCCACCTCACGCCCAAGGAAGTGCAGAGCCTGGGCGAGAAGATCGCCCGCACCAAGACGATTTCCCGCGACCGCTACGAGCGGGTGCTGGTGCGCTTCGAGGAGCAGGTCGAGAGCGAGGGCTTGATCGAATTCGGACTCGACACCGACGACTACGTCAGCAACGTGCTGCACCGGGCGCTCGGCAACGACAAGGCCAAGCTGCTGCTGGAGCGCATCATCGGCGCCGACGACGCCCCCGGCATCGACAACCTGAAGTGGATGGACCCGGTGACGGTGGCTGAGCTGCTGCGGCTGGAGCACCCGCAGATCGTGGCGGTGATCCTGGTCCATCTGGAGCCGGACCAGGTCAGCGCCGTGCTGCGGCGCTTCCCGGAGGCGCAGCGCAACGAGGTGATGATCCGCTTGGCCACGCTCGATGGCGTGCAGCCGGCGGCGTTGCAGGAACTCAGCGAGGTGCTCTCCAAGGTGCTTGCTGGCGGTGGGCGCAGCAGCAAGTCGAACCTGGGCGGGATCAAGACCGCGGCCGAGGTGCTCAACCTCATGGGCACGGGCGTGGAGGTCTCGGTGCTCGACTACATCCGCAACTCCGACGTGGAGCTGGCGCAGAAGATCTCCGACAACATGTTCACTTTCGACGATCTGATGCGCGTCGATGACCGTGGTATCCAGACCGTGCTCAAGGAAGTGCAGAGCGAGTCGCTGCTCGTGGCACTCAAGGGGGCGACCGAGGAGCTGCGCGAGAAGGTGTTCCGCAACATGTCCAGCCGCGCAGCGGAAATGCTGCGCGAAGACCTGGCCTCGCGGGGTCCGGTGCGGGTGGCCGAGGTCGAGGCCGAGCAGAAGACCATCCTGCAGGTGGTGCGCCGTCTGTCGGACGATGGACAGATCGCCATGAGCGGAGGCGGCGATGGCCAGTTCCTTTGACGCCACCGACGCCGCTGCGCAGGCTTTCGCGCAGCGGCTGGAACGCCATGAGCGCGTGCCACGGGTGGAGGCACACGAAGGCGCTGCCCGGTCGAGCGGGTCATCGTATGCGCGGTTCATTCCGCGCGAGGAGATCCGGCGCGCGGTGGCCTGGGTGCCCGACAGCCTGGAGGTGCGCGGCACCCGTGGCGCACCGAACCCGGCATCCACTCCGGATCCTGCACCGGCGCCACCGCCGATCGACCCCGCTGCACAGCGCGCAGCGCGGCTGGGTCAGCTCCAGGCGCGTCTGGCGGAGGTCTTCGAACAAGGCCGGCAGATGGGCCGAGAGGAAACCACCCAGACCCTGCACGCGGAAGCCGCTGCGGCAATGGCGGCGTTTCGCCAGCAGCAGGCCAGCGAGGTCGGTGCGCCGGTGGCGGCGCTGCTGGCGCAGTTCCAGCAGGGACTCGATGGCGTCGAGCAGGCGCTCGCCCGGCGGCTGGCGGGCATTGCCATGCAGATGGCGCGTCAGGTGGTGCGCAGCGAATTGCAGACCAGCGCGGCGCTGGTCGTGGACGTGGTGCAGGAGGCGCTGGCCGAGGTGCTGCTGTCGGCGCGCCACATCACGGTGAACGTCCATCCCGAGGATCTGGCGCTGATCGCGCACGGTTGCGCCGATGCGTGCGAGGCGCGTGGGGCGCGGCTGGTGGCCGATGGGCACATCGAGCGCGGCGGCTGTCTGGTGGTGTCGGATCTGGGGGTGGTCGATGCACGGCTGGCGACCCGCTGGGCGGGAGCCGTGGCGGCGATGGGCCATCCGGTGCTGGCCGAGGTCGATGTGACCGACCGCCCGGCCGCCCCATGAGTACCCCTGCGATGGACCCCTGGACGCGCTACCTCGACGACCTGCACGAGCGGGCCAGTGCCAAGCTGCCGCTGTCGGTGCAGGGCACGCTGGTGCGCGTGGCGGGGCTGGTGCTGGAGGTCGCGGGCATCCGGGTGCCGGTCGGCTCGCTGTGCGAGGTGCTGATGCCGGGACAGCCGGCGATCCAGGCCGAGGTGGTCGGGTTCTCGGGCGACCGGGCCTTCCTGATGCCGGCCGGCGAGATCCACGGCCTGGCGAGTGGTGCGCGGGTGGTTCCACTGGACGTGCCGGTGCAGGCCCCCGAACTCGGCGTGAGCCGCCACCTGTGGCGCCGCAGCGAGGACCGCTCGCGCCACCTGCCGATCGGCAACGGGCTGCTCGGCCGGGTTGTCGATGCCAGTGGCCAGCCGCTGGACCATGGTGGCCCGCTGCGCGATGTGCAGTCGCTGCCGCTGGTGCGCCGACCGATCAATGCCATGGAGCGCGACCCGGTGCGCAAGCCGCTCGACACCGGCGTGCGCTCGATCAACGCCTTGCTCACCGTGGGCAAGGGCCAGCGCATCGGCCTGTTCGCGGGCACCGGCGTGGGCAAGTCGGTGCTGCTCGGGATGATGGCGCGCTACACGGCCGCCGACGTGATCGTGGTTGGCCTGATCGGCGAGCGCGGGCGCGAGGTCAAGGAGTTCATCGAGGACATCCTGGGCGAGGAGGGCCGCCGCCGCTCGGTGGTCGTGGCCGCGCCGGCCGACGCGCCGCCGCTGAACCGGCTGCAAGGCGCGGCCTACGCCACGGCGGTGGCCGAGCATTTCCGCGACCAGGGGCTGGATGTGCTGCTGCTGATGGATTCGCTGACCCGCTACGCCATGGCGCAGCGCGAGATTGCGCTGGCCATCGGCGAGCCGCCCGCCACCAAGGGCTACCCGCCAAGCTGCTTCGCCAAGCTGCCGCAGCTCGTCGAGCGCAGCGGCAACGGCCACGCGGGCCAAGGCTCGATCACTGCGTTCTACACCGTGCTCAGCGAGGGCGACGACCAGCAGGATCCGATCGCCGACGCCGCCCGCGGCATCCTCGACGGCCACATCGTGCTCTCGCGCGACCTGGCGGAATCCGGCCACTACCCGGCGATCGACATCGAACGCTCCATCTCGCGCGTGATGACCAATGTCGCCACCCGCGAACACATCGAGTCCGCCCGCCAGATGCGCAAGATGCTCGCCAAGCTGAGCAAGGCCCGCGACCTGATGCAGCTCGGTGCCTATGTGCCGGGCCATGACGCCGAACTCGACGCCGCCGTGCGCGCCCAGCCCGCCATGCTGGCCATGTTGCAGCAGGACACCGATGTGCGCGCCACGCTGGGCGACAGCCTGGCGATGCTGCGCCACATCACCCGGCACTGACCCCTTGACCCCGACCGATGACCCAAGCCCTTGTGACCTTGCTCGAACATGCCGAGCGCCAGCGTGACCAGGCGATGGCGCTGCAGCGGCGTGCCGATGAAGCCCTGTCGGTGGCGGTGCAGCAGCAGACCCAGCTCACCGCCTACCGCAATGACCACCAGAGCCGCTGGTCGGTGGCGTTCAGCCAGTCGGTGGCGGTGCCGCTGATGCACTGCCACCACGCCTTTTCGGGGCGCCTGCACGAGGCGGTGGATTTGCAGGCGGGCCAGGTCGATCGCGCCCGCCAGACCTTGTGCAAGCGCCAGAGCGATGCGCTGGAGGCCGAGCGCCGCGTGGCCGCCATTGGCAAGCTGCTGCAGCGCCGTGCCGATGCGGCCAACCTGCACCAGCACCGCCAGGAGCAGCGCCAGTCCGATGAACGTGCCGCCCGCGCCGCGTGGGCGCGCACCAACGGGTCCGGCCACCACGGCTGGTGAATGCATCATGGACACCTCTGTCTCGTCTTTGTTGACCACCCCGACGGACACCGCCGCGTCGGTTGCTGCGTCGGCCTCGGCCTTGAAACCGGCGGTTCGCTCCACCACTCCGACCGCGCAACCCAGCCCGTTTGCCCGCGCCCTCAAAGCGGCAGGCGCCCTCGCCAAGTCCGAGGCTGGCTCCACCGAGGTGCTCGACCTGCTGGCCGATCCGCGCACCGATCTGCGGGCCGATACCTCCGGCGATCCGTTGGCTGACGGGGCGTCCGCTGCGCTGGCGCTGGCGTCCGCGCCACCGGATGCGCCGCTGCAGCCCGTCCCGCCGCCACCACCGCTGCCGCCCACGCCTGAACCGTCCAGCACCTCGCTGATGCAATGGGTCATGCAGTTGTCGGCGTCACCCGAGTCGGCGGCGGGTGCGGCAACTGGGCGTGCCGACGCGCTGCCGAGCAGCGCGGCCACCGCCGAGCGTGTGTCCACGTCTGCACTGCCACCGGCCCTGTCCGCCGACACCAGCGTGCCGGCTGACAGTCCGCGCCGACCGACCGTCGCCGAAACGCCCATGGGTCCGACGCCCTTCACGCTGCCCAGCGATGCCCCGCGCGCCGCACCCGGCGACCACGCGGGCAGTGCCGGTGATGGCAACGCGGCCAGCATGACCGCGTTGCCGTTCTCTGCCGCGGCGGTGGCGGCTGCCGCGGCGACCACCGCTCCCTCGACCGGGGTGGTCACGGCCCAGGGCAGCCCGGTGGTCGCGCCCGCGCAGACCTGGATCCAGACCCCGGTGACACAGCCTGGTTTCTCCGACGCCGTGGTGGTGGAGCTGGTGCGGCGGATCGGGCAGGCCGAGCAGGGACCGCAGTCCGTGACCTTGCACCTGAACCCCGAGTCGCTCGGCCCCGTGTCGGTCTCGATCGAGCTGCAGGGGAGCGACGCCCGCATCGCGTTCGGTGCCAGCGAGGCGCTGACCCGCCACCACCTGGAGGCTGCACTGCCCGCACTGGAACAGACCCTGCGCGAGGGCGGCGTCTGCCTGACCCACGGCGCGGTCCATGCCGCGTCCAAGGAGGCGCTGGCGGCCAGTGCGTCTGCCGGGATGGGGGCTGGCGGGGAGGGAGCGCAGGCCCAGGCGCGCAGCGGTGCCTCCTTCGACCAGCGGTCGGGGTCCGGCAATCGGCCGCCGTCGCGTGGGGAAACCGTGTTCTCGGTCAATGGCCGTGCCGTGGTCCGCGGGCACGCGCCGGTGGTGCTGGGGCCGTCGCCTGGGCGTGCCGGCCGCCTCGATCTCGTGGTCTGAGGCGCAATTCCGTGGCGGCCTCGTGCGGGCATCTCCGGATTTGCTGTGCTTTTCAGAACATTGGCACCGGTGGCTGGTCCCAATAATGGTCTTCAATCAGAGGCCACCCCACGGCGGCCTCAAGCACGCAGGAGAAGGACATGTCGGCTGCCGCTGCGAGTGCGGAACAAACTGTTGCGAAAACGAAGAAGGGATCCAAGAAGCTGTGGATCATCCTGGGCGTGGTCGCAGTGCTGGTCGTCGGTGGCGCGGGCGGCTTTCTGGTGATGCAACGCCGAGCCGCTGCAGCAGCGGAGTCCGATGACGGCACGCAAGCCTCGGCACACGCCGCTCCCGCGCGCAAGCCGATCAAGCGCGATGCCCACACACCGCCCAGCTACTTGCCCCTGGAGCCGTTCGTGGTGAATCTGGCCGATCGCGACAGCGACCGCTACGCCCAGATCGGACTCACGCTGGAAATCGAGGACGCCAAGTTCGCGGACGAGATGAAGGCGTACATGCCGGCCATTCGCAACGCCATCCTGATGATCCTGTCGCACAAGACGGCGGCCGACATGCTCGGTCGCGAGGGCAAGGAGCTGCTGGCGGCCGAAATTGCCCGCGAGGCAGTGCGTCCGATGGGCATCAACATCGAGGTCGAGTCGGACGAGGACAGCACGGCAGGCAAGAAGCGCCACCGTGCAGCACCCGTCTACAACCCGGTGCAGCAAGTGCATTTCTCCAGCTTCATCGTGCAGTGATCGCCGATCCGTGCGCCGATCGACCGCGAAAACACCCACACCATGAGCCAGTTGAACCTGTCCCAGGATGAGGTCGATGCCCTGCTGGACGGCATCTCGGGCGATGTGCCTGGTGAGGTGTCCGACAAGCCCAAGGGGCAGGTACGCGACTACAACCTGGCAAGCGAAGAGCGCATCGTGCGTGGGCGCATGCCCATGCTGGAGGCGATCAACGAGCGGTTCGCCCGCAATGTCTGTCCGGTGATGACCGCGTTCACGCACCGGACGATGGAAATCGCGGCCGGCGAGATCAAGGTCCACAAGTACAGCAACTACTTGCGCGAGACCATGGTGCCGACGAACTTCAACATCGTCTCCCTGCGCCCGCTGCGCGGCATGGGGCTGGTGGTGTGCGACCCGAGCTTCGTGTTCGCGGTGATCGACGCGCTGTTCGGCGGGGTCGGCAAGTACCCGGTGCGGATCGAGGGCCGGGAGTTCTCGCCCACCGAACACCGGGTGATCATGCGGCTGGTCGAGATCATCCTGTCGGAATACAACCGGGCCTGGCAGGGCGTCTACCCGGTCGAGCTGGCCTACCAGCGTTCCGAGATGCAGCCGCAGTTCGTCAACATCGCTTCGGCGAGCGAGCTGGTGGTGAGCACGGTGTTCACGGTGGAGATCGGCGAGGCGGTCGGCTCGGTCCAGATCTGTTTCCCCTACTCGTCGCTGGAGCCGATCCGCGACGTGCTGCGCAGCAGCAACCAGGGCGAAGGCCCGGGCAAGGATGGCCGCTGGGTGCGCGTGCTGTCCGACGAGATTCAATCGGCCGAGGTGCAACTGGTGGCCGAGCTGGCCCATGCACCTGCCACGGTCGAGCAACTGCTGGCGATGCAAGCCGGCGATTTCATTGAGCTGGATCTGGGCAAATTGATCCGCGCCAAGGTGGACGGCGTGCCCGTGGTCGAGGCCAGCTACGGCACCTCGAACGGGCATTACGCCATCCGCGTGGAGCGCATGTTGACCAGTTCCCAGGTGAGCTGGATCGGAGACCACAATGTCTGAAAATGCCTTGACTGGCCTGTCTGAACAGGATGCGCTGGCCGCCGAGTGGGCGGCTTCGCTGGACGATGCGCCGCAGGGGACGGGTTCGGCGGTCGATGCGCTCCCGGGGTACGGGACGGGGTTGCCGCAGGCGGCGGCGTTCACGGATTTCGGTCGCCCTGGCGACGCACCCGGCGGCGCTGCGGGGGGCAAGGATCTGAACCTGATCCTGGACATTCCGGTGCAGCTCACGGTCGAACTCGGCCGCACCCGCATTCCCATCAAGAACATCCTGCACCTGGCCCAAGGCTCGGTGGTGGAACTCGACGCGATGGCGGGCGAGCCGATGGACGTGCTGGTCAACGGCTACCTGATCGCGCAGGGCGAGGTGGTGGTGGTGAACGAGAAGTTCGGCGTGCGGCTGACCGACATCGTCACCCCGAGCGAGCGCATGCGCCGCCTGTCCCGCGGCAACTGAAGGGTGGCGCGATGACCTCCACGCTCGGTTCACCGTTGACTTCCCTGGCGCCGCTGCTCTGGCTGGCGCTGGTGCTGGTGTCGATCCCGGCGGCGCTGTGGCTGCTCAGGCGCAGCGGTTATGCGGGGATGTCGCCGCGGACAGCGTCCGGCGCCATGCGCGTGGTGTCGCAGTCGGTCCTCTCGCCGCAACACCGGTTGGTGACGGTGGAGGTGGGCGAGGGCGGCGACCGCTGCTGGCTGGTGCTGGGCATGACCGGGCAGCAGATCGTGGTGTTGCACCGCCTGGTTCCGCCACCCGTGACCACCGTGCAGATCGACAGGATCTCCGACCCGATCGCAGGGTCGGGACTGCCATCGATCGCGGGCACCAGCTTCGGCTATCTGCTCAGCCAGTGGCGCCGCGGGCCGCAGGGTCCGGCGGTGAAGTCCCATGGACAGTGAACTTCGGCGCCGGTCGCGGTGGGGACTGCTGCCGTGGCTGGTGGCGGGCTTGTCACC
This sequence comes from Sphaerotilus sp., assembly GCF_013299175.1. Taxonomy (GTDB): domain Bacteria; phylum Pseudomonadota; class Gammaproteobacteria; order Burkholderiales; family Burkholderiaceae_C; genus Sphaerotilus. Next base: position 10,025 of record NZ_JAAFKF010000087.1, read on the forward strand.
GGCCCTCGCGCAGGCAGCCGCACCCGCGGGCTTGCCGCTGATGGTCGGACAAGGCGCTGGGGGCGGCACCTACTCGGTGCCGATCCAGACGCTGCTGTTCTTCACCTCGCTGTCCTTCCTGCCGGCCATGCTGCTGATGATGACGGGCTTCACCCGCATCGTGATCGTGCTGAGCCTGCTGCGCCAGGCGATGGGCACCCAGGCCGCACCGCCCAACCAGGTCATCGTCGGGCTGTCGATGTTCCTGACGCTGTTCGTGATGGGGCCGACCCTGGACAAGGTCTACGCCGACGCCTACAAGCCCTACGCCGCCAGCCAGATCAGTTTCGAGGAGGCGGTGTCGCGTTGCGAGGGGCCGATGCGCCAGTTCATGCTGCGCCAGACGCGGCAGTCCGACGTGGCGCTGTTCTCGCGGCTGGCACGGCTGGAAGGCACACCCAAGCCCGAGGCGCTGCCGCTGCGCGTGCTGGTGCCGTCGTTCGTCACCAGCGAGCTGAAGTCGGCCTTCCAGATCGGTTTCCTGATCTTCATCCCCTTCCTGGTGATCGACATGGTGGTCGCCAGCGTGCTGATGAGCCTGGGGATGATGATGCTGTCGCCGGTGCTGGTGGCGCTGCCGTTCAAGCTGATGCTGTTCGTGCTGGCCGATGGCTGGAACCTGCTGCTCGGCTCGCTGGCGGCCAGCTTTTCGATCTGAGGCCACCGCATGGATTCTTCTCAAGTCTTCACCTACGGCCAGGAGGCGCTGGTCGTCTTGCTGACCGTGGCGGCGCCGATGCTGCTGACGATCCTGCTGGTCGGCGTGGTGGTGAGCGTGCTGCAGGCGCCACCGCATGGATTCTTCTCAAGTCTTCACCTACGGCCAGGAGGCGCTGGTCGTCTTGCTGACCGTGGCGGCGCCGATGCTGCTGACGATCCTGCTGGTCGGCGTGGTGGTGAGCGTGCTGCAGGCGGCGACGCAGTTGCACGAGGCCACGCTGTCCTTCGTGCCCAAGGTGCTGGCCGGGGTGGCGGTGATGATGGTGGCTGGCCCCTGGATGCTGACGACGCTGGTGGAGTATCTCCAGCGTGTGCTCCAGGCCATCCCCGGCGCGGTTGGCTGACGATCCACCGGCCGAAGATGCCGCAGATGCCACCCCCATGATCGGCTTCAACGAAGCGCAGATCCTGCAATGGGTGCTGCCGCTGCTGTGGCCGCTGCTGCGGGTGCTGGGCTTGTTCACGGCGGCGCCGGTGCTGTCGATGCGCGTGATTCCGATCCGGGTGCGGGTCGGGTTGGCTGCCCTCGTGGTCCTGTGCGCGCAACCGAGCCTGCCCCCGATGCCGATGGTGGCACTCGACAGCCCGGCCGCGCTGGCGATGGTGGCGCAGCAGGTGGTGATCGGCCTCACGATCGGCTTCGCGGCGCGGGTGGTGTTCACCTCGATCGAGTTCGCCGGAGAACTCATCGGCCTGCAGATGGGCCTGAACTTCGCGAGCTTCTTCGACGCCACCAGCGGCTCGCAGGTCACGGCCACGGCCCGCTTCTTCAACACGATGGCCGCCTGGCTGTTCGTGGTCATCAATGGGCACCTGCTGCTCACCGTGGTGGTGGTGGAGAGCTTCCAGCGGTTCCCGGTGTCGGACCATCCGCTGGACCTGCTGCTGCAGATCCAGCCGCAGGTGTGGGGCGCTGACCTGTTCCGCTACGGCCTGTGGATCGCGCTGCCCACCATCACGATGCTGACCTTCGTGAACCTGGTGCTCGGGCTGATCTCGCGGGTGGCCCAGCAGCTCCAGATCTTCTCGATCGGCTTCGCGATCACCATCTCGGTGGGCCTGTTCGGGTTGCTGGTCACGCTGCCGATGCTGCAGTCGCCGATGCTGGCGGTGCTGGAGCGGCTGCTGGCGCAGTTCCAGCCCTGAGGGGCAACGGCAGCGTTGGATGTCCGTGGCGATAATGCCGCCATGCCACGCATGACCTTGTCCTTGCCACTGCCACTGCCACTGCTTTTGATCGCCTTGTCCGGGCTGTTGTGCGCCTGTTCGCCGACGCTCAACTGGCGCGATGTGGAGGTCGGCCCGCAGACGCGGGTGCAATTTCCTTGCAAACCCGAGCACGCCGAGCGGTCGCTGGTGCTGGGCGGGGTGCCGACACGGGCCGCCATGTGGGCCTGCGATGCGGGCGGGCTGTCCTGGTCTGCCACGGTGCTCGATGTCGGCGATCCGGCGCGCCTGGGCACGGTGCTGCGCGCGTCGCGCCTCAGTCTGGCCAGTCGTCTGCACGGCAGCGAAGAGGCGGTGCGTCCCGTGCAGATCACCGGCATGACCCCCAACGTGGAGGCCCGCCGGGTGGTACTCATCGGAAAACCGGGCGAGGGTCCGCCGGCGCGGGCCGAAGCGGTGTTTGTCGCGCGCGGCCTGCAGGTGTTCCAGTTCGTCGCGATGGCGCAGCGCGGGGCGCCGGCCGTCTGGACGGAGAGCGCCGACGAGTTCCTGCGCAGCGTGCGCTGGCCGTGACCCATAATCCGCGCCCATGGCCCGCCTGCTGATCATTGCCCATGCCCCGATGGCTTCGACACTGAAGCAGGTGGCCGCACACACCTTCGCCGATGCGGCTGCGCACCTGCGGGTGTTCGACGTGCCACCCGACATGTCGCCCGAGGACATCGAGGCGCACCTGCGCACGCTGCTCCCTACCGAAGAGGACAGCGATCCCGAGGCGCTGATGCTGATCGACGTGTTCGGGGCCACGCCGGCCAACGTCGCGCAGCGGCTGGTCGATGGCACGCGCATCCGGGCGGTGGCGGGCGTGAACGTGGCGATGCTCTGGCGCACGCTCAGCTCGCCCGACCACGCCACCGTCGGCGAACTCTTCGACCGGGCGATGAAGGGCGGCGTGCAGGGCGTGCTCCCGGTGGCGTCCACCCGTCCGCAAAACCAAGCTTTCACTCCTGGCGGCCATGATCAGAACCACCATCACCATCAGCAATAAGCTCGGCCTGCACGCGCGCGCTTCGGCCAAGTTCACCAAGCTGGCCGGCAGTTTCCCCTGCGACATCTTCGTCAGCCGCAATGGCCGGCGCGTCAATGCCAAGAGCATCATGGGCGTGATGATGCTGGCTGCGGGGCTGAGCAGCGAGATCGAGATCGAGATCGACGGCACCCGCGAGCAGGAGGCCATGGACGCGCTGTGCGCCCTGATCCACGACAAGTTCGGCGAAGGCGCCTGAGCCAGCGCGGCGTGGGGTGTCGGACGCTGGCGGTCAGTGTCCGAGGAAATGCCGGCGGTATTTCTCGGGCAGATCCTGCAGCCGCATCCGCATCGGCAGGTCGGCGGTGTTGAAATCAGGATCCCAGGCGGGCGCACCCAGTACCTGTGCGCCACAGCGCAGATAGCCCTTGATCAGCGCCGGCAACTCGGCCGGCAGATCACGGCGCAGGTTCTCGACTGGTAAAGCCAATCGTGGCTGCACCCGCCACTCGGGCGTTGCGAGGTGGGTCGTGCGCAGTCGCTCCCACAGACTGGCGGCGACGTGGCCACCGTCGTGCATGGACACACTGGCACAGCCGATCACCGTGTCCAGCCGGTTTGCCTGCAGGAATGCGCCCAGTGCGCCCCACAGTGCCAGGACCACCCCGCCTTGGCGGTGGGCGGAATGGACGCAGGAGCGGCCGAGTTCCGCGGTTTGCCCGAGCCGGGCACGCAGTGGATCGAAGTTGAACTCGGTGTCGCTGTACCAGCCGCCCAGGTGCCGGGCAGCCTGCGGTGTCAGCACCCGGTAGGTGCCGATCACTTCACCCGCTTGTGGGGAGTCGCCTTCGCAGCGCACGATCAGGTGTTCGCAGCCCGCGTCGAAGCGGTCGGCATCGTGGCCGGCGGGGGTGCCGGGAAGGGGCGAGAGCCGGGCGCCCATCTCCTCGGCAAACACCTGGTAGCGCAACCGCTGGGCCTCGCGGACCTCGTCCTGGTGGCGTGCCCAGCCGACGCTGAAACGCTCGACGGGTCTACTCCGGGTGGCCGCGGCCTGCGGGCGGTGCAGCCTCAGATCGGCCAGGGGCAGGGTGGGTTGGGGCAGTTCGCTCATCGTCGGCTCCTCGAATTGGCGCCATCGTGGTCGGGCGAGATGACGCGGCCGTGTCGAGGCCGTGACGTTCTGGTGACGCGGTGGTGTGGCCGACAGAGGCGCTTCAGGGGGTGTTACCCGAGCGACAGGCCGGGGACTCGCTGCTAGCATCCGGCCATGAGCGTGCAGGTTTTCGGATTGCCGGTGTCCCGCGGAGTCGCGATCGGACGGGCCGTGCTGGTGGCGTCCAGCCGGGTGGATGTCGCCCACTACTTTGTCGAGCCGGACCAGATCGTCCACGAGATCGCGCGGCTGCGGGTGGCGCGTGATGTCGTCTGCGCCGAGCTGGAGTCCCTCAAGCAGGCGGTCCAGGGCGACACGCCGGCCGAGCTGGTGGCGCTGCTGGAGGTGCATGTGATGCTGCTCAACGACGAGGTGCTGGCCAGTGCGACCTGCCAGTGGATCGAGGAGCGCCACTACAACGCCGAGTGGGCGGTCACGGCCCAGCTCGACGCACTGACCCGCCAGTTCGATGAAATGGACGATGAGTACCTGCGCGAACGCAAGTCGGACGTGGAACAGGTCGCCGAGCGGCTGCTGCAGGCGCTGGCCCGCGGCGGTCTGGCGGGCACCTCCCCGCTGCTGCGCCAGGGCTTGAGTGCCGACCAGGGGGATGCGGCACCGCTGGTGCTGGTGGCCAACGACATCTCGCCGGCCGACATGATGCAGTTCAAGGGCAGCGTTTTCCGTGGCTTCGTCACCGAGGTGGGCGGACGGACCTCGCACACGGCCATCGTGGCGCGCAGCCTGGACATCCCCGCCGTCGTGGGCGCCCGCGAGGCGAGCCGGCTGGTCCGGCAGGACGACTGGGTGATCATCGACGGCGACGCGGGCATCGTTCTGGTTGATCCGTCGCCGATGGTGCTGGAGGAATACCGCTTCCGCCAGCGGCAGGGGCAACTGGAGCGGGACCGGCTGGCCCGGTTGCGCGGGCGTCCGGCCGTGACGCTGGACGGGCAGCGGATCGAGCTGCTGGCCAACATCGAGATGCCCGGAGACACGCCAGCGGCGCTGGACGCCGGGGCCGAAGGGGTGGGCCTGTTCCGCAGCGAGTTCCTGTTCATGAACCGCCTGGGTGAACTGCCCGACGAGCAGGAGCAGTTCGATGCCTATCGGTCGGCGGTGCAATCGATGCGTGGTCTGCCGGTCACGATCCGCACGATCGACATCGGTGCGGACAAGCCGCTCGACCGCATGGCCACGCACAAAACCGAGCACGACCATGCGCTCAATCCGGCGCTCGGGCTGCGTGCGATTCGCTGGAGTCTGGCTGATCCGGACATGTTCGAGGTGCAACTGCGCGCGATCCTGCGGGCTGCGGCGCATGGGCCGGTGCGCCTGCTCGTGCCAATGATTTCGCACCCCCGTGAGATCCAGGCCACGCTGGAGGCGGTGAACCGCGCACGTGCTGCGCTGGTCGCGACAGGCACGCCGCATGGTTCCGTCACGTTGGGCGCCATGATCGAGGTACCGGCTGCGGCGCTCATGCTGCCGCGGTTCCTGCAGCACTTTGACTTCGTGTCGATCGGCACCAACGACTTGATCCAGTACACGCTGGCGATCGACCGGGCCGACGAGGCCGTGGCGCATCTGTATGACCCGTGGCATCCGGCCGTGCTGGGGCTGATCGCCAACACGATTCGCATGGCGCAGGCGGCGGGCAAGGGCGTCAGCGTGTGCGGCGAGATGGCGGGTGATCCGGAGTTCACCGAGGTGCTGCTGTCCTTCGGGCTGCGCTCGTTCAGCATGCACCCGACGCAGTTACCCAGCATCAAGCAGCGGATCTTGCGCACCGAATTGTCTGCGTTGGCCGGGTTGGCCGAGCAGGTGTTGACGGCTGACGATCCCCAACAGGCGGGTCTGTGGGGTGCTCGCAAGGTGCGTCCGGCCCTGTCTGCCACCTCCGCAGAGTCCCCCTGAAAAATTCTTCACCAAATCTCTTGCAGCCGATCGGAAATTCGATCTACAATCGACCTCTTCGCTGCAAACAACTGGTTTTTAACTGACTTGTTTGCAACGGC
>NZ_JAAFKF010000088.1 GCF_013299175.1 Sphaerotilus sp.
CGCGCACCATCGCCAGGTTCACGCAGGCCCGCCCGCCCTGCACCTTCACCGCCAGGATGTCCGTGTCGCGGTCCTCCTGCGTGAACACGGACTGCTGCTGCAGCACCTTGGACAGCGTGGCGATCTGGTCGCGCAGTTCGGCGGCTTTCTCGTAGTCGAAGGCTTCGGCCGCGGCCATCATCTGCGCCTGCAGCCCGTCGAGCACCTCCTGCGTCTCGCCACTCAGGAAACGCACCGCGTTGCGCACATCGCTGGCGTAGTCCTCGCGGCTGACGAGATCGACACACGGCGCCGAGCAGCGGTGGATCTGGTGCAGCAGACACGGCCGCGTGCGGTTGTTGAACACCGTGTCCTCGCAGGTGCGCAGCAGGAACACCTTCTGCATCAACTGGATGCCCTCCTTCACCGCCCAGGCGCTCGGATACGGCCCGAAGTAGCGGTGTCGGCGGTCCACGGCGCCGCGGAAGTAGACGACGCGGGGGAACTCGTGCGTGACGAACTTCAGGTACGGGTAGCTCTTGTCGTCGCGGAACAGGATGTTGAAGCGCGGGTTCAGCGACTTGATGAGGTTGTTTTCCAGCAGCAGCGCCTCGGCCTCGGAGCGCACCACCGTCGTCTCCATCCGCACGATCTTGCTGACCATGTGGCCGATGCGGGTGCCGCCGTGGTCCTTCTGGAAGTAGCTGCTGACGCGCTTCTTCAGGTGCTTGGCCTTGCCGACGTAGAGCAGGCCGCCCTCGGCGTCGAAGTAGCGGTAGACCCCCGGCAACGCCGGCAGCGCGGCGACCTCGCTCAGCAGCCGTTCGCGGGCAGCGGCGGCCGGCGTTTCCAGCACGGGGTCGGGGATCAGGAGGGCTTCGGCCTCGTCGGGGGTCAGGCGGCGCGTCATGGTCGGGGATTGTGCCGCCACCGATAATTCCGCGATGACCACCGACCCCGCACCTGCCCTCCCACCCGTCCTGACGATCCCGCCAGCATTGCGCCGCTGGGACGTGTTCTGCCGCGTCATCGACAACCACGGCGACCTCGGCGTGTGCTGGCGGCTGGCGCGGGATCTGGCGGGGCGCGGGGCACGGGTACGGCTGTGGGTGGACGATGCCGCCGCGCTGGCGTGGATGGCGCCGGACGGCTCGCCGGGCGTGCAGGTGCTGCCGTGGCGCGATCCGCTGGCCGATGAGATGCCGGCCGACGTGGTGATCGAGGCGTTCGGTTGTGACCCGCCCGCTGCCTACGTGGCCCGCATGGCCGACGCCGCCAAGACCGGCCCGGCGCCGCTGTGGATCAACCTCGAATACCTCAGCGCCGAGCCGCACGTCGAGAGCCTGCACGGGCTGGCCTCGCCGCAGTGGAGTGGCCCCGGCAGCGGACTCACCAAGTGGTTTTTCTTCCCCGGCTTTACCGCCGCCACGGGTGGGCTGTTGCGTGAACCCGGCCTGCTCGCTCGCCTGGATGCCCACGACCGGCAGGCTACGCGGGCGAGTTTCGGGGTCGGCCCGAACGAGGATAAGGACGAGGACGAGGCGCTGATGCTGCTGTTCGGCTACACGCAGCCGCTGCTGAACGACTGGCTCACGCTGCTGGCCGAAGCGCCGACGCCGACCACGCTGCTCGTCACGCCCGGCTACAGCGCCCGGCAAGTCCGCGCTTGGCAAGCGCAGCACGCCGGGGCGCCGGACACGGTGGGCGCACTGCGGCTGCATTTCCTGCCGCACGTCACGCAACTCGAATTCGACCGCCTGCTCTGGGCCAGCGACCTCAACCTCGTGCGTGGCGAGGACAGCCTCGTGCGGGCGCTCTGGGCCGGTCAACCGATGCTCTGGCAGTTGTATCCGCAGGCGGATGGCGTCCACGGCGACAAGCTCGACGCCTTCCTCGACGTGGCGCTCGACCAGACCGCGCCGACGCTGGCCGACCCGCTGCGGCGGATGGCCCGGCTGTGGAACGGGCTGGACGATCCGGCCGGGCTGGCGTCGGCGTGGTCGGCGCTGTGGCCCGCCCGGCGTGGCGCCTGGGCCGACAGCGCCGCCACCCGGCAGCGCCGCTGGGCCGGTCAGCCCGACCTGACCAGCAGCCTGATCGCCTGGGCACAGCAGCGGCACCGGGACGGGCTGGGCTAGAATCGAGGGCTTTGCGGTGCGGCGGCTTGCTCACCGCCCCAACGGAAACACCGGAAACACCACCCATGAAGATCGCCCAGGAAATCCGCGCCGGCAACGTGATCATGCAAGGCACCGCCCCCATGGTCGTGCTGCGCACCGAATACAGCCGCGGCGGCCGCAACAGCGCCACCGTGCGCATGAAGCTCAAGAGCCTGCTGAACAACTCCGGCACCGAAGTCGTCTTCAAGGCCGACGACAAGATGGACCAGGTCATCCTCGACAAGAAGGACTGCACCTACTCCTACTTCGCCGACCCGCTCTACGTGTTCATGGACGAGGAGTACAACCAGTACGAAGTCGAATCCGAGAACATGGGCGACGCGCTGAGCTACCTCGAAGACGCGATGCCCGTCGAAGTGGTGTTCTACGACGGCAAGGCCATCTCGGTCGAACTGCCGACCTCGCTGGTGCGCGAAGTGACCTGGACCGAGCCGGCCGTCAAGGGCGACACCTCGGGCAAGGTGCTCAAGCCCGCCAAGATCTCCACCGACTTCGAGATCCAGGTGCCGGCCTTCGTCGCCCAAGGCGACAAGATCGAAATCGACACCCGCACGCACGAGTACCGCAAGCGCGTCTGAGTGACGCTGGCGCGACCCGCGTCTTGCAAACGAAGCGGCCTCGAAGGGCCGCTTTTTTGTTTTGCAACACAAAGCTCGGCCATAGTCACAGGCATGACATCCCCCTTGTCCCTGCGGTCCCTGCTGGTCACCGCCGCCCTGCTCCTGGCGCCGCTGCTGCTCCAGCAGCTCGGCACTGGCCCGGTGCGCATCGCCGACCAAGCCTTGCTGTACGTGCTGCTCGCGCTGGGCATGAACCTCGTGGTGGGCTATGCGGGCTTGCTCGATCTGGGCTACGTGGCGTTCTATGCGGTGGGGGCGTACACCTTCGCGCTGCTGGCCTCGCCGCACCTGTGGGAGCAGTTCCCCGCCGTGCAGGCGATGTTCCCGGCCGGCCTGCACGCGCCGTGGTGGCTGGTGCTGCCACTCGGGGCGGGTCTGGCCGGCGTGCTGGGCGTGCTGCTGGGGGCGCCGACGCTGAAGCTGCGCGGCGACTACCTGGCCGTGGTGACACTGGCCTTCGGGGAGATCATCCGGCTGTTCCTCAACAACCTGGCCCACCCGGTCAACCTCACCAACGGCGCCCACGGCATCAGCCAGATCGACGACCTGCGCCTGTTCGGTCTCGACCTGCGGCGGACGCTGGTGGTGCTGGGCATCGAATTACCGCCGGTGACGCTGCACTACTACCTGTTTCTTGCGCTGGTGGTGCTCGCCGTGGGGGTGTGCCACCGGCTGGAACGTTCGCGCATCGGCCGCGCCTGGATGGCCATCCGCGAGGACGAGGTGGCCGCGCAGGCGATGGGCTTGAACACGCGCAACCTGAAGCTGGCCGCGTTCGGCATGGGTGCGACCTTCGGCGGCGTGGCGGGCGGGCTGTTCGCGACCTTCCAGGGCTATGTGTCCCCCGAGTCGTTCAGCCTGCAGGAATCGATCCTCGTCGTGGCGATGGTCGTGCTGGGCGGCATCGGCTACCTGCCGGGGGTGGTCCTGGGTGCGGTGCTGCTGTCGGCGCTGCCGGAGGTGCTGCGCTACGCGGTCGGTCCCTTGCAGGCGATGACGGATGGGCGGCTGGATGCCCACATCCTGCGCCAGTTGCTGATCGCGCTGGCGATGATCGGGGTGATGGTGCTGCGTCCCAGGGGGCTGTGGACGCGGCCGGAGCGCCTCAATTCTCTTGAAAACTGATCTCGAACGGTGGCACATGGACCTCGTCCGCCCCGCTGGTCTGGCACTTGAAACGCCGCACGGCCGCAGTCACGAACCGGTAATACTCTTTCGGGCCGGACACCGGGGTCACATCGACGATCTGGTTGCTTCGCACGGTAAAGCGCACCCGCACGACAGCAGTGATGCTGTAGCGGTCATAGACACCCGCCAGCGTGTTCTGGAGGATGTCCGCATAGCCAGGGCAGACCACACCGACCTCGGCCCGTACTGGCGCAGGGGGCGCAGGGGGCGCAGGAGGCGTCGGTGGTGCGGGCGGAGCCGGGGGCGCGGGTGGCGGCGGAGGTTTGATCTCGACCTGCTTCGGCGGTGGCTCGGCCTGCACCGCCTGAATCGCCGGGGCGGGCGGTGTCGGCGCAGGCGTGACCTCTGGCGGCGGCACGTAGGCTTTCGGTGGCGGCGCGGGCGCGGGTGGTGGCGCGTCCTGCAGCTTGACGACTTTCGGCGGCTCGGGCGGCGGGGGCGGCGGTGGTGGAGGCGGCGGTTTCACCTCGTCGATGATCGCCATCTCGATGGGCGGGCGCACCAGCTCCACCGCCTTGCGCGCCAGCCCCGACATCAGCGCCCAGCCGACCAGCACATGCAGCCCGATCACCACGCCCACGCCAACCCAGCGCGGCGTGCCAGCGTTTGGCGCGAACTCGGGCAGGCTCCCCGGCCGCACGGCACTCATTGGAATTGCTCCCCACCAATCACCCCGAGCTTGCGCAGTCCGAGCTTCTGCGCCGACACCATCACCGACGCGAAGGTGTCATAGCGCGATTTCGCATCCGGCCGGATGTGGATCTCGGGCGGCTCGGCCTGCGCGGCGGCGGCCTTCAGCTTGTCCTCCAGCGCCGCCCGATCCGCCAGCGCCACGCCCTGCCAGTACACGACATTGGCCGGATCGATGTCGATCTTCACCACCTCGGGCGGCACGGCGTTGACCGGCGGTTTCCCGGTCGGCAGGTTCAGGTCGGTCGAGTGCAACTGGATCGGGATCGTGATGATCAGCATCACCAGCAACACCAGCATCACGTCGATCAGCGGCGTGGTGTTGATCTCCATGATCGGCTCGGGGTCGTTGCCGGGGGCCAGGCCGTCGCCGGGGCCGAGGTTCATCGCCATGGCGGTTTCCTTTGCATTGCGGCCACGTCAGTGCAGCGCAGGTGGCTCGGTGATGAACGAGATGCGGGCAATCCCCGCCCGCTGACACGCCAGCACCACCCGCCCGACCGGCTCATACGCCGCCGAACGGTCCCCGCGGATGTGGACCTCGGGTTGCGGCGACTGCACCGACACCTGCTTCAGCCGCTCGACCAGCGCCTCGGCACTCGGCATCGGCGTGTCGTGCCAGTAGACGACGCCCTTCGCATCGACCGAGAGCACGACATTCTCCGGCTGGCTCTGGCGCGGGTTGAGGCGCTCCAGCGGCAGATCGACCTTGATCGACGTGGTGACGACCGGGATCGTGATCAGGAAGATGATCAGCAGCACCAGCATCACGTCCACCAGCGGCGTGGTGTTGATGGTGGACAGCACCTCGTCGTCGCCCGCCGGGGCGTCGAACGGGCCGGGCGGCAGCGCCATGTCAGCCCTTCGACGACGCGGACTGCGCCGCCGCCGAGGCAGACGCCTGCGCCAGCAGCACCGCGTGCAGGTCCGCCGCGAAGCCGCGCACCTCGTCCATCACCGCCTTGTTGCGCCGCACCAGCCAGTTGTAGCCCAGCACCGCCGGCACCGCGACCGCCAGACCGATGGCGGTCATGATCAGCGCCTCGCCGACCGGCCCGGCCACCTTGTCGATGCTCGCCTGCCCTGCCACGCCGATGGCGGTGAGCGCGTGGTAGATGCCCCAGACGGTGCCGAACAGGCCGACGAACGGCGCGGTCGAGCCGACGGTCGCGAGGAAGGCCAGCCCGTTCTGCAGGCGCCCTTGCACCCGCTCGATCGCGCGCTGGATCGACATCGTGATCCAGGTGTTCAGGTCGATCTGGCCGAGCAGGCCGGCGTGCTTGACCGACGCATCCGCCCCCGCCTGGGCGATGAAGCGGAACGGGCTGCCTGCCGCCAGCGTGTCCACCCCTTGCGCGACGCTGGTCGCGGTCCAGAACGCCTCGGTCGCCTTGGCCTGGGTCAGCATGCGCTGCTGCTCGATCCACTTGACGACCAACAGGTACCAGCTCCCCGCCGACATGACCACCAGGATCAGCAGCACGGTCTTGGCGACGAGGTCCGAGCCGGACCAGAGGGCGGCGAGTCCGTAGGGGTTGCTTGCGTCCACCGAATGCACTCCAGAGTTCAGTTCAGTTCAGATCAGTTCAATGCTGGTGCTGCTGTGCCGACGGCTTGCCGTTCAACGCCCGCACCTCGGCACTGACCTGCACCTGAATGCGCTTCTTGTCCTTGCCTTCGAGCACCAGCGTCAGCGGCACCTTGTCGCCGACACCCACCGGCTTGACCACATCGATCAGCATGACGTGGTAGCCGCCCGGCTTGAGTTCGAGCACCTGCCCCGGCACGAGGTCGATGCCGGGCACCGCCTGCATCATCATGCGGTCGCCCTCCATCCGCATCTCGTGGACCTCGACGATCTTCGCCACACTGGACTGGACCTCGATCAGCCGCACCGGCTCGGTGCTGGTCAGTTGCATGAACGCGCCAGTGGCCTTCTGGCTCGGCACGGTGGCGCGCACCCAGGCTTCCTTGACCGTGACCTCGGCGTGGGCCGCGACACCGATCAGCGTCAACGCGGCGCAGACAGCCACAGCGCGCAAGGCGGGCACGGTCGAATGGACAAACAGCATCGAAAACTCCTTCATCAACAACGGGGCACCGACTCAGAACCGCCAGTTCACCCCGACCTGCAAGGTGCGCCCTTCCGCACTGGCGTAGCGCGGATCGTAGCCCAGCATGTGCGCGCCGACCGTGCGCAGCGTCAGCGGCGGGCGGCGGTTGAACACGTTGGCCACCCCGAGCGAGACCTCGGCGGTCGGTGTCGAGCGCCAGGTGCTCGTCCAGTCGATCGTCCAGTGGGCCGACACGCGGCGCTGCACCGCCACGCAGGTCAGCCCGTCCAGCGTCGTGACAGCGCAGTCGGACTCGCTCTGCGGCTGGTCGTCGTAGCCGTTGCGCCAGTTGAACCGCGCCTGGTGCGACCACGCGCCGCGCTCCAGCGTCGAGGACAGCGCCACGGTGTGCCGGAAGGCCACCCGGTCATCCACCCCGAAGCGGTTCAGGCTCGATGCCCACGCCGTGTCATCGCCCGGCACGGTGTAGCGCGAGCGCAGCAGCCACGTCCCCTGCAGTTGCTGCGTCCAGCGCCCGACCGGCGAGCCATGGCGCCACGCCGCACGCCAGTCGATGCCCTGTGCCTCGATGCGACCGATGTTCACCGGCAGCAGCCGCACCGCCAGCGCGTCCGCCCCCGTCGAAGCCTTGTACTTCGTCGTGTAGAACGCCGCGTAGCGCACCGGGTCGGCCAGGATCAGCCGCTCGCTGACCTCCTGCACCGCGTCGCGCACCTGCACCGACCACAGGTCCGCACCGAAGCTGACCGTGCGGCTCGGCGCGAAGGCGCCGCCCAGCGACCACTGCCGCGACCGCTCGGGCCGCAGCGCCGCATTGCCGCCCTTGACCGCCTCGACCTGGTTCGCGCCCGGCCAGCACAGCGCCGCGTAGGGGTGGTCGGCCAGACCATTGGCCGCCGTGAAAGGACAGGCGTAGGCGCCGGCCGTGACGCCGTAGTCCTCCTGCGTGCGGGTGAGCTGCAACAGGTCGGGGGCGCGAAAACCCGTGCCCGCCGACGCGCGCCACAGCAGACCGGGCTGCATCTGCCAGCGGCCACTGAGCTGCGAGGTGAACTGGCCCGCCGCGCTGCCGACGCGCAGGCCGTGCAGCAGATCCTCCGCCGCGCCGAGGTGGTCGTAGCGCAGCGCCCCGGTCAGGTGGAACGCCGACGTGACGGGCAGCAGCAGCTCGGTGTAGGCGCCCAGGGTGTCGCGCTGGACCCCGTGCGCCTGCTGGACATCGCCGGAGAGCAAGGCCCCCGTGCGCGCCATGTCGGACAGCGTGCGCCGCCACAGCGTGCGGCGCCACTCGCCCCCGACGCCCCACTGCGCCGGACCACCGGGCAGCGTGAACGGCTCGGTGGCGGCGCGCAGCTCGGCGCCGAAGAGGTCGCTGCGCATGGTGTCGTAGCGCCCTTGCACGCCGGCACCGGCCAGCGCCGCCAGCCCGGCCGCGCTCTGCTGCCCCGGCGCGGCGAACGGGTCGATCCGCCCATCCGCCAGCCCCGCCATGAACGGCTCGCCCAGCAGCCAGCCGCTGCGGTAGTCCTGGCGCTGCTCGCGGGCCGACCACGTCAGCGTGGACTGGAGGTGCCAGCCGCCCGTGTCGCCTTCGATGCCGGTACCCAGGTGCAGCGCATCGTTGGTGTAGTCCACCACGCGGCTGCCGAGGTCACCCAGCCGGTAGTAGGCCGTCGCACCGGTCAGCCCGGCACGCTGCTCGTCGGTCAGCCAGGGCAGGACGTGGGCGGTGAAGGCGGCGGAATCGGTGGCGATCGATACGTCCGCCGGGTACGGCGCCACGGCCACGCGGGTGCGCGAGCGGGCCAGCAGGGCGTCGGTGTGCCAGTCAAACCCCGACGCGCCCAGCCGCAGGACACCGCTGGCCATCAGGCTGCCGCGCTCGACCTGCGGTTGCGCCACCACCGTGGCGGCATAGTCGAAGTAGCACTGGCCGCCGGCATCGAGGTGCCCGCTCGGACACTGGCCGTTGGCTTGCAGACCCGGATGCAGGTAGACCGACTGGGCGGCACCCGCGGCGTCGGTGTAGTCCACCGCCACGTTGGCCGGTGCAGCGCGCACCGAACCGTTGAAGAACAGCCGCTCCTGCCCCGACGGATCGCGGAAGCGGACCAGCCCGCTGGCCGACACCGCCCGATCGGCCGCCCGCAAGGTCCGCGCCCGGTCGTGGCTGGCCACCCAGGTCAGCGCGTAGCCGTCGCGGGCCAGATCGCCGAGACCCTGCCCGAGCGCGAGCTGCCAGCCACCACCACCCGCGCCTTGCGGTGCGGTGAGGCGGGTGTTCACGAACAGCGGGGTCTCGCCCTGGCGCAGGATCAGGTTGACCACGCCGCCGATCGCGTCCGCCCCATAGACCGCCGAGGCGCCGTCGCCCAGGATCTCGATGCGCTCCAGCGCGGCCAGCGGCAAGGTGCCGAGGTCGATCACCGAGCCGCCGTCGCTCGACGCCATGCGCTGCCCGTTCAGCAGCACCAGCGTGTACTTGGCGCCCAGGTTGTGCAGCGACACGGTGGTGATGCCGTTGCCGTCGTTGCCGACGCTGTCAGTGATGGCCTGCTGCCCCTGCACCATCGGCAGGCGCTGCAGCAGCTCGGCCAGCGAGGTGGCACCCGACCGCTCTATTTCAGAACGACCGATGGTCTGCAGCGGCAGCCCCGATTCCGTGACCGGGCGGCGCAACTGGCTGCCCGTGATCTCGACCCGTGGCAGCGTGGCACCGGAGTCCGCCTGCGCCGGCAGTCCACCCAGGCCCAGGCTGGCCGTGACCATCCACAGCCGCTTATGCATGGCGCTGCCTCATCCGACGCGCCACATCGGCCACCAGCGCCCGTGCCAGTACCTGCTTGTCACAGCGGCTACCGTCTGCGGGCAATGCGCGGGCACCGTCGGCATCGACCAGCAGCAGCGCGTTGTCGTCACGGCCGAAGGTGGCCGGGCCGAGGTTGCCGACGATCAGCGGCACCTTCTTGCGGATGAGCTTCTCGCGGGCATGGTGTTCGAGCTTCTCGCTTTCCGCCGCGAAACCGACGCAGTACGGCCGATCCGGCAGCGCCGCCACCGCGGCGAGGATGTCGGGGTTCTCGCTGAGTTCGAAGGTGGGCGCGATCTTCTTGCCGTCCTTCTTGATCTTGTGGGCGGACAGGCTCGCCGGCCGCCAGTCCGCGACCGCGGCGGTGGCGATGAACAGGTCGTGCAACGGCGCGGCGGGCAGCACCACGTCGTGCATCTGCTGCGCCGAGCGGACATCGATCCGGCGCACCCCGCGCGGCGTCTCCAGATGCACCGGCCCGGCCACCAGCGTCACGTCGGCCCCCGCTTCGCGGGCGGCGCGGGCCAGCGAGAAGCCCATCTTGCCGCTCGACAGGTTGGTGATGCCGCGCACCGGGTCGATCGCCTCGAAGGTCGGCCCCGCGGTGATCAGCACGCGCAGACCGGCCAGCGGCTTGGGCGAGAGCGCGGCGATCAGGTCTTCGACGATGGCGGCCGGCTCGATCATGCGGCCATCGCCGATCTCGCCGCAGGCTTGCATCCCGGCCTCCACACCGAGCACCAGCGCACCGTCGGCCTGCACCTGCGCGAGGTTGCGCTGCGTGGCCGGGTGGGACCACATCTCGCGGTTCATGGCCGGCGCGAGGATCAGCGGCACCGGGCGGGCGTCGGCGGCACCGCTGGCCAGCGGGCGGGCGAGACAGGTGAGGCTCAGCAGGTCGTCGGCGCGGCCTTGCGCCAGACGGGCCAGGAAATCGGCGCTGGCGGGGGCGATCACCACGGCGTCGGCGCCGCGGGTCAGGTTGATGTGGGGCATGCCGTTGGGTTCGCGGGCGTCCCAGGTGTCGGTCGAGACGGGATGGCCGGACAGCGCCTGCATCGTCTCGGTGGTGATGAACCGCTGCGCCGCGTCGGTCATCGCCACATGGACCTCGGCGCCGGCCTTGACCAGCAGGCGCAGCAATTCGGCGCTCTTGTAGCAGGCGATGCCGCCAGTGAGTCCAAGCACGAGGCGGCGGCCCGCCAGATCGGCCAATGCGGGAGTAGAGCGCAGGGTTTCAGTCATGGGGCGCGAGTCTAGCGAGACTGGCGAGACAATGCCGTCCATGCCTACCCTGCCCACCCGCCATCCCCTGCCCGCCCCGGTGCCGCTGTCCCTGCCGCTGTCCTTGCTGCTGCTCGCCAGCGCAGCGCAGGCACAGACCAGCGAGGCCCCGCCCGCCCCCAGCACCGCGCCCGCCGCCACCCTGGAGCGCGTCGAGATCCGCCGCACCGCGCCCACCGACACCGCCCAGCGCCAGCAGTCCACCGCCGCCAAGACGGTGGTCGGCCGCGAGGAGATCGAGCGCATGGGCGACGCCACCGTCAGCGAGGTGCTCAAGCGGCTGCCCGGCGTGACGCTGGGCGGCGGGCGGCCGGGACGCGGCGGGGATGTGCGGATGCGCGGGCTGGGCAGCGGCTACACGCAGATCCTGCTCAACGGCGAGCGCATGCCCTATGGCATGACGCTCGACTCGCTCACCCCTGACCAGGTCGAGCGCATCGAGATCACCCGCGGCCCCACGGCAGAGACCGGCGCGCAGGCGATTGCCGGCACCATCAACATCGTGCTGCGCGAGTCGGTGCGCCAGCGGCTGAACAACGTCCATGTGCGCCTCGGCCACGACGACGGCCACTGGCAGCCCAGCGTGAGCTGGACCCGCGCCGAGCAGCTCGACGATTTCAGCTACAACCTCTCGGCCACCGCCAACAGCGGGAGCACGGTGGACCAGACCGCTCTGCGCACCACCGAGACCCGGCTGGCCGACGGTGCCACCACGCTCGACGAGCAACGCACCACCGACGAACGCACGCAGCGCCAGGCGGTCCATGCCGGCGGGCGGATGCAGTGGCGGCTGGGAGCGGGCGAGACCTTCGCGCTGATGCCGTTCGTGATCCTGTCCGGTGCGCGCAACCAGACGGCGCAGCACCTGCAATCGCTGCTGCCCACCGCCGTGCCCGACTTCGCCGATGCCGACAAGACCGGCCACAACCGCTTCGCCCTCGCCCGGCTCAATGCCCAGTGGCAGACGCGGCTGGCCAGCGGCCTGCGTGTGGAGCTGAAGGCCGGCGGCAGCCTGAGCCGCAGCACCAGCGACAGCGTGCGCAACGAACGCAACGCCAGCGGCACGGCCCTGCGCCGCATCGACGACGACCGCACCGGCCAGGAACGCGGCCTGAGCACCGGCGGCAAGCTCGCGCAGGCCCTGGGCGACGGCGCGCACCTGCTCTCGCTGGGCTGGGAGACCGAGCAGAACCAGCGCGACGAGACCCGCACCACGCTGGAGACCAGCAGCACCGGCGTGCGCTCGCTCAATGGCGAGGTCGGCGACAACCTGCAGGCCCGCACCCGCCGCACCGCACTGTGGACCCAGGACGAGTGGACGGTGACGCCACAGTGGTCGCTGCAGGGTGGCCTGCGCTGGGAGGCGATCGACACGGTGAGCGACGCCGCCGACGGACAGGTCAGCAGCCGCAGCAGTGTCGTGACGCCGCTGTTCCACGCCGCCTGGAAGCTGGTCGAAGGCGGCAAGGATCTGGTGCGCCTGAGCCTGACCCGCAGCTACCGCGCCCCGACGCTGACCAACCTCATCGCCCGCCGCAGCGAGTCCACCGGCACCAACCTCGACACCAACCCCGACCGCGCCGGCAACCCGCAGCTCAAGCCCGAACTGGCCACCGGGCTGGACCTCGCCTTCGAGCACTACCTGACCGCAGGCGGCGTGCTGAGCATCGGCGTGTTCGAGCGCCGCATCGACCAGCTCATCCGCGCGCAGACCACGCTGGAGACGGTCGGCGGGGTGCAACGCTGGGTGTCGCGCCCGCAGAACATCGGCGATGCGGTGACACGCGGCGTCGAACTGGAGGCCAAGTTCCGCCTGAGCGAGCTGGTGGCGGAGAACGCGCCACCCGTGGAGCTGCGCGCCAACGTGAGCGCCTTCCGCTCGCGGGTGAACAGCGTCGGTGGCCCGGACAACCGCCTGGACAAGCAGCCGGACTGGAGCGGAAACCTCGGGGCGGACTGGCGCGTGCGCGGCCTGCCGCTGACGCTGGGCACGAGCCTCAACTTCACGCCGACCTACGCGATCCAGCTCAGCGACCAGCAGCGCAACACGGTGGACACGCGCCGCGTGATCGACGCCTACGCGCTGTGGACCTTCACGCCCGAGGTGCAACTGCGTGCCTCGGTCAGCAACCTGCTGCCGCTCGACAACGTGAACGGCAGCACCTTCACGACGGCCACCTCCCGGCAGGTGGCAACGACCAGCGACCCCGGCAGCACCGCGTGGGCGCTGCGGCTGGAGATGAAGCTCTGACCCCGGTCAGGACCAGGCCGTCGTGATCACCGGCAAGAGCGCGTCGCGGTAGGTCTGCGACAGCGTGGCCGTGCCATTGGACGGCGGCGCATCGAAGGCCGCCATGGCGCTGATGAGGCTCTCGACCTTGGTGTTCTGGAGGACATGGCCGTCGGCGGTGCGGAACTGCTCGATCTGGCTGGCCGGGCCGGTGTCCCAGTCCATGACATAGATGCGGTCCCAGGTGCCGATGATGCTGATCTCCAGGAAGCCGTCGAGCCGCTTGAACCAGAGCTGATCGGTGGTCACGCCGGCACCGAACTCGACCACATCGCGGTTGCCCACGGTCTCGTCGTAGTCCCAGATCACGTCCAGCCCCATGCCCCGGCCCACGCGGTAGACATCGTTGCCCATCCCGCCGGCCAGCGAGTCCGCGCCACTGCCACCGATGATGGTGTCATTGCCCGCCGTGCCGAAGATCAGGTCGGAGCCACCGCTGCCGTCGATGACGACACGGCTGCCGAGGACCGTGGTGCCGCTCAGGTCGATCACGTCATCGGACCACGAGCCGACGATGCGGGCCTGCCCGAGCACGGCGGTGGTGTCGATCACCTCGATGCCGCTGCTGGCGTCGAAGTTGAGCAGGCCGATGTCCACGTCGCCGGCGCCTTGTGCGCGGATCGTGTCCACGCCAGTGGTACCGGTGTCGTGGTAGGCGTCGTAGCCCTGGAAGGACTGCCAGCCCGCCGCCAGATTGCCCGTGATCAGGTAGGTGTCACTGCCCTCGTAGCCATCGACGCTGTCGTCGCCGCCGCCGCCGATGATCTGGTCCGCAGCGGCGCTGCCGATGAGCGTGTCGCTGCCCCAGGCACCGTCGATGACGAGGTTGGCGCCCGTCAAGGTCGTGGTGCGGAAGTCGAGCACCGTCGCCCCATCGCCACCCAGCAGGCGCACCAGGCCGGCAGCCCCGGTGGCGTCGATGACCTCGACCCCGGTGTTCTGCCAGCCCGCCAGCCCGATATCGACCGCCCCGGCACCCACCGCCACGAGCCGGTCGATGCCGCTGGTGCCGGTGTCGCTGTAGGTGTCGTAGCCGTTGAAGCTGCTCCAGCCTCCCGCGGCGTTGCCGGTCACGCGGAAGGTGTCGCCACCGCCGGCGCCGTCGATCCAGTCGTCATTGCCCCCACCGACGATGGTGTCGGCACCGGCGCTGCCGAAGATGGTGTCGTTGCTGTAACCACCATCGATGACGAGGTTGGCGCCGACCAGCGTGGTGGTGCGGAAGTCCATCGCGTCGGCCGCGTCCTGGCCGAGCAGGCGCACCGTGCCGGTCGCCCCCGTCGCGTCCACCACCTCGATGCCGGTGTTCTTCCAGCCCGCCACACCGATGTCCACGTCGCCGGTGCCGAGGGCAACCACCTTGTCGGTGCCGGTCGTGCCGGTGTCGGCGTAGGTGTCGAAACCCTGGAAGCTCGCCCAGCCCGCCGCCCGGTTGCCGGTGACGCGGTAGGTGTCGCTGCCGTTCTGCCCATCGAGCAGGTCGGCATCGCCGCCGCCGTTGATCAGGTCGGCGCCGGCACTGCCCTTGATGGTGTCGTTGCCGAAGGCACCGTCGATGAGCACATTGCCGCCCACGAAGGTGGTCGTGCTGAAGTCGAGCACGTTGGCGCTGTCGTTGGCCCAGATGCGCACCGTGCCGGTGGCGCCACTGCCGTCGATGACCTCGATGCCGGTGCCCTGCCAGTCCTGCACGCCCACATCGACATTGCCGGTGCCGAGCGCGGCGAGGGTGTCGGTGCCGGTGGTGCCGCTGTCCCGGTAGGTGTCGCGGCCCAGGAAGCCGAGGGCCACGTTGCCGGTAACGCGGTAGAGGTCGGAGCCGCCGGCGCCGTCCACCGTGTCGTCACCGTAGTTGCCGACCAGCGTGTCCGCGCCGACGCTGCCGTAGACCACGTCGTTGCCGTTGCCGGCGTCGATGAGCAGGCGCGTGCCGACGAAGGTGATGCCACGGAAGTCCAGCGTCTGCGCGCCGCTTTCGCCCAGCAGGCGCACGGTGCCGGCCGCGCCGCTGGCATCGATCACTTCGATGCCGCTGGCCGGGCCGAAGTTGCCCTTGAAGCCGATGTCCACGTCGCCGCTGCCGACGGCAACGATCCGGTCGGTGCCACCGGTGCCGGGGCTGGCACCGGTATCCGCGTAGATGTCGTAGCCCTGGAAACCGGCAGCCGTGGTGCCGGTGACGCGGTAGGTGTCACCACCGCCACCCCCGTCAAGCACGTCGTCGCCGTAGCTGGTGACGAGGGTGTCGGCACCGGCACTGCCGTAGACGGTGTCGTTGCCGTAGTTCGCGTCGATCACCAGGTTGCTGCCGACCAGCGTCGTCGTGCGCAGGTCGATCAGGTTCGCGTCGCCCGTGTCGAGCAGCCGCACGGTGCCAGTGGCGCCGGTCGCGTCGAGGGTCTCGATGCCGGTGCCGCTCCAGCCGCGGGTGCCGATGTCCACATCGGCGCCCGTCACCACCATCCGGTCGGTGCCCGTCGCACCGGTGTCCTTGTAGATGTCGTAGCCCTGGAAGCCCGCGGCCGTGGTGCCGGTGACCCGGTAGGTGTCGCCGCCCTCGCCGCCGTCGAACACGTCGTCGCCATAGCTCGCCAGGACCGTGTCGGCGCCTGCCGAGCCGTACACCGTGTCGTTGCCGTAGTTGCTGTCGATCACCACGTTGGCGCCGGCGATGGTCACACCGCGGAAGTCCAGCGTCGCGCTGCTGCCGTCGCCGTAGAGCCGCACCGTGCCCGTCGCCCCCGTGCCATCGACCACTTCGATGCCACTGCCCGGGCCGAAGCTGCCCAGCAGGCCGATGTCCACATTGCCGGTGCCGAGCGCCACGATCCGGTCGGTGCCGCTGGTCCCGCTGTCGGCGTAGGTGTCGAAGTTCTGGAAGCTGCTCCAGCCCCCCGCCTCGTTGCCTGTGACACGGTAGGTGTCGCCGCCGCCACCGCCGTCGAGCAGGTCGTTGCCGCCGCCGCCGACGATGGTGTCGGCTGCCGCCGTGCCGTAGACGGTGTCGTTGCCGTAGCTGGCGTCGATGACGAGGT
>NZ_JAAFKF010000089.1 GCF_013299175.1 Sphaerotilus sp.
GCATCGCCAGTGCGCCGGACGCCTTCCTCGGTCTGCTGAAGGGCAAGAACTTCGGCAAGCAGCTCGTCAAGCTGGTCTGAGGAGCCACCGCGATGAAGTCACTCATTGGCAAGACCGCCGTACTGACCGGCGCGGCGTCCGGCTTCGGGCTGGAGCTGGCGCGGCTGTGCGCAGCGCAGGGCATGAAGATCGTGATGGCCGACGTGCAGCAGGACGCGCTCGACCGCGCCGCAGCCGAAGTCACGGCACTCGGGCAACCCAACGGCGCCGAGGTGCTGGCGTTCCGGCTCGATGTATCCAAGGCAGATCAGGTCGAGGCGATGGGTGCGGCGACACTTGAACGCTTCGGCGTGCCGCATCTCGTGTTCAACAACGCGGGTGTCGGCACGGGCGGTTTGATCTGGGAGCACACGCTGGCCGACTGGGAATGGGTGGTCGGGGTCAACCTGATGGGCGTCGCGCACGGGGTGCGGGTGTTCACGCCGATGATGCTGGCCGCCGCCAAGGCCGACCCGGACTGGGAGGGCCACATCGTCAACACCGCCTCGATGGCCGGGCTGCTGAACGCGCCGAACATGGGCGTCTACAACGTCACCAAGCACGCGGTGGTGAGCCTGTCGGAGACGCTGTTTCAGGATTTGTCGCTGGTCACGTCGCAGGTCAGTGCCAGCGTGCTGTGCCCGTACTTCGTGCCGACCGGCATCCACCAGAGCGAGCGCAACCGCCCCGCCGACCTGCCCGCCGCGCAGCCGACGCAGAGCCAGTTGATCGGCAAGGCGATGGGCGACAAGGCAGTCACCAGCGGCAAGGTGAGCGCGGCCGAGGTGGCGCAGAAGGTGGTGGACGCCGTGCTGGCCGGGCAGTTCTACATCTACAGCCACCCGCGGGCGATCGGGCTGGTCGGCACGCGGCTGGAGGACGTGCTGCAGGGGCGCAACCCGACCGATCCGTTCAAGGAGCGGCCGGATCTGGGGGACAAGTTGCGGGCGGCGCTGCGCGGCGGGTGAGGCACACCGTCACAATGCCGCATGACCGATTCCCGTCCTGATCCCGACACCCACGTCCACACCCTCGCCAACGGCGTCCGCGTGCTCACCCTCGTGCAGCCGCACCTGGAAAGCGTCTGCGTCAGCGTCTACGTGCGCACCGGCAGCCGCCACGAAAGTGCGCGGCTCAACGGCATCAGCCATGTCGTCGAGCACATGGCGTTCAAGGGCACCCGCACCCGCGACTGCCAGCGCATCAACCTCGACGCCGAACAGCTCGGCGCCGAGGCCAACGCCCACACCGACAAGGACCACACCGCCTACCACCTGCGCGGTCTGGCCCGGCACGCCGGACAGTTCATCGGCATGCTCGGCGACATTGTGCTGGAGAGCCAGTTCCCCGAGGCCGAGCTGGAGCGCGAGCGGCAGGTGATCCTGCAGGAGTATCTGGAGGACGAGGACGATGCGCTGTCCACCGCGTTCAAGCTCTTCGACGAAGCCTGCTACGGTCGCCACCCGCTGGCGCAGCCGGTGATCGGCAAGCGGCGCAACATCGAGCGGTTCAGCCGCGACGAGCTGATGGGCTACGTGCAGCGGCAGTACACGGGCTGCAACGTCATCGTCGCAGTGGCCGGCCCGGTCGATCCGCAGGCGATGGCGGTGCAGGCCGAGGCGGTGTTCGGCGCCATGCCCGCGGGAACGCCGAACCTTGTCGCCGCGCCCGCCTACCTCGGCGGCGTGCGCGCCCGGCGGCAGAGCGGCTCCAACCAGACACATGTGGTGCTGGGTTTCCCGATCCCGACGCAGACCGACCCCGACATGCCCGCCGCCGTGGTGGCCGCCACCGTGTTCGGCGAGGGCATGAGTTCACCGCTGCTCGACCGGGTACGCGAGCGGCTGGGGCTGGTGTACTACGCCGGGTGTTCGGCGGACGTGTCGGATCTGGCGGGGCAGTTCGTCATCGAAGCCTCCACCACGCCGGAGCATCTGGACGCGCTGTTCGCCGAAGTCACCACGCTGCTGCAGGCGCATGCGGCCTCGATCGACCCGGTGCATCTGGAGCGTGCCCGCAACCAGTTGGCCGTGCGCAGCGTGCGTGCCCGTGAACGTTCCCAGCGCCGGCTGGAGGGCGCGGCGCAGGATCTGTTCGTGTTCGGCCGTGTGCGTGCGCCGGAGACGTGGATGGTGCAGATCGCGGCGATCGATGCTGACGCGGTGCGGCTGCAGTTCGAGCGGATGCTGGCCGCACCGGCGTCGGTGGCGATCACGGGCAAGGTGCCGGCAGGGACGAAGGAGCGTTGTGGCGACCAGCTTGCCAGCCTCGCCGGTGGCGTCAGGATCGGCAGCCAGGGTTGAACGGCACGCGCATGGCCTGCAGCGTCACATGGTCGATCCCGAAGCGGTCGTGCAATTGCGTGGTGGTGTGCTGCAAGAACGCATCGTCGGCGCCACCGTCCGGCATGACGAGGTGGGCGGTCAGCGCGATGTCGGTGGTGCCCATCGCCCAGACGTGCAGGTCATGGACCCGCGCCACGCCGGGCAGGGCGGCGAGCAGGGTGTCCACGGCGGCCAGGTCCACGCTGTCGGGCACGCCGTCGAACAGCAGATGCAGGGACTGCTTGAACAAGCCCCAGGTGCCCCAGACGATCACGGCCGCGATCAGCAGGCTGACCACCGGGTCGATCCACGCCCAGCCCAGCCACAGCGCCAGCCCGCCCGCCACCACGACGCCCGCCGACACCAGCGCATCGGCGGTCATGTGCAGGTAGGCGCCGCGCAGGTTGAGGTCGTGTTCACTGCCGCGCAGGAACAGCAGCGCGGTGGCGGCGTTGATGACAATGCCCACGCCGGCCACCGCCATCATGGTCACGCCCTCGGCCGGCTCGGGCGACTGCAGCCGCAGCACCGCCTCCCAGCCCAGCGACCCCATCGCCACCAGCAGCAGCACGGCGTTGACGAAGGCGGCGACGATGCTGGCGCGCTTGCGGCCGTAGGTGTAGCGGTGGTCGGGGGTGAGCTTGCCGGCGACGGCGCCGCCCCAGGCCAGCGCCAGGCCGATCACGTCGCTCAGGTTGTGCCCTGCGTCGGCCAGCAGCGCCAGCGAGTTCACCTTCCAGCCGTAGAACGCTTCGATCGCCACGAAGGCGATGTTCAGGCCGATGCCAATGGCGAAGGCGGCGTTGAAATTCGCCGGGGCGTGGCTGTGGCTGTGGCCATGGTGGTGATCGTGGTCTGCACTCATGCGCGGATTCTCCTTCTTCCGATCCGATCCGATCCGATCAGATGGCGCGCTGGTTCACACGCTTCGACAACTCGGCCGCGCTCTCGCGCCGTTCGCTGTAGCGGTCCACCAGATAAGGCGCCACGTCGCGGGTCAGCAGCGTGAACTTCACCAGCTCCTCCATCACATCGACGACCCGCTCGTAGTACGCCGACGGTTTCATGCGGCCGGCCTCGTCGAATTCCATGAACGCCTTGGCAACCGAGGACTGGTTGGGGATGGTGATCATGCGCATCCAGCGGCCCAGGACGCGCATCTGGTTGACCGCGTTGAAGGACTGCGACCCCCCTGAGACCTCCATCACCGCCAGCGTCTTGCCCTGTGTCGGGCGCACGGCGCCGATGGACAGCGGAATCCAGTCGATCTGCGCCTTCAGGATGCCGGTCATGGCGCCGTGGCGTTCGGGCGAGGTCCAGACCATGCCTTCCGCCCAGGTGGCGGCTTCGCGCAGCTCGACCACCTTCGGGTGGGTGTCGGGCGCGCCGTCGGGCAGGGGCAGGTCAGTCGGATCGAAGATCCGCGTCTCGGCGCCCATGGCCTGCAGCAGCCGGGCGGCCTCCAGCGTCAGCAGCTTGCTGAATGCGCGTGTACGCAGCGAGCCGTAGAGCAACAGGATGCGCGGGGCGTGGGTCGATCGGCCCACGGCTTGCAGGCGGTCGCCGCTGGGGCGGTCGAACAGGGTGGCATCGACGTTGGGCAGATCGGCGGGGGCGGGCGTGGAATCGGTCATGGCGCGGGAGAGTGGACACGGTGTCCTGCCAGTATGCGCAATCGGTGTGGCCGGTGCGCTCCAAGGCCCTGTGGCAAACTCTGCCGCCTCTCGAACTGCCTCTCGAACCGGTTTGGAACACGCACAAAACGCCCCACAGGCCCAGAAAATCCTGCTTCAGATCGCCTCCGAACTGAAGGCCCGCCCGGCCCAGATCAAGGCCGCCATCGACCTGCTCGACAGCGGCGCCACGGTGCCCTTCATCGCCCGCTACCGCAAGGAAGTCACCGACGGGCTGGACGACATCCAACTGCGAGAGCTGGAGTCGCGCCTGGGCTACCTGCGCGAGCTGGAGGACCGACGCGACGCGGTGCTCAAGAGCATCGACGAGCAGGGCAAGCTGACGCCCGCACTGCGCAGCGCGATCGAGGCCGCGCCGACCAAGCAGGAGCTGGAAGACCTGTACCTGCCGTACAAGGTCAAGCGCCGCACCAAGGGCCTGATCGCCCGCGAAGCGGGGCTGGAGCCGCTGGCCGACAAGCTGTTCGCCGATCCGTCGCTGGATCCCAAGGCCGAAGCCGCCGCCTTCCTCAACCCGGATGCCGGTTTTGCCGATGCGCTGGCGGTGCTCGACGGCGTGCGTGATCTGCTGAGCGAACGCTGGGCGGAGGACGCGGTGCTGGTCAAGCAACTGCGCGAGTGGCTGTGGACGGAAGGGTTGTTCAAGTCGAAACGCATGGACGGCAAGGACGAGCACCACCCGGACGTGTCCAAGTTCCGCGACTACTTCGACTACGGCGAACCGATCAGCCGCGTGCCCTCGCACCGGGCACTGGCGGTGTTCCGCGGCCGGGGTCTGGACATGCTGGACGTGAAGCTCGCGCTGGCGGAAGAGCCGCAGCCGGGGCAGCCGTCGCTCGCGGAAGGCAAGATCGCCATCCACCTCGGCTGGAGCCAGGCCAAGCGCGCGAGCGACGACCTGATCCGCAAGACGATCGCCTGGACCTGGAAGGTCAAGCTCAGCCTGAGCCTGGAGCGCGACCTGTTCACCCGCCTGCGCGAGAGTGCCGAGGGCGTGGCGATCAAGGTGTTCAGCGAGAACCTGCGCGATCTGCTGCTGGCCGCGCCGGCGGGCAAGCGCGTCGTGATGGGGCTGGACCCCGGCATCCGCACGGGCGTGAAGGTCGCCGTGGTGAGCGACACGGGCAAGGTACTGGACACGTCCACCGTCTACCCGCACGAGCCGCGCCGCGACTGGGAAGGCGCTCTCCACACGCTGGCCAAGCTCTGCGCGGCCCACGGCGTGAACCTCATCGCCATCGGCAACGGCACCGCCAGCCGCGAGACCGACAAGCTCGCCGCCGACCTGATCAAGCGCCTGCAGCAGCTCGCACCCGACCGCCAGATCGACAAGGTGGTGGTGTCCGAGGCGGGCGCTTCCGTCTACTCGGCGTCGGAGTTCGCGTCGAAGGAGTTGCCAGACCTGGACGTGAGCCTGCGCGGCGCGGTGTCGATTGCACGGCGCTTGCAAGACCCCTTGGCCGAACTCGTCAAGATCGACCCGAAGAGCATCGGCGTCGGCCAGTACCAGCACGACGTGAACCAGAGCGAGCTGGCGCGCACGCTGGTCACGGTGGTCGAGGATTGCGTGAACGCGGTGGGGGTGGACCTGAACACGGCGTCGGCACCGCTGCTGTCGCGGGTGTCGGGGCTGAGTGCGTCGGTGGCGGCGAGCGTCGTGCGCTGGCGGGATGCGAACGGCGCTTTCCGCAACCGCAAGCAACTGCTGGACGTGACCGGGCTTGGCCCGAAGACCTTCGAGCAGGCGGCGGGGTTTCTGCGCATCCGCGGCGGCGACAACCCGCTCGACATCACGGGCGTCCACCCGGAAACCTATCCCGTGGTCGAGCAGATGATCGCGAAGACCGGGCGGCCGATTGCGGAGCTGATGGGCCGCAGCGACGTGCTGAAGTCGCTCAAGCCCGAAGCCTTCGCCAACGAGAAGTTCGGCGCGATCACGGTCCAGGACATCTTCACCGAGCTGGAAAAACCGGGACGCGATCCCCGGCCGGATTTCAAGGTCGCGCGCTTCAATGACGGTGTCGAGGACATCCAGGATCTCGTCGAAGGCATGGTGCTCGAAGGCACGGTGAGCAACGTGGCGCAGTTCGGCGCGTTCGTCGATCTGGGCGTCCACCAGGACGGTTTGGTCCACGTCAGCCAGTTGAGCAACAAGTTCGTCACCGATGCGCGCGAGATCGTCAAGACCGGTGACATCGTGAAGGTGCGCGTGGTCGAGGTCGATCTGGCGCGCAAGCGGATCGCGCTGACGATGAAGCTCGATGCACCTGCGCAGCCCAAGGGCGCGGCCAAAGTGGACAACAGTTTCCGGCCGGCGGGGCGCGGGGAACAGCGTCCTGCACGCGGCGCACCGGCTTCTGCACCAGCGGGTGGCAATGCCATGGCAGCAGCGTTTGCCAAGCTGAAGGGCGGGCGTTGAAGCCGGCAGATTCAGACAAAATGCACACACCGCCATGTCGGCGCGCAAGGAGAACCACGATGAAGATGACCCCCGTTCGCACCCTGCTGGCCCTGTCGGCCGCCGTTCTGGCGCTGTCCGGCTGTTCTGCGATGAAGGACGGCATGGGCGCCGTGAAAGAAGGCATGGGTTCCATGCGTGACCGCATGATGGGCGATGGCCCAAGTGCGACTGCCAAGCTCGAAGCGACCAAGGGCAACACGGCCAACGGCACGGTCACTTTCAAGCAGCACGGCGACCATGTGATGGTCCACGCCCGCCTCAGTGGCCTGAAGCCCTTC
The DNA here is from genome assembly GCF_013299175.1 of Sphaerotilus sp. Classification (GTDB taxonomy): domain Bacteria; phylum Pseudomonadota; class Gammaproteobacteria; order Burkholderiales; family Burkholderiaceae_C; genus Sphaerotilus. The sequence continues at coordinate 6,797 of NZ_JAAFKF010000089.1, forward strand.
GGTGAACACGGCTTCCACGTCCACGACAAGGGCGACTGCAGCAGCGGTGACGGCATGGGCACCGGCGGCCACTTCAACCCGACCGCCAAGCCGCATGGCGCGCAGGACGCCGACCACCACGCCGGCGACATGCCCTCGCTGAAGGCCGATGTCGAGGGCAAGGCCGAGGTGCGCTTCCACCTGACCGGCGTGACGCTGGGCGATGGCGGCCCGACCGATCTGGCCAACCGCGGCCTGATCGTCCATGCCGGCCCGGACGACTACAAGACCCAGCCGACCGGCAACTCGGGTGCGCGCATCGCCTGTGGCGTGATCGAGTCCACCAAGCGTTGATGCCCAGTCTCCAGATTCTCGCGGGCCCCCGCGCCCGCCTGCATCTGGCGGCACACGGGTTGCGGCCAGTGGATGTGCGGGCGGTGGCGGCGGCAGCGGGTGGGCCGAAGGGTCTGGTGCTGACGCCGATCGACCGGTTCCTGTTCGGCCAGTGGCTGCGCGGCGACGGGCCACCGGTGCATCTGGTCGGTGCCAGCATCGGCGCCTGGCGCATGGCCTGCGCGGCACTGCCCGATCCGGACGCCGCACTCGCCCGGCTGGCGCGGGACTACAGCACCGAACGCTACGACCCACCCCCTGGCGAACGCCAGTCCCCGCGCAACGTCAGCCAGCGGTTCGCCGCGCTGCTGGACGCGCAGCTCGCGGGACGGCATGCCGAGGTGCTGGCGCATCCACGCTTGCGGCTGCACGTCGTCACCAGCCGGGGGCGGCACTGGCTCTTGCGCCGCGAGCGGCCGTGGGCGACCGGGCTGGGCTATGCCGGGGCGTTCCTGGGCAATCTGTGCAGCCGGCGCAGGCTCGGTGGCTGGCTGGAGCGGGTGGTGTTTTCCGATGTCCGGGAGGCCCTGCCGCTGCCGCTGGACGACCTGCCAACCCGCCATGTGCCACTGACACCCGACAACCTGCTGCCGAGCATCCTCGGGTCAGGCTCGATCCCGTTCTGGCTCGACGCCGTCCACGACATTCCCGGCGCGCCGCGTGGCGCCTACTGGGACGGCGGCATCACCGATTACCACCTGCACTGGCCCTGGCGCGAGATCGCCGCCACGCCCGAATCCGGCGGGCTGGTGCTCTACCCGCATTTCCAGCCGCGGCTGGTGCCGGGTTGGCTGGACAAGGGGCTGCGCCACCGCCACCGGCCGACGCCGTGGCTGGACAACCTGATCGTGCTCGCCCCGGACCCGGCCTGGGCTGCGACCCTGCCCGGCGGCAAGCTGCCCGACCGCAGCGATTTCAAGGCATGGGGCAAGGACCACGCCGGACGGGCGCGGGCGTGGACCACCGCCGTCGCCGAGAGCCAGCGGTTGGCCGACGAACTCGCGCAGTGGCTGCAGGACGGCTGCCCGCTGGGCCGCGTCACCCCGCTGGAGTCCACCTGATGGGCGCCCACCGCCTCACCCCCGCGATGCGCGACCTGCTCCAGCGCATCCGCAAGGCGAACCGCCCGCCGCTGCACGCACTCGGTGCGGTCGAGGCGCGGCGGCTCTACACCGCCGCTGCCGAGGTGCTGGAGCCACCGCGCGCGCCGCTGCCGCGGGTGCAGGCGCTGGTGCTGCCCGTGGGTCCGGGCACCGAACGACCGGCTCGTCTCTATGCACCGCAGCCGCGCGAGGCGGGTGTCCTGCCTGTGCTGCTGTACCTGCACGGCGGGGGATTCACCGTCGGCGGTCTGGAGACGCACGACAGCCTGTGCCGCCAACTGGCGTTGCGCAGCGGCGTGGCGGTGGTGGCGCTCGATTACCGGCTGGCGCCCGAGCACCGCTTCCCCGCAGCGGTCGAGGACAGTTGGGGCGCCTTGCAGTGGCTGTCACGCCATGCGGACACGCTCGGACTCGACGGCTCCCGGCTCGCGGTCGGTGGCGACAGCGCAGGGGGCACGCTGGCGGCCGTCCTCGCCTTGATGGCGCGGGACGCCGGTCTGCCGCTGGCCTTGCAGGTACTCATCACGCCAGGCACCACCGCCCATGCCGACACCGCCTCGCACGCCCGCTACGCCGAAGGCTTCCTGCTCGAAAAAGCCGGCATCGACTGGTTCTTCGACCAGTACATCGACCACGCCGACCGCACCGACTGGCGCTTCGCCCCGCTGCTGGCCGACGACCACGCAGGACTCGCCCCCGCCTGGATCGGGCTGGCCGAGTGCGACCCGCTGGTCGATGAGGGTCTGGCCTACGCCGATGCGCTGCGCATGGCGGGCGGTGCGGTCGAGCTGGAGCTGTACAAGGGGGTGACGCACGACTTCATCAAGCTCGGCCGCGCCATTCCCGAAGCGGCCTTGGCGCAGCAGGCCATCGCCGAGGCGCTGCGGGCGGCGCTGCTGGCCTGAACCTGCTCTCTCACTCCGAACTCCCGAGGAATCCACCATGGCGTTGCGCGGCCACTACCGTTTTTCGCACCGACTGCGGGTGCGCTGGTCCGAGGTCGATCTGCAGCAGATCGTCTTCAACGGCCACTACCTGAACTACTTCGACACCGCGGTGGCCGACTACTGGCGTGCGCTCGGCGTGCCCTACCAGGCGACGATGGCGTGGCTGGGGGGCGATCTCTACGTGCGCAAGGCGACGCTCGATTACGTCGGCAGCGCCCGCTTCGACGAGCAGCTCGACGTGGCGATCCGCTGCGAGCACATCGGCAACACCTCGCTGCGGCTGCACGGCGCCATCTTCCGTGCCGAGAAGCTGCTGGTCACGGTGGAGCTGGTCTACGTCTTCGCCGATCCGGCCACGCAGTCCAGCCGCCCGGTGCCCGCTGCACTGCGCGCGCTGCTGCTCGATTTCGAGGCGGGCGCGGAGATGCTGGACATGCAGGTCGGCGACTGGGAAACGCTGGGCACGTCGGCGCAGGAGGTCCGCACGGCGGTGTTCGTGCGCGAGCAGGGCATCCCGCTCGACATGGAACTCGACGAGGCCGACCCGAGCGCCGTCCATGCGCTTGTGCTGAACCGGCTGGGGATGCCGCTGGCGACCGGGCGCTTGCTGGTCCATGCACCGGGGGTGGCGCGGCTGGGGCGCATGGCGGTGATCGCGCCGCTGCGGGGCAGCTCGGTGGGTCGGCGGGTGCTGGAGACGCTGACCACGGCAGCGGCGGCGCGGGGCGACCACACGGTGCTGCTGCACGCCCAGTCCTCGGCGGTGCCTTTTTACCGGCGACTCGGATTCACCGAACAGGGGCCGCACTTCGAGGAGGCTGGCATCGTCCACGTCGAGATGACGCGCTCGATCGCGGTCAGCCCCCCGGCGCCCGAGGCCGCGCCGGCTTGAGCAGGCTGCGCACCCGCGGCTTGATGAGGCGCGAGGGTGGGGCGTTCAGGTCCGGGCTGCTGTCGTGCTCGTCCAGCACGGCATCCGACACCGGCGAGGCCACGCTGCCCAGCGCCGCGCGCCCGCCGCGGTGGTCGCTGACCCGCACTGGCTCGGTCTGGTAGCGCGGTGGCCAGTCCTTCAGCGTCGCCCGGCGCATCAGCGCGAGTCCGGGGCCGGCCGGGTAGCTGCGCTCGTAGACCTGGGTGATGAGGTGGCGACCGATGCGTTCGGTGATGAGCACGGTCGAGCAGCGGGTGCCGTAGCGACCGTCCGGGGTGCGGATGAAGATCGGCGAGAGGGCGCGCTCCAGCTCCAGCGACACCCCCGTGGACGGGAGTTCGTCGTCGCGGGCCTGGGCGGTGTCGGTCAAGGCGTTGAGCAGCACCTGGGCCAGCGCATCGGCACCGGGGACGGTGTCGGCGGCCTCGGTGGCCTGCGACACCGCGTCGCCGAGCTGCTGTTTCAGACGCCGGACCTTGGGCCAAGGCGCGTCGAGCACACCGTTGGAGAGCGCGAACACGCCGCTTTCCAGCCGGGTCGGCGAGGCGCGGGCACTGCTGAGCCACCAGCAGTCGCCGTGCGCGAAATCGGCGGCGATCAGGTTGAAGCCGTTGTGCCCCGTCAGTGCAGCGCGGACCCAGAACCGGTCGGGGCTGGCCGTGGTCGTGAGCCAGTCGGGGATGATGTGGCCGCGGGAGGGGGCTTGCGGATCCTGGCGGGCCGGATCGCGGAGGTTGGTCAGCAGCCCGAACTTGCCGGCCGCCGTCAGACCGAACCAGGTACCACCGGCGCTGAGGTCACGGCCCGAGAGGATTTCGGTGTCACTGCCGGGGCGTGTCCACCAGCCCAGGCGCGCGGTGGGCCGCTCGAAGAACTCGTCGCGGTTGGCGGCGAGCACGAGCGGAAAGCGTCGGCTGTGGTCAATGGCAAGGGCAGCTAGGCACATCAGAGGGCACCGCTGGCAGGCAGTGTGGCAAAGACTTCGACATGCCGAGCCCCCACGCGCGCGCTCGGCCATGGGGCCAGCATCTCGCAGATGCTGGCAATGGTCGAGGTGTCGAGTCCACCCGGCTGGTGATGGATTTCCATCCAGGTGAGCATTTCATCACGAATCGCTGCCGCTGACTCGGCGTCCGATTTTTGCAGCACGCGGCTGGAGAGCCTCGGCCAGGTGGCCTGCAGCGCCGCGTGGGCTGCCGCCAGCTCGGTTTGTGCCTGCCAGCGGGCGGCGCTGGGCAGCCGGTAATAGACGTACAGCGCCGCGTCCGGGCGGTCGTTCATGCCGGTTCGGTGTCGTGCGGCAGTGCGTAGGGCAGCGGCAGCACGCGCAGCAGCGGCCCGTCCGGCTGGCCCAGGTGGAGCGTGCCGGTGCGGGTGACGGCAATCTTGAGTTCGGCCAGCCCGAGGTGGTGCGGCCCGTCGGTGGCGGCACGGGCCACCATGCCCGACGGCTGACCGGGGTCTTCGCTCCAGAACACCTCCTGTGCCGGCACCATCGCCGCCTCACCGGCGAGCAGGAAGGCCCGCCGCTTGAGCTTGCCCAGGTAATGGCTGCGCGCCACGATTTCCTGCCCCGGATAGCAGCCCTTCTTGAAGTCCACGCCGCCGACCAGTTCGTAGTTCAGCATCTGCGGCACGAACTGTCCCGAGGTCTGCGCAACCACCGGCACGACACCCGAGCGCACCTCCAGACGCTGCCACACCGCAGGCGCCAAGGCGGGCAGGGCCGCCAGCACCGCCGCCGCCTGCACCACCGGGCCGATCCACAGCCAGCGGTCGATCGTCGCCCTACCCAGGCCGCTGTCGGGCAGGCGGATCACCACCGCGCCGTCGCGGTCGAGCTTGTCCCAGGAACGCTGCGGCGCGTCTGCACCCAGCCACGCGGCGGCGGTGCTGCCCGCCAGCCCCAGCACCGACAGCTCGGCGCTGGCGTCCGTGAGCTTGGCCTTGGCGCGCATGACGAACATCGACAGGCGCTTGAGCGTCGGCGGCAGCACGTCCGCGCTGCAGGCGAGCCAGAACTCCTCGGCGCCGGGCCGGGCGTAGACGAAGCTGGCGAGCATCCGGCCCTGCGGCGTGCAGTAGGCACCGAGCCGAGCTTGCGCCAAGCCGAGTCGGCTGACATCGTTGCTGAGCTGCCCATGCAGGAAGGTGGCCGCGTCGGACCCGACAGCGCGGATCACCCCCCAGTCCGGCAAGAGACAGGCACCTTGCGGCGCGGTGTCCGCGGTGGAGGTCGAATCGGGATAAGCGGGGATTGCGGTGGTCGTGTCCATCCGCTCATTATCATCAGCACCATGCAAGCTTGTGACTTCCCGCTCTGATGGCCCCGGTCCATCGCCCCTCGCAGGGCCGCACCACGCGCTGGCTGGGTGGTGCGCTGCTGTGTCTGTCGCTCGGGCTGGGCGGTGGCTACTGGTGGACACAGCGCCCGATGGGCGGGCCGGACACGCCCATCGACCTGGAGATCGAACCGGGGCAACCCGCCCGTCAGGTGGCACAGGCCGCGGCCGATGCGGGGCTGTCCGTGTCGCCGTGGCTGCTCTACCAGTGGTTCCGCTGGTCGGGCCAGGCGCGCCAGATCCGCGCAGGCAGCTACGAGATCCAGCCCGGCACTTCCCCCGCCCAACTGCTGCGCAAGCTGGTGGACGGCGACCAGTCGCTGGCCCGGCTGCGGCTCATCGATGGCTGGACCTTCCGCCAGGTCCGCGCCGAACTGGCCCGCACCACGACGCTCAAGCCCGACTCCGCCGCGCTGTCCGACACCGAGCTGATGGCCGCCCTCGGCGCGCCGGGCACGCTCCCGGAAGGCCGCTTCTTTCCCGACACCTACACCTACGCCAAGGGCAGCAGCGACCTGGCCGTGCTGCGCCGCGCCCATGCCGCCATGCGCAAGCGGATCGAGGCCGCGTGGGACCAGCGGGCGCCGGACAGCCCGCTGAAGTCGGCCGACGAGCTGCTCACGCTGGCGTCCATCGTCGAGAAGGAAACCGGCCGCGCCGAGGACCGGCCGATGGTGGCGAGCGTGTTTGTCAACCGGTTGCGCATCCGGATGCCGCTGCAGACCGACCCAACCGTGATCTACGGACTCGGCGAGCGGTTCGACGGCAACCTGCGCCGCAAGGACTTGCAGACCGACACGCCCTACAACACCTACACCCGCGCCGGTCTGCCCCCGACGCCGATCGCGCTGCCGGGCCGGGACGCGCTGATGGCCACGGTCCGGCCTGCCACCAGCAAGGCGCTGTACTTCGTCGCACGCGGTGATGGCACCAGCCAGTTCAGCGAGACGCTGGCCGACCATAATCGCGCCGTTGACAAATACCAGCGCAAGGCCGCACGTTGAGCGAACTCCACCACCTCCCCAGCCCCGCCGGCTGCTTCATCACCACCGAAGGCATCGACGGCGCCGGCAAGACCACCCAGATCGACCGCATCGCCGCCCGCTGGCGCGACGCCGGTCACGACGTGGTGCGGACCCGCGAGCCGGGTGGCACACCGCTGGCCGAATCGCTGCGCGGGCTGCTGCTGTCGCGCGACATGGACCCGCTCACCGAAACCCTGCTCGCCTTCGCCGCCCGGCGCGACCACCTGCGCACGGTGATCGAGCCGGCGCTGGCGCGCGGTGCGGTCGTGCTGTGCGACCGCTACACGGACGCGACCTACGCCTACCAGGGCGGAGGCCGGGGGGTGGATCTGGCCACGCTGGCGCAGCTCGAAACCTGGGTCCAGGCTGGACGCCAGCCCGACCTGACGCTGTGGTTCGACCTGCGCCCGGAGGAAGCCGCCCGGCGCCGCGCGGGTGCCCGTGACCCGGATCGCTTCGAGGCGGAGCAGCTTGCGTTCTTCCAGGCAGTGCGCGCCGGCTACGCGCGGCGGTTCGCGGACCTGCCGCGCGTGGCCCGGATTGACGCCGAACACGCGCCCGAGGCGGTGGCCGCACAGATCGACGCCGTGCTTGCGGGGCGCGGCTGGTGAGCGGCGCGGTGTCGGCATCGACGCTGCCGTGGCTGGGTGCGGGCCTGGCCCACACGCTGACCCGTGGCCGCGCCCACCACGCGCTGCTGGTGCATGGCCCGGCGGGCGTCGGACAGTTGGACTTTGCGCTGGAGCTGGCGCGGGCGTGGTTGTGCGAGGCGCCCCGGCCGCACGCCTGCGGCGCGTGCCGAAGCTGCCACCTGGTGGCCGAACGCAGCCACCCGGACCTGCGGGTGATCGTGCCGGAAGCCCTGCGCGCCGAGGCGGGGCTGCCCGAAGAAGGTGCAGCGGCGTCCGACGAAGGCAAGAAGACGCGCAAGCCCAGCCGGGCGATCCTGATCGAGCAGATCCGCGCCGCACTGGAGTTCAGCAACCTCACGGCCGCACGCGGGGTCCACAAGGTCGTGGTCGTCCACCCGGCGGAGGCGCTGAACGCGGTGGCGGCGAACGCGCTGCTGAAGACGCTGGAGGAGCCGCCGGGGGCGATGCGCTTCGTGCTGACGAGCGGCGACGCGCAGGCGCTGTTGCCGACGATCCGCAGCCGCTGCCAGGGCGTGGCGCTGCGGGCGCCGGGGCGCGAGGAGGCGCTGGCGTGGCTGCGCGGGCAGGGGGTGGCGGAGCCGGAGCCGGTGCTGGACGCCTGCGGGGGCCAGCCGCTGCGGGCGCTGGAGCTGGTGCGGGCGGGGCTGGACGCAGCGGTGTGGCGGCAGTTTCCGCAGTGGATCGCGCGCGGCGAGAGCGCGGCGGTGGCGGGATGGCCGTTGCCGGTGCTGCTGGACGCGCTGCAAAAGCTCTGCCACGACCACGCGCTGGCGGCGGTGGGCCAGGCGGGGCGGTATTTCGCCGACGTGGGCCGAGTGGGCGCCGGGCCGGGGACGGGTCTGGCCCGGCTGACCGAAGCGGCGGCCTGGCTGCGCGCGCAGAGCCGCCACGCCGACCACCCCTGGAGCGCCGCGCTGGCCACCGAAGCCCTCGTGCAGGGCACCCGCGCGCGGCTGCAGCCCCCGCACCCGACACCCCAGAACCTGCATCCGAACACCACCCAGAGCCTGCGACCATGAGCGAATTCAGCCCCAACTCCCGCAGCGCAGGCCCTTCCGGCGCCACCCCGCTGACCCCGACCGCCACGGGCGGGGCCGTGCCGCCGCGCCCGAGCGTGATCCAGCTCGTGTTCAAGGAAAAGAACGCCCTCTACGCGGCCTACATCCCGCTGTTCGCGGAAGGCGGGCTGTTCGTGCCGACGCCGCGGGAGTACCGGCTGGGCGAT
>NZ_JAAFKF010000009.1 GCF_013299175.1 Sphaerotilus sp.
CCGTCTGGCCCAGGTGCTCGTCGCGCCGATCATCTCCGAGAAGGCCACCAGCATCGCCGAGAAGCACAACCAAGTGCTGTTCAAGGTGCTGCAGGACGCCACCAAGCCCGAGATCAAGGCCGCCGTTGAACTGATGTTCAAGGTCGAAGTGGACTCGGTGCAGGTCGTCAACCAGAAGGGCAAGACCAAGCGCTTCGGTGGACGCATCGGTCGCCGTGACCACGTCCGCAAGGCGTACGTGTCGCTGAAGGCTGGTCAGGAACTCAACTTCGGGGAGGCCGCGTAATGGCTGTCGTCAAGGTCAAACCGACTTCGCCTGGCCGCCGTGGCGTCGTCAAGGTGGTTCACAAGCACCTGCACAAGGGCGCTCCGGAAGCTTCGCTGCTGGAACCCCAGAAGCAGAACTCCGGCCGTAACAACAACGGTCACATCACGGTTCGCCACAAGGGCGGTGGTCACAAGCACCACTACCGCGTGGTCGATTTCGTGCGCAACAAGGACGGCATCCCCGCCAAGGTCGAGCGCATCGAGTACGACCCCAACCGCACGGCGCACATCGCCCTGCTGTGCTACGCCGACGGCGAGCGTTCGTACATCATCGCTCCCCGTGGCCTGGAAGCCGGTCAGACGGTCCTGAGCGGCGCCGAGTCGCCGATCAAGGCCGGCAACACGCTGCCGATCCGCAACATCCCCGTGGGCTCCACGATCCACTGCGTCGAGATGATGCCCGGCAAGGGCGCCCAGATCGCCCGTTCGGCCGGCACCTCGGTGACGCTGATGGCGCGTGAAGGCGTCTACGCCCAGGTGCGTCTGCGCTCGGGTGAAGTGCGCAAGATCCACATCGACTGCCGCGCGACGATCGGCGCAGTCTCCAACGAAGAGCACAACCTGCGCCAGTACGGCAAGGCCGGTGCGATGCGTTGGAGGGGCATCCGTCCGACGGTTCGCGGCACTGCCATGAACCCGGTGGACCACCCGCACGGTGGTGGCGAAGGCCGCACCGGCGAGGGCCAAGCGCCTGTTTCGCCGTGGAACACCCTGACGAAGGGCTACCGCACCCGCAACAACAAGCGCACGCAGAACATGATCGTGTCGCGTCGCAAGAAATAAGGGGTAGTAGCTCATGTCTCGTTCACTGAAAAAAGGTCCGTTTGTTGACCACCACCTGCTGAACAAGGTCGAGAAGGCTGTCGCTATCAAGGACAAGAAGCCCATCAAGACCTGGTCGCGCCGTTCGACGATCCTGCCCGAGTTCATCGGTGTCACGATCGCCGTTCACAACGGCAAGCAGCATGTGCCCGTGTACGTGACCGACCAGATGGTCGGCCACAAGCTGGGCGAGTTCGCGCTGACCCGTACGTTCAAGGGTCACCCGGCGGACAAGAAAGCCAAGCGCTAAGGAGCGGCGACGATGGAAACTCAAGCAATCGTCCGCGGCGTCCGCCTGTCCTGCGACAAGGGTCGTCTGGTGGCTGACCTGATCCGCGGCAAGAAGGTCGGTCAGGCCCTCGACATCCTGGCCTTCACGCAAAAGAAGGCCGCCGGCATCATCAAGAAGGCGCTGGAGAGCGCGATCGCCAACGCCGAGCACAACGACGGCGCTGACATCGACGAACTCCGCGTCACCTCGATCTACGTGGAGCAAGGTGCCACGCTGAAGCGTTTTTCCGCACGGGCCAAAGGCCGCGGCAACCGCATCAGCAAGCCCACCGCGCACATCTACGTGACCGTTGGCAACTAAGGCAGGAAGAAATCCATGGGACAGAAAATCCATCCGATCGGTTTCCGCCTGCCGGTCACGCGCAACTGGTCGTCGCGCTGGTACGCCGGCAACCGTCAGTTCGCGGCCATGCTGGCTGAAGACATCGAAGTTCGCGAGTATCTGAAGAAGAAGCTCAAGAGCGCCGCCGTCTCGCGCGTCCTGATCGAGCGCCCCGCCAAGAACGCCCGCATCACCATTTTCTCGGCGCGTCCGGGCGTGGTGATCGGCAAGAAGGGCGAGGACATCGAGAACCTCAAGCTGCAACTCGCCAAGATGCTCAAGGTGCCTGTCGCCGTGAACATCGAGGAAGTGCGCAAGCCGGAAGTCGATGCGCAGCTGATCTCCGAATCGATCACCCAGCAGCTCGAAAAGCGCATCATGTTCCGCCGCGCGATGAAGCGCGCGATGCAGAACGCGATGCGTCTGGGCGCCCTGGGCATCAAGATCATGTCGGCCGGTCGTCTGAACGGCATCGAAATCGCACGCACCGAGTGGTACCGCGAAGGTCGGGTGCCGCTCCACACGCTGCGCGCCGACATCGACTACGGCTTCTCGGAAGCCAAGACCACCTACGGCATCATCGGTGTCAAGGTGTGGGTCTACAAGGGTGACCGTCTGGCCAATGGCGAAGCGCCGGCTGCCGCACGCGAAGAGCGTCCGGAAGACGACCGCCGTCGCCGTGGTCCGCGCAATGACCGTCCGGGCGAACCGCGCCGTGGCGCACCGCGTGGCAACAACGACCGCCGTCCGGGTGCTCCTGCTGGCGCACCGGCGGGTGAAGCGGGCGTCAAGCGCGTGGTGCGTACCGTTGCACCGGCCGCCCCCAAAGGAGAATAAGGAATGTTGCAACCGTCGCGTCGCAAGTTCCGTAAGGAACAAAAGGGCCGCAACACCGGCGTCGCCACCCGTGGCGCTCTGGTGGCGTTCGGTGAGTTCGGTCTGAAGGCCACGGAGCGTGGCCGCATCACCGCTCGCCAGATCGAAGCTGCCCGTCGTGCCATCTCGCGCCACATCAAGCGCGGTGGCCGTGTCTTCATCCGCATCTTCCCGGACAAGCCGATCTCGCAAAAGCCGGCCGAAGTGCGGATGGGCAACGGCAAGGGCAATCCGGAGTACTACGTGGCTGAAATCCAGCCGGGCAAGGTGCTCTATGAACTCAATGGTGTGCCGGAAGCGTTGGCCCGTGAAGCCTTCACGCTGGCTGCCGCCAAGCTGCCGCTGCGCACGACCTTCGTGTTGCGCCAGTTCGGTACCTGAGCAAGGGGAACATGAATGAAAGCTTCTGAACTCCGCGCCAAGGACGTTGCCGCGCTCGAAAAGGAAATCAGCGATCTGCTGAAGGCCCATTTCGGTCTGCGCATGCAAAAGGCAACGCAGCAACTGACCAACCACACGACGCTGCGCAAGACGCGCCGTGACATCGCTCGCGTCAGGACCATCCTGACCGAGAAGAAGAAGGGAGCCGCCCAATGAGCGAAGCCCAAGTCCAGGTCCAAGACCAAGCTGCTGCTCCGGCGCAGAAGAACACCCGCACCCTGGTCGGCCGCGTGGTCAGCGACAAGCGTTCCAAGACGGTCACCGTCCTGGTCGAGCGTCGCGCCAAGCACGAGCTGTACGGCAAGATCGTGGCCCGTTCGCGCAAGTACCACGCGCATGACGAGACCAACGAGTACAAGATGGGTGATCTGGTCGAAATCTCGGAAAGCCGCCCGCTGTCCAAGACCAAGAACTGGGTCGTGACCCGTCTGGTCGAGAAGGCACGTCTGGTCTGAATCCGACCCGACACATCGAAACCGGCATGCTGGGATACTGGCTGCCGGTTTTTTTATTTTGAATGGAGATTTCTCATGTTGAAGATTGGTGACCAACTGCCCGCGGGCACCCTGTTCGAATACGTCGAGATCGAGGGCAACGGCTGCGCGATCGGCCCGAACGCCTTCGATGTGGCCAAGGAAACCGCGGGCAAGAAGATTGCCATCTTCGCGTTGCCGGGTGCCTACACCCCGACCTGCTCCGCGCAGCACCTGCCCGGCTACATTGCCCAGGCCGAGGCGTTCAAGGCCGCTGGCGTGGACGAAATCTGGTGTGTGTCGGTCAACGACGCCTTCGTGATGGGCGCCTGGGGCCGTGACAACGCCGCTGCCGGCAAGGTCCGCATGATGGGTGACGGCGGCGCACTGTTCACGCAGGCGACCGGCCTGGTGCTGGACTTGACCGCCAAGGGCTTCGGCGTGCGTTCGCAGCGTTACTCGATGCTGGTGGACAACGGCGTGGTCAAGACGCTCAACGTCGAAGGTCCGGGCAAGTTCGAGGTCAGCGACGCGGCGACGTTGCTGGCCCAGGCTCAGGGATAAAACGCGGCGAGCGTGTAGCCAGCGATGCGCTGGTTGGTGCTGGTGAATTCCAGGCTCCAGCTCGCATCGCTCTGCGCGGCCAGGGTGTCCCTCTGCCGGAATTCAGTCGGCGTCAACACCCGGCGGAGCACCACTGCGCCAGCCATGTCGGTCAGGCTGAGTTCGATGTGCGGTGCGGCGATGGCGTAACCCACCCGGTTGTGCAGCGTCACGCCCAGCACGTAGCTGTCGGCGTTGGGCGGGCGGCTGAGGGTGGTGCTATCGACGACCAGCGCGTCGAGCTGCTGAGGAGGCGCCAACTGGCAGTGCCACTGCAGGCAGGCACGCGCCAGCAGCGACTGCGTGGTGGGCCAGCGGGCAGCGATGAGGTCGTGCCAGTGCTGGCCGATCTGCAGCACCAGGGTCACCGCCAGCCCGATGGCCGCACCACCGAGCATGACGCGCACCAAGGGGCGCTCCCAGCGGGCTTTGCTGTCGGCACGGCGCACAAACTCGGGGAGCGACACCGTATCGAGGGTGGACTCTGGCAGATGGTGCGGATCGGTGTCCTCGGGGGTCTGCGTGCGGGATGACGTCAGCGGCGTCACGATCTCTGCCGGCGCCGGCAGTGGCTCCACTGACACGGGTTCGGCTGCCTCGCCGAGGCTCAGATCCAGTGTTTTTTCGAGATCATCAGGGATGGGTCGTGCTGCCAGCGGTGGCGGTGCGGGTTCGGCTGCCAGCGGTGGCGGCGGCGGCGGTGGCGGCGGTGGCGGCGGTGGCGGGGTCGGCATCAGCGGGGCAGGTGCCGAGGGCCACTCCAGCGGCAGATCGACATCGGGTCGCCCATCGCGGCGCAGACGTGCGGCGGCAAAGGCACTGAACGCCTCGGAACGGAATTCGAGCGTGGTGGCCGGGTAGGCCGTTTCGTCACTGGAGGGCGCGGGGTCGAGATCCGGTTCCGCGAACAGGCTGTCCGGCACCGGCTCCTCGAAGCTGGAGCCGCGCAGGAACTCGGGCGCCAGTGGGGGCACCGGCAGGGTCGTGTCGGCGCTCGTCGTGCGCCAGGCACCAGGGTCGGGCTGGGTCGGCGCCATGCCGCGCTCCGGCTCCTGGACCGAAGGATCCCAGGTGGCGGCGCGGCGGGTGCTGATTTCCACCCGTTTTTCCACCCGCTTCGGGGCGGGCATCGGGGTGGGAGCAGCCGGTGACGATGACCGGTTCTGCAGGGCTTCCTGCCGCTCGCGCAGCACCTTGCCATCCGAGAACATCGCCGGACGCGTCTCCATCCAGGCCGGATCGTTCGGGTTGCTGGTGGCGGGGACGGCCAGATCCGGTGAAGGTTCTGGCGTGGTGGTGTCGCGCCGGGACAGGTCGAACAACCCTTCCAGCGCGTTGAACACCTCCTGGCAATGCCCGCAGCGAACCCAACCTTCGGAGATCTTCAGTTGGTCCTGCACCACCCGGAAGACGGTGCCGCAGGAGGGACAGGATGTGGCCAGACTCATGCCGGAATCATGCCATTGCCACCCGGTTTCAGGGGCGGCGGGCGGTCAGCAGCACCCAGCCATCTTCACGGTCTGCCACTTCCAGCGCGAGCCACGGGGCATACGCTGCCTGCAGCTCCTCGATCTGGCGCTCCAGCAGACCGGCCATCACCAGCGAGCCGCCCGGTGCGACATGGCCGCTCAGCAGCGGCGCCAGCAGCTTCAGCGGCGCGGCCAGGATGTTGGCCAGCACCACGGGGTACTGTCCTTCGGCCAGATCGGGCAAGCCGACCCGGCGCAGGGTCACGCCATTGGCCGCCGCATTGGCCCGGCTCGACTCGACTGCCGCGTAGTCGATGTCCACGGCGTCGATGTCCACCGCACCGTGCAGCCCGGCGCCGATGGCCAGGATGCCCGAGCCGCAGCCATAGTCGAGCACCCGCGGCCACGGGTTCGCCAGATCGGCATGGCGTGCGATCCAGCGCAGGCACATGCGGGTGGTCGGGTGCGTGCCCGTGCCGAATGCCAGGCCCGGATCCAGCCGCATCACGCGCGTCGCGCCTTCCGGCGGCTTGTGCCACGAGGGCACGATCCAGAATGCGGACGTGATCAGCACCGGCTCGAACTGTGACTGCGTGAGACGCACCCAGTCCTGGTCCGCCACCGGGTACAGGCCCTGGACGTGCAGATCGGTGAAGGCGCTCGCGCCATCGTCGCCGTCCTGGGCCAGCAGCAGTGTGCAGGCGTCGGTGGCTGCGTCCTCGTCGTTGAACAGGGCCTTGACGACGGACCGCTGCCAGCCGCTGATGCTGGCCGACAGCGTCGCGGGCATCCCCGGTTCACCGAAGATGGGGGCCTCGTCGGGCGTGTCGGCGTCCGCGTCCTCGACGGTGACGGCCAGCGCATCCAGCGCGTCCATCAGCACGTCCGACACCGCATCGACCTGATCGGCCGGGCACAGCAAGGTCAGCTCGATCATCCCAGCGTCTTCCGTGCCGCCAGCCAGCCTTCCAGGTAATGGATGCTGGTGCCGCCTTCCATGAACGCGGCGTCCGCCATCAGTTGCCGGTGCAGCGGGATATTGGTCTGGATGCCCTCGACCAGCATCTCGCTCAGCGCACTGCGCATGCGGGCCAGCGCCTGGTCGCGCGTGTCGGCGTGGACGATGATCTTGCCGATCATCGAGTCGTAGTTCGACGGCACGACGTAGTTGCTGTACGCATGGGAATCGACGCGCACGCCCGGTCCGCCCGGCGGGTGCCAGACCGTGATCCGGCCGGGCGACGGGGTGAACTTGTACGGGTCTTCTGCATTGATGCGGCACTCGACGGCGTGGCCGCGCTGGGTGATCTGCTTCTGCGTGAAGGGCAGTTCCTCGCCAGCGGCGATGCGGATCTGCTGCTGCACGATGTCGATGCCGGTCACGAGTTCCGTCACCGGGTGCTCGACCTGCACGCGGGTGTTCATCTCGATGAAGAAGAACTCGCCGTTCTCGTACAGGAACTCGAAGGTGCCGGCGCCGCGGTAGTTGATCTTGCGGCAGGCGGCGGCGCAGCGTTCGCCGATCTTCTCGATCACCTTGCGCGGGATGCCCGGCGCCGGTGCTTCCTCGATGATCTTCTGGTGGCGGCGCTGCATCGAGCAGTCACGCTCGCCCAGCCACACGGCGTGCCCGTGCTGGTCGGCGAGGATCTGGATCTCGATGTGGCGCGGGTTCTGGAGAAACTTCTCCATGTAGACGGCCGGGTTGTTGAAGGCCGCGCCGGCTTCCGCCTTGGTGGTCTCCACCGAGTGCAGCAGCGTCGCCTCGGAATGCACCACGCGCATCCCCCGCCCGCCGCCACCACCCGCCGCCTTGATGATCACCGGATAGCCCGTCTCGCGGCCCATGCGGATGATTTCCTTCGGATCGTCCGGCAGCGCACCGGCAGAACCCGGCACGGTCGGCACACCGGCCTTGACCATCGCCTCCTTGGCGGAAACCTTGTCACCCATCAGGCGGATCGACTCCGGGCGCGGACCAATGAAGGCGAATCCGCTCTTCTCGACACGCTCGGCGAAGTCGGCGTTCTCCGACAGGAAGCCGTAGCCAGGGTGGATCGCTTCGGCGTCCGTCACCTCGGCGGCCGAGATGATCGCGGGCATGTGCAGATAGCTCTTCTGCGACGCGGCGGGGCCGATGCACACGGCTTCATCGGCCAGCTTGACGTACTTCGCGTCGCGATCGGCTTCCGAGTACACCACCACCGCCTGGATGTCCATCTCGCGGCAGGCCCGCTGGATGCGCAGCGCGATCTCGCCGCGGTTGGCGATCAGGATCTTCTTGAACATGATGGCGCGGGCCTTATTCGATGATGAACAGCGGCTGTCCGTACTCGACGGCCTGGCCGTTCTCGACGAGCACCTTGGTGACGGTGCCGTCCACGTCCGACTCGATCTCGTTCATGATCTTCATGGCCTCGATGATGCACACCGACTGGCCCTTCTTGACGACCGTGCCCACATCGGCCAGCGCCTTGGCACCGGGGTTGGAGGCGCGGTAGAAGGTGCCGACCATCGGCGACTTGACGACATGGCCGGTGATGACTTCGGCCACCGGAGCGGCCGGGGCGGCGGCGGCCACCGGCATGGCGTGCGCCATCGGGTGCATGGGCTGGCCGGGGTAGTGCGCGGCCATCACCATGGCGGGGGCGGCACTTTGCTTGACGATGCGCACCTTGCCGTCGGCTTCGGTGATCTCCAGCTCGGAGACATTGGATTCCGACACCAGATCGATCAGGGTCTTCAGCTTGCGAAGGTCCATGGGGGCTCCGTGATTCTCGGGTTGCAGTGGGTGGGGCAGTTGGATGTGTGCCCCACTTGCCGGCGTCGGCCCTGTCGCGTCGGTGTGCGTGCAGGACTCGCGTCAAGATGGGCCGTGTTGCCGCGGGTTTGTCAGCCAAACCCCAGACTTTACGCGCTTTTCAGTTCCATTCGATGACGGTCTGTACAAATTGAGACCCGTTCGGCGGGGTGCGCGATGATGCCACGCGCCAAGGTTCATGCAAGAACCAAACCGTTCATCCGGTGGTGCCGCGCTGCACGGCGTCGGCCCAGGATTGCAGTTCTTGCACATTGGTCTCGCCCAGCTTGCGGTGGAGCACCTGCCCGTCCGCGCCGAGCACCACGGTATAGGGCAACCCCCCGGTCGTGTTCCCCAATTGGCGCGCCAATTCGGTGCCACCAAAGCCCGCCAGCCCGATCGGAAAGCCCACCGGCGTCTTCTTCAGGAACTCCCGCACCGGCGTGGGGCCATCCACCGCCAGCCCGATGACCTGCCAGCCCGCGGCGCCGCGGGCTGCCTGCGCACGCGCGAAGGCGTCGAGCAGCGGCATTTCCTTGACGCACGGCGGGCACCAGGTCGCCCAGAAATTGACCAGCAGCGGCCGTCCGCGCAGGCCCGCCAGGGCCAGCGTGCCACCTTCGGGGCGGTCGAATTGCAGCGACCAGAGATCACCGCCGCCGCTGTTCGATGCGGCCGTGGTCGGGGTGGACGCTGTGGCTCCCGCGATGGCGGGGGCTGCGTTCGGGTGGTGGCGTTCGGTGGTGCGCTGGCGGGCAAGCCAGCCTGCGCCACCGGCAACCACCGCCACCCCGGCGCTCCATCCCACCCAGCTTCTGCGGTTCATGGTGTGTCCTTGTCAGTCTTGTCGGTCATCAGGCGTTGCAGACCGGCCAGATCACCGCGCTGCGTGCGGCCTTGGGCATCGGGCTTGAGCGCGCCGCGCAGGTCGTCATGGTCCAGGATGGTGAGGAACACCGTCACCGGCTCGCCCAGCGCGTCACAACGCTGCGACAGGCTCAGCACGTCCACCGGCTGGTGGCGCGGTCCGTTCACGCTGCCCACGTCGTAGTCCACGCCCTGGTTGATCAGCGCCAGTTCGGCCGACTTGCAGTCATCGCAGTAGAGCTGCAGGTGGACGGCGGAGAGCCGTGTCGCCGTGCCGCGCCAGACCGCGCCGGTCAGGTGGGGGCGGAACTCGGCCAGCCGCGCCATCCACAGCGCCGCCACCGTGCGCAGCGCCGCCAGTTCCAGCGGCTGCGTGTCGGCGCAGAACACCGACAGGTACTCGCGCACGGCGTCTTCCACCGTGTCGTTGTCCGGCATGTTGACGCTGCGCGACGCCCCTCGGCCCAGGTCACGCGCGGCGCGGCGCTTGGCGGGGCCGTATTCGAGGCCCTCCTCGACCACCAACCGGGCGGCCATCGCGGCGATTTCTTCGGTCAGTTCACGCATGGTGTCCGGTGGAAGTCAGGGCGGATCAGGGCAGAGGCACCGCGCCCATGCGCGCGGTGATCGATGCGGCACGGTGGACCAGATACGGCGAGCCGGGCCGCTGCTCGAACCGCTTGGGCGCGGGCAGCATCACCGCCAGCCGCGCGGCCTGTGCCGGAGCGAGCTGGTGCGCTTCGACGTGGAAATAGTGCTGCGCAGCGGCCTGTGCGCCAAAGACACCTTCGCCCCACTCGACGCTGTTGAGGTAGATCTCCAGGATGCGCGGCTTGCTCAGCAGCCCTTCGAGCATGAAGGTGATGAGGAACTCCTGGCCCTTGCGTGCGGCGGTGCGCTCGCCGGAGAGGAAGAGGTTCTTGGCGAGCTGCTGGCTGATGGTGGAGCCGCCGACCACCTTCGGCTCGACCTTGCGGCGGGCGGCCACGGCCTCGGCGCGCTGGTTGCGCTCCCAGGCTTTTTCCAGCGCGTCCCACTCGACACCGCTGTGGTCGTTGAATCCGGCGTCCTCGCTGGCGATCACGGCGCGCTGCAGGTGGGGGCTGATGCGGGTGCGGTCCCGCCACGCCTGGCTCCAGAGCACACGGCCCTGCTCGGTCGCCAGACGCCAGATCTCGCTGCGCTGGAAGGGCGTGGACTGCGGATCGACCACCGCCATCAGCGCAATGCGCAAGACGAAGTAGAGCTGCAGCGCCACCGCACTCAACAGCAGCAGCGCCAGCAGCCGCCAGAGGTGGCCACGCCAGGGCGGGGTCTTGGTGGCCATGGCCGGTCAGCGCACGCCGTCCACTTGCGCCCGCAGCGCGGCCAGCACCGGCGCCGTCTCGGGCCGCACGCCGCGCCACGCGAAAAACGACTCGGCCGCCTGCTCCACCAGCATGCCCAGCCCGTCGCGGCCGGTGGCGCCGTGCCGCGCCGCCCAGTCGAGGAAGGGCCGTGCGCCTGTGCCGTACATCATGTCCACTGCCAGCGCACCGTGTCGCAGCACGCTGGCCGGCACCGGCACCCCCGCGCCGGCGAGGCTGCTGGCCGTGCCGTTGATGACCACGTCGAAGGCGGTACCGGGCGCGTCCAGTGGCGCTGCGCACAGGGCGACGCCGTGGTCGCGGGCCAGATCGGCATGGCGATCCACCAGGGCCTGCGCCTTGTCGGCCGTCCGGTTGGCGACGGCCAGCACCGCAGGCCCCGCCTCGATCAGCGGCCCCAGCACCCCAGCCGCCGCGCCGCCCGCACCGATCAGCAGCACCCGCCGACCGGCCAGCGCCACACCGGCGTTGACCGTGATGTCACGCACCAGCCCGACGCCGTCGGTGTTGTCGCACCACCAGCCCTCGGCGTCGAAGCGCAGCGTGTTGGCCGCTTCGGCGCGCTGGGCGCGGGGGGTGCGGCGGGTGGCGAGTTGCCATGCCTCGAACTTGAACGGCACGGTGACGTTGCCGCCCCGTGCGCCACCATCGGCCAAGGCGCGCACCGTGTCCGTGAAGCGGTCCAGCGGGCTGAGCAAGCGGGTGTAGGCGATCGACTGCCCCGTCTGGGCGGCGAAGCGGGCGTGGATGTCGGGGGAGCGGCTGTGCTCCACCGGGTGGCCGATCACGGCGTAGCGGTCCATGGCAGGGGCGGGCAAAGTGAAACGGTGGAGAGGGCGGGCGGGACGCTCACTGCGCTGCGGGTGCGTTCTTGGGCGTGGTGTCTTCGACCGAGGCTTGCACCCCCTGGTCCCGCGTGAAGCGGAAGCGCGACACGAACACCAGCCGGTCGAACTGGCCGCGCATGGCCGGCGTGAAGTGGCCGTAGGGAGCGGCACCGCGCACGATGGACTGCGCCTTGCGGTCCAGCGCCCGGTTGCCCGAAGTCTTGATCACCTCGGCCTCGACCACCCGCCCCAAGCTGTCCACTTCCATCAGCATGCTGAGTTCGCCGTAGAGCTTGGCACCTTCGGCTTCGGGGAAGTTGCGGGTGCCGATGTCCTCGATGCGGCGGCGCAGCGCGTCGTAGTAGAGGGCGTGGACGCCTTCGCGGGCGGATGGGCTGACGTAGCGCCGGCGGGGGCGGGCGTTTTCGTCGTTGATGCGCTTCTCGATCTGGGCAAGCTGGTCGATGAGCTGGCGGCGGCGCTCTTCCTCGGCGTAGGCGGTGGACGGCGTCTTGTTGGCCGCCTGTACCGGGTCGGGGGTGTTGAGCTTGGCGAGTTCGCGCTTGATCTGGGTGAGCAACTGGGTCTGCTGCGCCTGCATCTGCTCGATCTGGCGCGTGGCGTCGTCGATGGCGTTGCCCGCTTGATCGGCAGGCGAGGGCGGCAGCGGGGAAGTGGCGGTGCCTTTGTCCGCGTCGCCGCCACCGGCCAGGTTGCGCTGGGCGATGACCTGCGCCTTGGTCGGCTTCTCGGCGGTACTGGCGTTGACGAGCACCACCTCCAGCGGCGTGTCCTGCAGGATCCGGTCGAACGCCTGCGGATCGACCACCCGCACCATCAGCACCGCCGCGTGCAGGCCGAGCGACAGCAGCAAGGCGGTCTGGAGGGTCGAGAGTTGCTTGAGGCGCTGCATCTTGGATCGGCGGGGACGGAGGCGGAAATCAGGTGGCCGATGGTACCGGGGCCGCCGGCTCCGTTGGTGCGGTGGGGGTGCCCTCGGCGTCGTCCAGGTCGATGGCCAGTGCCAGCCCGGTGGCCGCGGCTTCGGCGCCTTCCTCGGCGTCGTCGTCGGGTACGGCGTCGTCGTCGCTGCGGGTCGGGTCATCCAGCCGGGTGAGCACGCTGCCGCCGATGTCCAGCGTCAGCAGATCCGGCTCGCCCAGCCGCACCCGCACCCGCGCACCGCGTGGCATCGCGTCCGCCCCGGCCGCGCGCAGCACCAGCGGCAGCGTGTCGGCCCGCACCAGCCCGTCCTTCATCACCGCGCAGTCGAGTTCGGTCACGCCGTTCTGCGTCAGCCAGCGCAGGGTCCAGAAGCGTTCGACGGCGTTCTGGAAGCCGTTGTAGGCCGAGTAGGCGGTGTCGAAGCCCGAGATGATCGCCATGAGCGTCATGTCCTTGGGCTTGAACGGGGCGACCAGCGCCGCGGTCTTGCCGTGGCGGGCGCAGGCAATGATCTGCCACTGGTTCACGAGGTCCACGTAGCGCCGCAGCGGCGAGGTGGCCCAGGTGTAGTGCGCGACCCCCATGCCGGCGTGCGGCTGCGCACGGGTGGACATGCGGACCTTGACGCCCGGCGCCATGCTCGCCTGGCTGCGGTAGATGCCCGGCACGCCCAGCTCGGCCAGCCAGCCGCCCCAGGTGTTGTTGGCCAGGATCATGGCCTCGGCAACGATGGTGTCGAGCGGGGCGCCGCGGCGGCGTTCGCTGATCTGGACCGTCTCGTGGCCGATCGGTGGCTCCACGGGCGACTGGCCTGCGGCATCGACGAGCTTGAAGTTGTAGTCCGGCCGGTTGAAGTTCTCCGGCTTGCCGCGCACGACCTCGCGCTGCGCCTTGAGGTGCTTCGCCAGCCGGAAGCCGAAGGCCAGCTCGGCCGCGAAGGGGAAGTCGGCCGGCGCCGCGCCCGTCAGCGCCGCCTCGGTCACCACCGCGTCGAGCTTGTCGTGGCGCAGATTGGCGGCGATCGGCACCCGCTCCAGCTTCGTCTCGCTGGACAGTACCGTCAGCGTGGCCTCGTCCATCGTCACGTACAGCGACACGGCTGGGCAGTCGCGGCCTTCCAGCAGCGTGTAGGTCTGCACCACGTCGTCCGGCAGCATGGTCAGCTTCCAGCCCGGCATGTAGACGGTGGAGAGCCGGTCGCGCGCCACCTTGTCGATGGGCGAATCCGGCGCGATGGCCAGCGCGGGCGCGGCGATGTGGACGCCGAAGACGATGGTGCCCGTGCCCAGGCCCTGCACCGACAGCGCGTCGTCGATTTCGGTCGTGGCCGAGTCGTCCACCGAGAAGGCCCGCACGGGGGCCAGCGGCAGCGCATCCTTGATCTGCGGGGCGGTGAGCGCGGCGGGGAAGCCAACGCCCTTGGGAAAGGTCTCGAACAGGAAACGCCGCCAGTGGAACTGGTAGGGGCTGTCGATCGCCTTGCAGTCCAGCAGCAGGTCGAGCGGTGCGCGCTGCGACCGCTTGGCCGCTTCGACCACGGCCTTGTATTCCGGCCCGTTCTTGTCCGGCTTGAACAGGATCTTGTACAGCTCGTTGCGCACCGGCTGCGGACACTCGCCAGCGATCAGCTCGGTGGTCCAGGTCTCGATCTGTGCGGCGACCTGCGCCTTCTTCTCGATGGCGAGCAGGGCCGCCTTGACGATGTCCTCGGGCGCCTTGCGGAACAGCCCCTTGCCCATGCGGCGGAAGTAGTGCGGCGCATGGAACAGCTTGAACAGGGCGGCAGCCTGGTGCGCCGGGCCGGCCTTGGCGTCGAAGTAGTCGCGTGCCAGATCGGCGAAGGCGAACTCGTCCTCGGGCGCGAATTCCCACGCCAGCTCCAGCTCGATCTCCTCGGCCAGCCGCTGGCCCTCGGCGATCAGCTCGGCGGGCGAGGGCTTGTCGAACTTGAGCAGCACATTGGCGGCCTTGACCTTGACACGCTTGCCGGAGTCCAGCTCGATCTGCATCGAGCTTTCGGCTTCCGACATCACGCGCCCGGCGAGGAATTTTCCGGCGTCTTCGAAGAGGGCATTCATAGGGGAGGGATTGTCGCCGATGGCTGCCCGGCGTTCCTGTTGGCGGCACCCGTCACCAGCATGCCTTGCGCGGATCAGCACATCCCATGACCGCATGTCTTGCGCTAATTTTGTTACGAATTGTCGTTATTTGCCGTGCGATGTGAAGAAGTTGTGAGAACTAATGCGTGGAACGTTTTGGTCCAGTTTCGATAATGGCAGGACAAATCCCCGCCTATCCCCGCCTATTCCCACCTGACACCAGGACAACCATGCATCCCCACCCCCTGAGTCACCGCCGTGTCGGCTGGCTGACCACCTTGGCCGCCGCGGCACTGCTGACCGCCTGCGGTGGCGGCGGCACGGACAGCCCCTCTGCCCAGGCCGATGCCGTCGAGAACACGGCGACGCCGAACATGCGCACCCTGGCCGTCGCGGACCCGATGACCACGGCGCTGGCCACGGGCAATGCCGCCGGCGTCACGCTGGCCACCGTCACGGCCACGACCAAGACCCTGCTGAGCACGCAGCAGACCGGCTACGCCGCGCTCAAGCAGGCCCTGTTCGGCCTGAACGCCAACGGCACGGCCAACGCCACCAGCCTGACCAGCCTCGACTGGGATCCCTCGCACGACTCGTCCTGGTTCACGCTGCTCGACAGCACCCAGAACCAGGCCATCCTGCCCACCAACTGGAGCTACGGGAGTGGCAACGCTGGCACCAGCACCACGCTGGCGGTGGCTGGCACCAACGCCGCCGGCAATGCCCGCTACGCCGCCTTCGGCGGCAACCCCTTCGGCGTGCCCGGCAATGCGTCGATGGACAAGTTCCTGCTGAACACGGTGGCCTGGCTGACCAGGCGCACCACGTTCACCAACCTCAAGGTCGTTACCGCCCACCTGCCCGGCACCGAGACCTACTGGTTCCCGCACGAGAACAAGACCCGCACCTGGTTCACCAGCAAGTACCCCGGTGTCGCCCTCAACGGCGTGGTCACGGGCGCGGCCACCCAGGCCGACAACCGCTGTGACGGCGACAAGCTCGACGCCTGCCTGCAAGGGGCCGATCTGCTCGTCATCGGCCGCGAGCAAGGCCCGAACGCCTACAACGGCGCCACCGTCATGCAGGCCGTGCTCAACGCGCAGGGCCGCGGCATCCCGGTGCTCTATCTCCACCACTACCGCGACACCAACGACCTCTCCGGCCGGATGCTCGACTACTTCGGGCTGGGACAGGTCAACAACTACTGGTCGCAGAACGGACTCAAGGGCTTCAACCCGGCGACGCTGCCGGCCATGCCGAACAACCTCGCCGACGTGCAGGCGCTGGTGAACCGGCTCGACACGGGCACCTTCACCTCCACCTGGAGCGGCTGCACCACCTCGGGCCGCATCAGTTGCTCGGGTGACGCCACCTACATGTCGCAGTTCGGCACGCCGGCCGAGGCGATCCGCACCGCGCTGCGGGCGCTGGACGCCAATGGCACCGCCATCTTCTCGCGCTCCGGCTACACGCTGGAGAAGCTGCTGGTGCTGCTGGGCGACAAGTACCGCGAGACGGTGGCTTACCCGCTCAACAAGGCCACCAGCGGCGCGACCTTCTATCGCGCCTACTTCTCCGACATGGCCGCCTACGTCCACCGGCCGTCTGCCAGCGTCGCCAAGAACCTGGGCAACTTCTCGAACCTGATCCCCACCACGGTGGTCGCCCAGACCCGCACCGCCACGGTCACGCCGCCGCTGACCGGCACGCGCGACCACATGACGGGCCTGTACGTCATGCCCGGCCGCACCGTCACGCTGACCCGCACCGACACCGGCCCTGGCGTGGTGCAGTTCGGCCTCAACATGCTGCGCGACACCACCTGGGTCTTCAACCAGCCGACCGGCCTGGACCGCCCGACGCAGTTGACCGCTCCCCGCTCGCCGCTGAAAGCTGGCCAGACGGTGACGATCACCAGCCCCTACGGTGGCCCGCTGTTCCTGCACGTCGATGCGGCAGCCGGCACGGTGCCCGCGGTGGCCGTGCAAGTGACCGGCGTGACGACCCATCCGGTGCTGCGCAACGCCAACGACGCCGCCCAGGTCACGGCCTTCAACGCCGAACTGGCCGCAACCCCCACCAACTGGGTCGGCATCACCACCGACACCCTGACGCTGCACTCGACGCTGGCGAACTTCCGGTCCAGCATGGCCAGCTACGGCGGCAACCTGTCGAAGCTGGTGGGCGACACCTGGACCTACACGATCAAGGACACCTACGAACTCGCTGGTTTCAACTCCGCCACCGCCGGTCAGTACGTGCTCGCGCCGGCCGTGACCAGCTTCTGCGCCCTCAAGGGCTGGGACTGCACGGGCACGCAGCACCGCCGCGATGTCATGCAGCACGTCGTCAGCGATGTCCACGCGGCCTGCGGCAACGGCTGCAGCGGCAACCCGTATGACCAGGACTGGGCCTTCACGCCGCTGGGCTGGGGCGAAACCCACGAGATCGGCCACAACCTGCAGCGCGGCCGGCTCAACATCTACGCGGGCCAGTCGGGCGAGGTGTCCAACAACATCTTCCCGGTCCACAAGCGCACGCAGTACAACCTGTCGCCGGCCGGGGTGGCCACGCCGCTGGTCGATCGGGCGGGCACGGGGCTGGTGGTGTTCAACGCGCTCAAGACGGCCCTCGGCCAGCCGGTTCCGGTGGACGCGGCCCAGGCCAGCCTCTGGGGCAACACCGCCTACGCCGCCAACAACTCGGAGCGGGTGATGTTCTACCGGCAACTGGTCGAGCACGCGCGCTACTACAACGCCAACCTCGGCGACGGCTGGGCGGTACTGAGTCTGGCCTACCTGCTGGACCGCAACCTCGACGCCAGCCAAGCCACCTGGGCGGCGTCGGCGGCGAAGTTCGGCTTCGGCACCTACGCGGCGGCGTATCCGTCAGCGATGAGCGGCAACGACTTCTTGCTGATCGCCAGCTCCTTCATCATCGGCCGTGACATGCGCCCCATGTTCGACCTGTGGGGCGTGAAGGTCACGGCGGCGGCGAGTGCCCAGGTCGCGGCCTACAACTTCGCGCCGTCGGGCAAGCTGCTGTTCCCGATGAGCCAGGTCAGCCAGGTGCCGGCGAAGGTCGGGGCGCCGATCGTGATGAGCACGGCGGCGGTCTATCCGGCTGGTTACTGAGTCGGAAGGGCGGGTTGGCGGCTCAGACCGTCAGCCCGCCCGCCACTTCCAGCACTGCCCCATTGACATAACTCGCCTCGTCACTCGCCAGGAAGGCATACACATTGGCGATCTCCTCCGGCGTGCCCAGCCGGCGCAGGGGCACTTCGGCGCGCATCCCGTCGAGCACCTTGTCTGGAATCGTCGAGAGGATCGGCGTCTCGATGAAGCCCGGCGCCACCGCGTTGACGCGGATGCCCTTCGGCCCGAGTTCGCGGCTCCAGGTCTTGGTGAAGCCGATCACACCGAACTTGCTGGCGGCGTAGTTGGTCTGGCCGAAGTTGCCGTAGATGCCGACTACCGAGCTGGCGTTGAGGATCACGCCCGAACCTTGCTCGACCATCGTGTCCACCACGGCCTGCGCGCAGTGGAAGACGGCGCGCAGGTTCACGTCGATCACCGCGTCGAACTGCTCGATCGTCATCTTCTGGAGCCGGGCGTCGCGGGTGATGCCGGCGTTGTTGACCAGCACGTCGATGCGGCCGAACTGCGCTTTCACGGCGGCGACCATCGCATCGACCGCCGCCCGGTCGGTGACGTTGACGGCGAAGCCCGCCGCCTGCGCGCCGATGGCGTGGCATTGTGCGACGGCGGCGTCCACGGCTTGGGGCTGCATGTCGCAGACGATGACGACGGCGCCTTCGCGGGCGAATTTCAGCGCCGTGGCCAGACCGATGCCCTGGGCGGCGCCGGTGATGATCGAAACCTTGTCTTTCAGTCGCATGGAGAAAACACCTCAGTCCAGTTGCAGAAACCGGCGCATGGCCGGCAGGTGGTCGTCGAAATCGCTGAGTGCGTGGTCGCCCCCGTCGAGCAGGTGCAGCTCGGTCGCGGCGTAGCGGGCGGACATCTCGCGCCAGTCGAGCACCTCGTCGCCCTTGGCCACCCAGGCTTGATACCGTGATGGCTCACGCAGTGCGCCCGGCGTCATCGCCCGCAGCGCGTCGATGAACTCGGGGCGGAAGAAGAAGTGGTCGGCCGGGTCGTGCCACGCGGTTTGCTCGCCGATGTACTTCGCCAGATCGCGGGCGGGATCGACGGCCGGGTTGACCAGCACGGCGCGGCAGCCATGGGTTTCGGCGAACACGGTGGCGTAGAAACCGCCCAGCGAGCTGCCCACCACGGCGCGGGTGTCGGCGGGCCAGTCGCGGGTGCCTGCTTCGACCAGCGCCACGGCGTCGGCGGGCGAGGGCGGCAGTTGCGGGCACCACCACGTCAGGTCTGGCCGGTGGGCGGCGACCCAGGCGGCCATCGTCTGCGCCTTCATCGACTGTGGCGAGGAGCGGAAGCCGTGGAGGTAGAGGAGGTGGGTCGTGCGGGCGTGCTGGTTGAGCATGGCGGCTGCGTCACCCCTTGCGGGCCAGCGCCTCCAGCAGCTTCCCATGCACGCCGCCAAACCCCCCATTGCTCATGCACAGCACCTGGTCCCCCGGTCGGGAGAGCCGCACCACCGCGTCCACCAGCTCCGGGATCGAGTCGCAGACCCGCGCCTGCTTGCCCATCGGCGAC
This sequence comes from Sphaerotilus sp., assembly GCF_013299175.1. GTDB lineage: Bacteria > Pseudomonadota > Gammaproteobacteria > Burkholderiales > Burkholderiaceae_C > Sphaerotilus. The sequence continues at coordinate 19,212 of NZ_JAAFKF010000009.1, forward strand.
AGCGCCTCGCGGGCGTCCCAGGTCAGGCCGGCGCTGTGGCAGAACGACAGATCCGCCTCTTCCAGCGCCCACGGCAGTTGCGACTTCATCGCGCCCAGCTTCATCGTGTTGGAGCGCGGCTCGAACACCGCCAGGATGCGCGCCGTGTCGCCGATGCGGCGGCGCAGGCCATCGACGGTGGTGCGGATCGCCGTCGGGTGGTGGGCGAAGTCGTCGTAGACCTTCACGCCGCCCGCCTCGCCGCGCAGCTCCATCCGCCGCCGCACGTTCTCGAACCGGCTCAGCGCCTCGCCTGCCACCGCCGGCGTGACGCCCACCGCTTCGGCTGCACCAATGGCGGCCAGTGCATTGAGCTGGTTGTGCTCGCCCAGCAGCGGCCACTCCACGCGGCCGACCTTCATGCTGCCGCGCAGCACGTCGAAGGCGTGTGGCTCGCCGCGGCTGCGCAGCGCACCGGGCTCTTCCTTGCGGGCGCCAAAAAACTGCACCGGTGTCCAGCAGCCACGCGCGATCACCGTCTTCAGCGCGTCCTCGCGGATGTTGACCACCAGCCGTCCCTGCGACGGCACCGTGCGCACGAGGTGGTGGAACTGCGTCTCGATGGCGGCCAGGTCCGGGAAGATGTCGGCGTGGTCGTATTCGAGGTTGTTGAGGATGGCGGTGCGCGGGCGGTAGTGGACGAACTTGCTGCGCTTGTCGAAGAAGGCGGTATCGTATTCGTCGGCCTCGATGACAAACGGCGATCCCGCGGCGACCCGGCCGAGACGCGCCGAGACGCCGAAGTTCTGTGGCACGCCGCCCACCAGGAACCCCGGCTCCAGCCCGGCCGCTTCGAGCACCCAGGCGAGCATCGAGGTCGTCGTGGTCTTGCCGTGCGTGCCGGCGACAGCCAGCACATGCCGTCCCTGCAGCACGTTCTCCGCCAGCCACTGCGGCCCGCTGGTGTAGGGCAGGCCGGCGTCGAGGATCGCTTCCATCAGCGGGTTGCCGCGGCTGACGACGTTGCCGACGACGTAGAGATCGGGTGCCAGCGCCAGTTGGTCGGGGGAAAAACCTTCGATCAGGTCGATGCCGAGGGCGCGGAGCTGGTCGCTCATCGGCGGGTAGACGTTCGCGTCGCAGCCGGTGACGCGGTGGCCGGCTTCGCGGGCCAGTGCGGCGACACCCCCCATGAAGGTGCCGCAGATGCCGAGGATGTGGATGTGCATGGGGGCGGATTCTAGGAGGGCGCAGGGGCTGCAATCACGCGGGTGCGCCCTAGACTGGGCGCACCGTTTGAAAGGATCTGTTCATGCGCATCGGCCTCCTCACCGGCGGTGGCGACTGCCCCGGCCTGAACGCGGTGATCCGCGCTGTCACCAAGTCGCTGATCCGGCAGTGCGGCGCCGAGGTGATCGGCATCGAGGACGGCTTTCTCGGCCTGATCGAGCGCCGCGTCCGCCCGCTCGGCTGGGACGACGTGAGCGGCATCCTCGCCATGGGCGGCACCATCCTGGGCACCAGCAACACCGCCAGCCCCTTCGCGTGGCACGGCGCGGACGTGTCTGCGGAGGTCATCGCCTACCAGCGCGCACTCGGGCTGGACGCGCTGGTGACGATCGGCGGCGACGGCACGATGACGATGGCCGCACGGCTCGGCGCGGCGGGCGGGGTGCCGATGGTGGGCGTGCCCAAGACGATCGACAACGACATCGCCGGCTGCGAGCGCAGTTTCGGCTTCGACACGGCGGTGGCCACCGTGACCGACGCGCTGGAGCGGGTGCAGACCACCGGCCAGAGCCACGGCCGCGTGATGATTGTCGAGACGATGGGGCGCTACGCGGGCTGGATCGCACTGGAGGCGGGCATCGCGGGGGCGGCGGACGTGATCCTGCTGCCCGAGATCGGCTACGACGTGGCGCACATCGCCGAGGTCTGCCGCGCGCGCCACGCCCGCCGACGTGCCACGCTGATCTGCATCGCCGAAGGCGCGAAGCCGGTGGGCGGCGCGATGACGGTCGAGCGCACCGTCGAAGGCAGCCCCGACCCGATCCGCCTCGGCGGCGTCGCCCACGCGCTGCGGGCGCAGTTGCAGCCGCTGCTGGCCTGTGAGGTGCGGGCGACGGTGCTGGGCCATGTGCAGCGGGGTGGCAGTCCGACGCCGTTCGACCGCGTGCTGGCGACGCAGTACGGCAACGAGGCGGCGCGGCTGCTGCGGCGTGGGGACTTCGGGCGGATGGTGACGCTGCAGGGCGGGTGCCTGGGGAGCGTGGCGCTGGAGTCGGTGGCGGGGGTGAACCGGTGTGTGCCGGGGGACCATGCGCTGTTGGGTTGTGCGCGGGAGATTGGTGTTTGTCTTGGGGACAGGGATCCGGCCCGATAATCGATAAATTCCTGATCGGTAATTTTGACCCGGACGAAGCGACAAGCCCCGGGGTTCAGCCCGGGGTCGAGCGTTCAAGCCGGAACGGCTTGTCAAGCGACATGTATGGAAATACAGTTGTCGGATGGAAGCCGTGAAGACCCTCAAGCTACGGATCAAGGACAAGCACGCGGGCGTGCTGTCCTTGATGGCGCGCGAGGTCAATCAGGTGTGGAACTACTGTAACGAGACCAGTTCGCGGGCGATCCGCGAGCGCGGAAAGTGGCTGAGCGGGTTCGACCTGCAGAAGCTCACGGCGGGGTACTCGAAGTGCGAGGGCGTGCGGATCGGTAGCGCCACGGTGCAACTGGTGTGCGAGGAGTACGCCACCCGGCGCAAGCAGTTCAAGAAAGCCCGGCTCAATTGGCGCGTGTCGAACGCGAAGGCGGCGAAGTATTCGCTGGGCTGGGTGCCGTTCAAGGCGGGCGGCGCGAAGTACAAGGCCGGGCAGATCGCTTTTCTCGGGCACAGGTTCAGTCTGTGGGACAGCTACGGGCTGAGCCGGTTCGATCTGCGCGCAGGATCGTTCTCGCAGGACGCGCGCGGCCGGTGGTACCTGAACGTGTGCGTCAAGGTGGACGTGCTGAAGTCGGCTGGCACTGGGCTGATCGGTATCGACCTCGGCCTGAAGACTGCAGCGACGTGCTCGGACGGCGAAGAGCTGGCGTCCGGCCTGTACCGCAAGCATGAGGGCGCGCTGGGGATCGCCCAGCGAGCCGGGAAGAAGGACCGGGTGCGCGCGATCCACGCGAAGATCGCCAACACGCGCAAGGACGCGATGCACAAGTTCAGCACCGGGCTGGTCGAGCGCAACGCGGCGATCTTCGTCGGGAACGTGCAGGCGAAAGCGATGGTGAAGACTCGGATGGCGAAATCCACGCTGGACGCCGGGTGGTCGATGATGAAGACGATGCTGGAATACAAGAGCCATCAGGCCGGCATCGTGTTCGAGGAGGTGAATGAAGCCTACACAACCCAGACCTGTTCGCGCTGCGGGGGCATACCCGCCAGCAGTCCGAAAGGTAGGACAGGTCTGCGAATGAGGCGATGGACATGCTGCGATTGCGGAGCGGAACACCACCGCGACGTGAACGCCGCCAGGAACATCGCCGCGCGCGGACATGCGCGTCTCGCAGGAGGAATCCCCGTCCTTTAGGGCGGGGAGGATGTCAAGCTCAGTCCGCGATCACCAGCGTCTGCATCGCAGCCCACTCCTGCCCACCGGCCAGCCGCACCCGGTCGCCGATCTGTGCCGCCTCGACGCACAGCATCTGCAGCCAGTCGTCGTCCGGCATGTCCGGCAGCGCGGCGCATTTCTCCGGCCCCGGGTTCCACACCACCACGTCATCGAACCCATGCGACTGGATCAGCAGCCGCCGCCCCGTCTCGCGCAGCGTCAGCTCCTTCGGCGCGTTCCAGTAGATGCGGTCGATTTCCTGCGCGATCGTGACCACGTCGATCCACTGCTGGCGCGGCTGGTCGAGCACGGCGTCGTGGTAGTTCTGGTCGAGCAGCCCTTCCAACTGCGCGTGGCGCACGTCGCCGCAGCCGAGGTAGGTGTGCAGCGCAGCCTGGAACTCGAATGCCGCCTCGCCCGTGTTGAGCACCGCCAGCTCCATCTCCAGCCGCCGGTCATCGACGCTGACGGTCAGCTCCAGCGTGAAGGCGTGCGGCCAGATCGCGCGGGTGGCCTCGTCATCGCTCAGGGTCAGCACCGCGAAGGCGTGTTCGCCGCGGACCTCGGCCACCTGCACCTGCCACGCCCGGTTGCGGGCGAAGCCGTGCTTGGGCAGCGGGCCTTGCTGGTTGAACTGCGGAAAGATCACCGGCACGCCGCCGCGCACCGCTGCCCCGACACCGAACGTCGTCTCGGACGACAGGTAGAGCTGTTCCTCGTGACCCGCCGGAATCCACGACACGACGTGCGCACCGTGCAGCAGGATGGTGGCCTGCGCACCATTGGGCGAGCGCAGTTGGACAGCGGGCTGACCGCCGAACGAGATCGGCCCGGTGGGGTAGAGGGCGCGGGGCTGGTCGTGTGCGTCGGTCATGGCGGGTGTTCCTTCGCTCACAAGCTGCGCAGCACGTCAGCGGCGACGGCGACCGTCTCGGCGATGTCGGCGTCGGTGTGCGCGGCGCTGACGAAGCCGGCTTCATACAGCGCCGGGGCGATGTAGACGCCGCGGTCGAGCAGGCCGTGGAAGAAGCGGTTGAAGCGCGGCTGGTCGGTGGTCATCACGGTGGTGTAGTTCTGCGGCAGCTCGGGCATGAAGAAGAAGCCGAACATGCCACCTTGGCTGTCCACCGAGAACGGCACGCCGGCCGCATCCGCCGCGCCCTTCAAACCGTCCACGAGCATTCGGGTCTTGCGCGAGAGGTCGTCGAAGAAGCCCGGCTTGCGGATCTCGCGCAGCGTCGCCAGACCGCAGGCGGTGGCGACCGGGTTGCCGCTGAGCGTGCCGGCCTGGTAGACGGTGCCGAGCGGGGCGAGGTGTTCCATGATCCGGCGCGAGCTGGCGAACGCGGCCAGCGGCATGCCCCCGCCGATCACCTTGCCGAACACGCTGATGTCCGGCGCGAAACCGGGGATCGCTTCGGCGTACAGGCTCTGCGCACTGCCGAGGGCGACGCGGAAGCCGGTCATCACCTCGTCGAACACGAACAGCGCACCGTGCTGGTCACACAGTTCGCGGATGCGCTTGACGAACGGCACCTGCGCCCGCACGAAGTTCATGTTGCCCGCGATCGGCTCGATCATCACGCAGGCGAGTTCCGGGCCGTGCAGGCGGAAGGCTTCTTCGATCTGTTCGAGGTTGTTGTATTCGAGGACCAGCGTGTGCTGCACGACTTCCGGGGGCACGCCCGCCGAGGTCGGGTTGCCGAACGTGGCCAGCCCGGAGCCGGCTTTGACCAGCAGCGCGTCGGCGTGGCCGTGGTAGCAGCCTTCGAACTTGATGAACTTCGACCGCCCCGTGGCGCCACGCGCCAGCCGGATCGCGGTCATCGCGGCTTCGGTGCCGGAGCTGACGAGGCGGATCTGCTCGGCGCTCGGCACCAGCGACAGGATCTCCTCGGCCAGCTCGACCTCGCGCTCGGTCGGGGCGCCGAAGCTGAAGCCCTCGGTCGCCGCCTGCTGGACCGCCGCGAGCACCGCCGGGTGGCCGTGGCCCAGGATCATCGGACCCCACGAGCCGATGTAGTCGATGAACCGCTTGCCTTCGGCGTCCCACATGTAGGGGCCTTGGGCGCGGGCGATGAAACGCGGGGTGCCGCCCACCGCACGGAAAGCGCGCACGGGAGAATTCACGCCGCCCGGAATCACCTTCCGGGCACGTTCGAACAACTGGTCGTTGGTGGTCATCGGTCTCGCGCCGGGCGGACCGGCGCCGGGTTGGTCAGTGGATGCTGCGCGGCTTGGTCGGCGAGTCGATGTCGGCGGACATGGCATCGATGATGTCCTCGCCGTCTTCGTCCTCGTCGTCCGGGGGGATGGCCCAGAAGAAGCGGTCGGGCACGACGTTGCCCATGCCCGGACGGAAGCCGGAATCCAGCGACTGGTCGAGGAAGGCCAGCGCCTCGGAGACGGCGATGTGCAGCTCCTGCCCGGTGGCCATCAGCGCGGCGATCGAGGCCGAGAGCGTGTCGCCGGCGCCGATGAACGTGGTCTCGAACCGCTCGAACTTCTCGCCCGTGATGGCGCCTTGCGGCGACGAGAGCACGTTGTCCACCTGGTTGTTGGGCAACTGCAGGCCGGTGACGAGGACGTACTGCGTGCCATGCTTGCCGGCGGCGACCGCGAGTTCGCGGGCCGACGGCGGGCGTTCGGAGTCCCAGTCGGGCAGCAGGAAGTCGGTGAGCGTCTTCTGGTTGCCGATCAGCACCAGCGTCTGCGGCAGCACGAGTTCGCGCAGGGCCTCGTGGTAGGACGTGGCCTCGTCCTCGTCGTCCATCCAGGACAGCGTGGGCAGGTAGGTCACCAGCGGCACGTCCGGGTAGTCGGACAGCACCTCGGCCACGGCGCTGACGTTGTCGGCGTTGCCCAGAAAGCCGACCTTCCAGGCGGAGATGGTCACGTCTTCCAGGACGCTGCGGGCCTGCTCGACGACGGTTTCGGGGTCGAGCGGGGTGTGCTCGAAGATCTCGGCCGTGTCGCGCATGACGATGGTGGAGATCACGGGCAGGGCGTGTGCGCCCATGGCGGCGATGGTGGCGATGTCGCCAGCGACACCGCCAGCGCCGGTGGCGTCGCTGGCATTGAAGCTCATCACGCAAGCCGGGGCCGGCAGATCCTGCGGGTCGTCACTGACGATGTCGGTTGCGTTGGGGTTCATCCGGGGCAATTGTTGTCAAGGGTTCCGACTGTTCTCGGACTGTTCTTGTCCTGCGGGCAAGGCCAGTGGCTACAATCTTTGTCCATTGTAGACAAGCTGAACACACGCCGTGAGCCCTTCGAAAACCTGGATGTGTCTGATCTGTGGGTGGATCTATGACGAAGCGACCGGCGATCCGGAGCATGGCCTCGCACCGGGCACGGCCTGGGGGGATGTTCCAATGAACTGGGTCTGCCCGGAATGCGCCGCCCGCAAGGAAGATTTCGAGATGGTCCAAATCTGATCGAGCACTGTCGTGGAACACCTGCCTGACACCCCCACTTCCGGACGTTCCGAACGCGAGCGCCCGGTCACGCGTGTGCTGGTGATCGACGACAGCAACACCATCCGCCGCAGCGCCGAGATCTTCCTGAAGCAGGGCGGCTGCGAGGTCGTGCTGGCCGAGGACGGCTTCGACGCGCTGGCCAAGGTCAGCGACCACCGCCCGGACCTGATCTTCTGCGACATCTTGATGCCGCGGCTCGACGGCTACCAGACCTGCGCCATCCTCAAGCGCAACCCCGAGTTCGCCAACGTGCCGGTCATCATGCTGTCGTCCAAGGACGGGCTGTTCGACAAGGCCCGCGGGCGCATGGTCGGCTCGGAAGACTACCTGACCAAGCCCTTCACCAAGGACCAGTTGCTCCAGGCGGTGCAGTTGCACTGTCGGGTGGTGTCCTGATGGGCGTTGGCCGGACCAGCCCGCGCTGAGTCCGGTTGCGACGACCCGCACCCCAACGACCCGCCATGCCGATACACAACATCCTGTTGGTGGACGACTCCCGGACCGAACTGCATGTCCTGACCGACCTGCTGGTGCGCCAGGGTTTCCGTGTCCGCACGGCCGAGAACGGCGACGAGGCCCTGCGCCGCATCGCCGAGGAAAAGCCCGACCTGATCCTCATGGACGTGGTGATGCCCGGCCAGAACGGCTTCCAGCTCACCCGCACCATCACCCGCGATCCGCGCTACGCCGATGTGCCGGTGATCATGTGCACCAGCAAGAGCCAGGAGACCGACAAGGTCTGGGGCATGCGCCAGGGCGCACGGGATTACGTGGTCAAGCCCGTCAACCCCGACGAGCTGGTCCAGAAGATCCGGGCCTTCGGCTGAACGCCGCGCCGAACGTCCACCACCAGGAGCCCTCATGGCCAACAAGGAAGCACTGAGGGAGTTGCAGGGTCGGCTGGCCGAGCGGCTGCAGGAAGTGCGCAGCATCGAGCACACGGTGGGCTGGCTGGCGGTCGAGTGCGCCGGACACGCCTTCCTGTTTCCGCTGGCCGAAGCGGGCGAGATTTTCCAGCCGGGGTCGCTGCTGAGCGTGCCGCACACCGAGCCGTGGTTCCTCGGGGTGGCGAATCTGCGTGGGGCGCTGACGGGGGTGGTGGACCTGGCCGGATTTCTGGGCTTGCGGGAACGGATCCCGGCCGCGGTGCGCGAGCAGGCGCGGGTCGTGGCCTTCAATCCGGCGCTGGAGCTGAACGCGGCGCTGCTGATCGACAAACTGGCCGGGCTGCGCCACGCCGACCAGATGACCCCGGTGGCAGCGGACGGCCAGCCGCAACCGGATTTCGCCGGCGGGCGCTGGCTCGACACTTCCGGGCGGCTCTGGCAGGAGCTGCGTTTGTCGATGCTGCCGCGCGACGCCCGTTTCCTGCGCATCATCGGCGTGGACTGACAGCGTGAAAGACGAGGCGGGGATGGGGTTCATCGACAAGCTCAAAGGCAAGGGCAAGCACCGGCAGCAGGGCGGGCCGGAGGCGCCGTTGCCGGATGACGAGTCCTACGCCGGCCCGTACACGGTCAGCGACGAGGAGCACGACGACCTGCGCGACACGGTGCAGGATGGCTCGCTCGGCACCACGATCTCGGTGGCCGAAGGCTCCATCATCAGCGAGGCGGCGCCGTCGAGCCTGCAGATGCCTCGCCACGAGCGCCGTCCCGCCTCGGGTGCTGCGCCGCGGCGCGCGCTGCTGGGTGCCCGCGTCCGGCTGCCGTTGATCGGCGGCTGGTCGTCGGACCGGCAGCAGCGGTTTCTGGGCGTGCTGCTGGCGCTGGGCGGCCTGGGGCTGGTGCTGGCGTCGGTGATGGCGGTGCGTTCGGCGGGCGGCAGTTCGGCCCAGATCGGCGCGACGGGGCAGGCGCTTATGCAGTCCCAGCGGCTGGCCAAGGCGGTGCTGCAGGCGCTGGCCGCGCAGCCGCAGGCGTTTGCCGAGGTGCGCGAATCGACGGCGGTGCTGGCCTCCAGCGTGCGCGGCCTGCAGAGCGGCCGGGCCGACAGTGGTCTCCAGGCGGTGTCGCTCACCACGCGCAGCCTGGTCGAGCCGCTGCTGGCCGTGGTGGACAAGACCGAGAAGAACGCCGGCACCGTGCTGGCCCAGGAGCAACTGCTGACCCAGGTCGGCGCTGCCCTCAAGGCGATCAACCGCCAGTCGGGCGAGCTGCTCGACGCGGCCGAGGCGGTGGCCGCGGCCAAGGTGCAGCAGGACGCGCTGCCGACCGAGGTGTCCGCGGCGGGCCGGCTGGTGATGCTGACCCAGCGCATCGGCAAGTCCGCCAACGAGTCGCTCACCGTCGAAGGCGTGTCGCCCGAGGCGCTGTTCCTGCTCGGCAAGGATCTGAACACCTTCCGCGACGTGGCCCGCGGGCTGCTCGATGGCAACCCGGACCTGCGCCTGACCGCCAGCAAGGATCCGCAGGTGCGTGCCCGGCTGGAGGCACTGCTGAAATCGCACGAGGCGCTGCGCACCCACGCCGGCGCCATCCTCGGCAACCTGCAGGGCCTCGTCTCTGCCCGCGAGGCGCAGACGGCCATCCTCGCCGACACCGAAGTGCTGCGGCAAGGGCTGACGCAGGTCCAGGCCAGCGTGGCGTCGGTGGGCGGCATCGGCTGGCTCAATGTCGGGCTGCTGGGGCTGTCGCTGCTGCTCGGGCTGCTGGGCGGGCTGGGGCTGCTGCTGGTGTTCACGGCGGACCAGCGCCAGCGGGCGTCGGTGTCGGACGTGCAGCGTCTCGAAGCCGAACGCCAGGAGCGCGAGGCCAAGCGGGTCAACGACGCCAACCAGGCGGCGATCCTGCGGCTGATGAACGAGCTGCAGACCGTGGCCGAGGGCGACCTGACGCAGCAGGCCACCGTCACCGAAGACATCACCGGCGCCATCGCCGACTCGGTCAACTACACCGTGGAAGAACTGCGCTCGCTGGTCTCGCAGGTGCAGGGCACGGTGGCGCGCGTCACCGACACCACCCAGCAGGTCGAGGCCACCTCCACCGAGCTGCTGGCCGCGTCCGACGAGCAGTTGCGCGAGATCCGCGAGACCGGCGAGGCGGTGCTGCAGATGGCCGGCCGCATCCAGCGTGTCTCGGGCCAGGCGCAGCAGTCGGCCGACGTGGCGCGGCACTCGCTGTCGGCGGCGACCTCCGGGCTGACCGCGGTGCTCGACACCATCGGCGGCATGAACACCATCCGCGAGCAGATCCAGGAAACCTCCAAGCGCATCAAGCGCCTGGGCGAGTCCTCGCAGGAGATCGGCGAGATCACCGAGCTGATTTCCGACATCACCGAGCAGACCAACGTGCTGGCGCTGAACGCCGCGATCCAGGCGGCGTCGGCGGGCGAGGCGGGGCGGGGCTTCTCGGTCGTGGCCGAGGAGGTGCAGCGGCTGGCCGAACGCTCGGGCGACGCGACGCGCCAGATCGCCGTGCTGGTGAAAACCATCCAGACCGACACGGCGGACGCGGTCGTGGCGATGGAGCGTTCGACGCAAGGCGTGGTCGAGGGGGCCAAGCTCTCGGACAACGCCGGTACGGCGCTGACCGAGATCGACCGCATCTCGCGCCAGTTGGCCGAGCTGATCGAGGCCATCTCGTCGCAGGCCCGCCAGGAAGCCGAAAACGCCACCGTCGTGGCGCAGAATATCCAGCACATCTTCGCCGTCACCGAGCAGACCGGCGAGGGCACCCGCTCCACCGCGCAGCTCGTGCGCCAGTTGTCCCGCACGGCCGAGGAATTGCGGCAGTCGGTGGCGCGATTCAAGATCAATTGATCAGTTGATGCCGATGGACCTGCACCACACCGCCGCGCACACCGCCGTGACCGATGACCTCAGCGCCCTGGGCTGGGTGCTGGACGAGTTGCGCAAGACGCTGGAGGCGGCGCACAAGGCGCTGCGCCGCTACCTGCGCGAGGTCGGTGCCGCGGCCGGCTCGGACCTGGACGATGTCGAGCCGGCCATCCTGCGCACCGCCCGGCAGCAGATCCACCAGGGTGTGGGCGCGCTGGAGCTGGTCAACCTGCCCGAGGGGGCGCTGCTGCTGCGCTCGGCGGAACAGTTGGTGCAGCGGTTCGTCGCCAAGCCGCAGCGGCTGGACGCGGCCGGCGTGGAGGCGGTCGAGAAGGCGTCGCTGGCGCTGCTCGACTACCTGGGCCAGAAACTGGCGGGCAAGCCGGTGCAGGCGGTGGGGCTGTTCGCGCAGTGGCGGGTGCTGCTGGAGCTGAATGGCGCCGAGCGCATCCACCCCGCCGATCTCTGGGCGCACGACTGGCGTCTGCGCGAAGTGCCCGATGTCGCGGGCAGCGTGGCCCACCGGGCGGATGCGGCCATGCTTGCCAGCGTCGAGCGTGCCCTGCTCGGGCTGATGCGCCAGAACACGCCCGCGGCGTCGGCGGCGCTGGCGCGCGATTGCGCCAGCCTTGCCCTGGCCGCCGACAGCGCCGAGGAGGCGACGCTGTGGCGGCTGGCTTCGGCGTTTTTCCAGGCGTGGTCGCTCGGGCTGCTGCCGCTGGACATGTTCGTCAAGCGCACTGCGTCCCGCGTCATGGCGCAACTGCGCAGCCGGGCCAAGGGCGAGGAAGGATTTTCGGAGCGGCTGGCGCAAGACCTGCTGTTCTACTGCGCCCGCGCCTGGCCACGCCCTGAGCAGCCGGCGCCCATGCTCGCCGCGGTCCACGCGGCCTACCACCTCGGCCGCTACACCCCGCTCGACTACAACACGCCGGGCTACGGCCGCAGCGACCCGGCGCAGGTGCAGCAGACCCGCAAGCGCGTGAAATCGGCCAAGGACGCCTGGAGCCTGGTCTCCTCGCCGGAAGCCTTCCGCGATCCGCACCGCAGCGTCCCCCTGCTGGACGTGTTCACCCTGGTGGGTGAATCGATCAGCCGGCTCTACGAGGACGGCGGCCAGCTCGCCCGCGCACTGGGCGCTGCCGCCACCACCGTCGTGCGCAGCAACCGGCCGCCAGGGCCGGAGCTTGGCATGGAGGTCGCCACCAGCCTGCTCTACCTGGAGGCGGCGCTCGACGAGTCCGATGTGGACCGCACCGGCCACGCCGACCACGCCGTGCGGCTGGCCGAACGTATCGACCGCGTGACCGCTGGTCAGCGTTCGCAGCCGCTGGAACCCTGGATGGAGGCGCTCTACCGCCGTGTCAGCGAGCGCCTCACGCTCGGCAGCGTGGTGCAGGAGCTGCGCGCCACGCTCGGCGAGGTGGAGCAGCAGATCGACCAGTTCTTCCGCAGCCCGCAGGAGAGCGGGTTGCTGGCGGGGGTGCCGGGCTTGCTGGGTTCGATGCGCGGCGTGCTGTCGGTGCTGGGCATCGAGGGGGCGATCCAGACGCTGCACCGGATGCGCGAGGACGTGGAGCACCTGCTGCACAGCGAGCACCAGCCGCAGGATCCACGCACCCTCAGCGCCTTCCAGCGGCTGGCGGCCAACCTGGGGGCGCTGGGCTTCCTGATCGACATGCTGAACGTGCAGCCGGTCGTGGCGAAGTCGCTGTTCCAGTTCGATCCGCTGCTGGGCGTGCTCTCGCCGGTGATGGGCCGCTCGGTGGTGACGGCCGACGTGATCAGCCGCGCCGAGGCCATCGCCGACGCGGTGCAGAACGGGCTGGTGTCGCGCGAAGCGGTGGCCGCCGAGCTGCAGGCGCTGCAGAACGATGCCCAGGTCGCGGCGCTGCCCGCCCTGGCCGCCCGCCTGAACGCTGCCCGCCTGGCGCTCGACCACGACGAGGACCATGCCCAGGTGCTGCAGGAAATGCAGGACTTCGTCGCGACCGCCACCGCGCCGCTGGGGCTGGACCCGCTCGGCCCGCCGCTGACCTCGCGTCCGCCGGCGCCGAATCCGCTGGACATGCCCGTTTTCCAGCCCACCGGCCTGGAAGACGACGACGAGATGCGCGAGGTCTTCCTGGAGGAGTCCCGCGAGGTGGTGCTCGAAGGCCATGCCACGCTCGATGCCCTGGCCCAGACCCCCGCCAACCTGCCGCTGCTCACCCACCTGCGCCGCGCTTTCCACACGCTCAAGGGCAGTGCGCGCATGGTCGGCTTCAACGCCTTCGGCGAAGCGGCCTGGTCGTGCGAGCAGCTCTACAACCACTGGCTGGCCGAGCAGACGCCCGCCAGCCCCGATCTGCGCACCTTCACCGGTGATGCCCTGCGCTACTTTGGCGCCTGGACCGAGGCGATCGGTCGCCGCGACGCGAGCGACTTCCTGCCCGAGCCGGTGATGGCCGGCGCCGAGGTGCTGCGCCAGGCGGGCGAGCTGATGCGGGTGTGCCTGCCGGGGCAGTCGATGCCGCCGGCGCCGCCGCCCGCCGGTTCCGGGTCGGGTGCGGGTTCACGCTGGGGGGGGCTGTCCGAGGGCGGACAGGTCGATCTGGAGGTGCCGTTCGACGAGCCCGTCCGGCCGTTGATGGAGCCGCTGCAGGCCACGCGGCCGATGGAGCTTGGCGGGGCCATGTGGCGCGCGCCAGAGCGGCAGGAGGCGCCGATGCTCATCGACCTGCCGCTGGACTTCAGCCCGCCGGCGGTCGATGTCTCGTTCGACGATTTCGAGCTGCCGGACGGGCTGGTCGAGCGCATCGAGGTCGGTTTGCCCGAACTGGACGACGAGCACCACAGTTGGCGCGCACCGCTGCAGACCACCACCTCCTCGGCCCACGCGACCCTGAGCGGCCCGTTGCCCGAGGCCAATCTGGTCCGTCCGCCCGAGCCGCTGCCGGACATCGAACGCCTCGATCTGGGCCACCCGGCGGAGCCATCCGGGCCACCGGAACAGCCAGAACCGCCCGTGCTGCCCGAGTTGCCTGTGTTGCCCATGGCCGACGTGATCGACCTGGACGGTGTGCGCGCCCAGATCGCCGCGGACGTGCTGCGCGCTGCGCAGCCCGACCGGCAAGGCGACGACGACCAGATCAAGGTCATCGGCCCGCTGCGCCTGCAGATTCCGCTGTTCAACATCTACCTCAACGAGGCGGACGAGGTCTCGCGCCGCCTGGGCACCGAGCTGACGCTGTGGGCGATGGAGCTGCCGCGCCTGCTGGGCGACGAGGCCGTGACCTTGGCGCACACGCTGGCCGGCAACTCGGCCACCGTCGGCTTCACCGAACTCGCCCACCTGGCCCGCACGCTGGAGCACGCGCTGAACCAGGCGCTGGCGCTGCAGGCCACCAGCGCGATCGACCCGGCCGAGGCCGAGCTGTTCGTCATGGTCAGCGACGACATCCGCCGGCTGCTGCACCAGTTCGCGGCGGGTTTCCTGCAGACCGCGTCGCCGCTGGTCAGCGAGCGGCTGCAGGCGTGGAGCCACGCCGTCCAGCAGCGACTGCTGTCCGACAGCCAAGCCGGACCCGAGGTGGCTGCACCTGCACCTGCACCTGCCCCTGCCCCTGCCCCTGCATCTGCTCCCATTCCCGTACCCCCGCCGATCGCCACGCCCGCGATCGACCACGAATTCGACGCTGACATCGACCAGCTCGACCAGGTCGATGCCGACCTGTTCCCGATCTTTGCCGAGGAAGCCCAGGAGCTGTTGCCCCGGCTGGAGTCCCAGGTCGCCGCGTGGCTGCACCACCCCGCCCACACCGGCGCCTCGACCGCCTGCATGCGGACGCTGCACACCTTCAAGGGCAGCGCCCGGCTGGCCGGGGCGATGCGCCTGGGCGAGCTGGCGCACCGCTTCGAGTCGGCGGTCGAGTCGCTGCTGGCGGGCGGCGTGGCCGCATCGGGGGCTGGGCTGGCGGTGCTGGCCCAGCGGGTGGATGCGCTGGTGGCGGCGTTCGAGGCGCTGCGCGAGCGGCAGTCGATGCCCGCGTCCACGATCGTCGCCGCGCCCTGGGCCCAGACCACGCTCACCCCGCCGCGCCCGCTGTCCGACGAATCCCGCCGGCCCGCTGCGCCCACGCCCGGCGCTGCTGCGCGGGCGGCCACCACGGCCACCGTGCTGCTGCCCGCCGATGCGGCAGGGGCGGGTGGCATCGACTGGTCCCGCTTCATCGCCCCTGCGGGCGGCGTGCCGGTCGTGCCGCCCGAGCGCGTGGTGCTCAATCCGCAGCCGGTGCGGGTGCGGGCGGCGCTGCTGGACCGGCTGGTCAACCTGGCCGGCGAGGTCAGCATCACCCGCTCGCGTCTCGACGCCGAAATCGGCCACATCCGCAGCTCCCTGGGCGACCTCACCGACAACCTGGAGCGCCTGAGCCGGCAGTTGCACGACGTGACGCTGCAGGCCGACACCCAGCTTGAATCGCGCCGCGAGGCGGCCCGCGCCGCGGCGCAGGAGTTTGATTCGCTCGAACTCGACCGCTACACCCGGCTGCAGGAGTTGACGCGGATGATGGCCGAGTCGGTCAACGACGTGGCCACCGTGCGCAGCGCGCTGCAGCGGACCCTCCAGACCGCCGAGGACGAACTCGCCGTGCAGGCCCGCCTGACCCGCGAACTGCAGGGCGACCTGCTGCGCACGCGCATGGTCGAGTTCGAGAGCCTGTCCGAGCGCCTGTACCGCGTCGTGCGGCTGGCGGCCAAGGAGGTCGGCAAGCAGGTGCGCTTCGACATCGTGGGTGGTGGGGTCGAGGTGGACCGTGGCGTGCTGGACCGCATGACCGCCGCCTTCGAGCACCTGCTGCGCAACGGCGTCACCCACGGCATCGAGGCACCCGAGCAGCGCGTGGCCGCGGGCAAGGACGCCATCGGCAGCATCACGATGACGCTGGTGCAGGAGGGCAACGAGGTCTGCGTCGAGCTGCGCGACGACGGTGCCGGGCTGGACCTGGGCCGCATCCACGCCCGCGCGGTGGCGATGGGGCTGGTCCCCGCCGATGCCGTGGTCGCGGACGCGGCGCTGGCGGACCTGATCTTCGCGCCGGGGCTGTCCACGGCGGCGGTGCTGTCCGAGGTGGCGGGGCGCGGGGTCGGCATGGATGTCGTCAAGTCGGACGTGCAGTCGCTGGGCGGGCGCATCGAGATCCGCTCCGAGGCCGGCCGGGGCACCTGCTTCAAGCTGGTGCTGCCGCTGACGACCGTGGTGACGCAGGTGGTGATCCTGCGGGCGGGCACGCGCTCGATCGCCGTGCCGTCCAACCTGATCGAGCTGGTCCAGCGCGCGCCGGGCGAGCGCGTGGTGCAGGCGTACCACGAAGGCCAATATGCCTACGCTGGCCAGACGCTGCCGTTCTACTGGCTCGGGGCGCTGCTCGACCACCCGGGCCGCAGCCTGGAGATGAGCGGGCGGACGCTGCCGGTGGTCATCGTGCGTTCGGCGCAGCAGCGGGTGGCGCTGCATGTGGACGACGTGCTGGGCAACCACGAAGTCGTGGTGAAGAACCTGGGCGCGCAACTGGCGCGGGTGCCGGGGCTGGCGGGCATGACGCTGCTGGCCTCCGGGGCGGTGGCGCTGATCTACAACCCGGTCGCGCTGGCGGCGGTCTACGGCCTGCGGGCGCAGCGGCTGATGCAGGTCGCCGCCCTCACCGGCCCGGACGACCATGCACCGGTCGAGCTGGCCCGACCGGCGCCACTGGTGCTGGTGGTGGACGATTCGCTCACCGTGCGCCGCATCACCAAGCGCCTGCTGGAGCGCGAGGGCTACCGCGTGGCACTCGCCAAGGATGGCCTGGAGGCGCTGGATCTGCTGGCGGGCGAGCGGCCGGTGGTCGTGCTGTCGGACATCGAGATGCCGCGCATGGACGGCTTCGACCTGCTGCGCAACATCCGCAGCGATGCCCGGCTGGCGGGGCTGCCGGTGGCGATGATCACCTCGCGCATCGCCAGCAAGCACCGCGATCTGGCGCTCGAACTCGGTGCCAGCCACTACCTCGGCAAACCCTACAGCGAAGACGAGCTGCTGCGCCTGATCGCGTCGCACACCCGCCCATGAGTCAGCGCCCGGCCCCGCCCGACCTGCTCGACACGGTGCTGGCGATGACCCGCAGCCGCGAGCGGGCCGAGGTCGATGCGCTCCTGCTGGCCGCGCTGGGGGCGCGGACGGATGCCATGCGGGTGCGGCTGTGGCGGGTGAAGGGCGAGGCGGGCAGCGCGCAGCACTGGATGCTGTGCGGCGAGCAGCACCCTGGCCACGCGGGCGTCACCCTGGCCGAGCGCCTCGACGATGCCGCCCGCACGCTGGTGCCGTGGCACGACCGGCCGGATCTGGTGCGCTGCGCGGAGGCGGGTGTGGCGCTCACCACGGCGCTCACCACGGCGCAGACCGCGGCACCGGGCTGGCACACCGGTTGGCCGCTGTTCACCGACGAAGGCGACGCGCTCGACGGGCTGGTGGAGCTGGACACGGCGGCTCCGCCGGACGTGGCCGCCCACACCGAGGTGCAGCGCCTGCTCCAGGCCCACCGCAACGTGCTCGGCCTGCTCGACTACAGCGAGCGCGACACGCTGACCCGGCTGCTCAACCGCAAGCGGTTCGATACCGCCTTCATGCACGCCACGGTGGCCGAAGCCCGCCGCATCTACGGCGCCCCTGACGACGACAGCCAGACGCCAGACCGCCGCGCCGGGGTGGTCGTGCGCCGACACTGGCTCGGCGTCATCGACATCGACCACTTCAAGCTCGTCAACGACCGCTTCGGCCACACCGTCGGCGACGAGGTGCTGTCGATCGTGGGGCGCATCATGGAGTCGGTGTTCCGCTTCGACGACCAGCTCTACCGCTTTGGTGGCGAGGAGTTCGTGGTGCTGCTGACCGCCCGCGGCGAGGCCGGTGCGATGACGGCGTTCGAGCGGTTCCGCCATGCGATCGCGTCCTGCGACTTCCCGGCGATCCACCACGTCACGGTCAGCATCGGTTTCAGCGACGTGCGCCCTGGCGACACCCCGCAAGCCTGCTTCGACCGCGCCGACAAGGCGGTCTACCACGGCAAGACGAACGGCCGGAACCAGACCCATTCCCACGAGGTGCTGGTGGCCCAGGGGCTGATCGAGGACACCAGCCACTGCGGCGAAATCGAGTTGTTCTGAGGACGGGCCGGCGTGCCGCGGTGCGTCGGATTCAGGTCTTGTGCAATGGCTTCTTGACCGCATCGAACCGCGCCAGCGTCGCCACCCGCGCCTCCTCATGCACGACCACCGGCGCCGGATACGTCTTCCCCAGTTCCACCCCCGCCGCCAGCCGCTCCATCGGTTTGGCTTCCCACGGCGCATGGACCGCGTCGTCGTCCAGCCCGGCAATCTCCGGCACGTAGCGGCGGATGAAGCGCCCGGCCGCGTCGAACTTCCGGCTCTGCGTCATCGGGTTGAAGATGCGGAAATACGGCTGGGCATCGCAGCCGGTCGAGGCCGCCCACTGCCAGCCGCCGTTGTTCGCCGCCAGATCGAAGTCGTTCAGGTGCAGCGCGAAATACGCTTCGCCCCGCCGCCAGTCGATGCCGAGGTGCTTGGTCAGGAAACTCGCCGCCACCATGCGCAGCCGGTTGTGCATGTAGCCGGTCTGGTTGAGCTGGCGCATCGCGGCGTCCACGAGCGGATAGCCCGTGCGGCCCTCGCACCAGGCGGCGAAGAGCGCGTCGGCGTGCTTGCCATGCTCCCATTTCACGGCGTCGTAGTCCGGCTTGAAGCAGTGGCTGACCACGCGCGGGTGGTGGTGCAGGATCTGGTGGTAGAAATCGCGCCAGACCAGCTCCGACAGCCAGACCTCCGCCCCCCGCGAGCCGCCGACCATGCGCTCGTGCGCCAGCCGGGCGAGCTGGCGGATCGACACCGTGCCGAAGCGCAGGTGGACGCTCAGGTAGCTTGGGCCTTTCACGGCCGGGAAATCGCGGGTGTCGGCGTAGTGGTCGATGCGCTCCAGGAAGTCGAGCAGCAGGTGGGCGCCACCACTGGCCCCAGGGTGCAGCCGGGCGGCCATGTCGGTGGGCAGGAAACCGAGGTCCGACAGGCTGGGAGCACCCCGGTCGAGCGCAGCGGGCACCGCGGCCAGGGCGTGGGCATGGCGCTCGATGGGGTAGGCGCGCAGGTAGAACGGGTCGAGCTTGCGCAGCCAGGCGTTCTTGTAGGGCGTGAAGACCGAGAACGGCGTCCCCCCGGCGGTCATCACCTCGTCGCGCTCGAAGATCACCTGGTCCTTCCAGCTCAGGAACGAGATGCCCGCCTCCGCCAGCGCGCCGCGCACCTTGGCGTCCCGCGCCACTGCGGCTGGCTCGTCGTCACGGTTGACGTGAACCGCCTGCACCCGCAGCGCCTGCGCCAGCGCCGGGATCTCGCTGCGCGGATCACCGTGGCGCACCAGCAGCCCGCCGCCGCGCTCGCGCAGCAGCCGGTCGAGTTCGGCCACGCTGTGCCAGATGAACTCGACCCGCCGGTCGGCGCGGGGCAGGGCGTCGAGGATGGTGGTGTCGAAGACGAAGACGCACCAGACCTGCCGGGCGTGGCGCAAGGCGCGGTGCAGCGCGGCGTGGTCGTCCAGGCGCAGGTCACGGCGGAACCAGACCAGCGTGCGGTCCACGGGGTCCAGGCGAGGGGAGGGCGGGAGCGTGTGCATGTCCGCCAGTTTGCGCGATCGGTACAATCCGCGCCATGTCCGCTCCTGCCCTTGGTCGCATCAATCTCACCAACCAGTTTCTGATCGCCATGCCCGGCATGGCCGACGACAGCTTCGCCGGCTCGGTCGTCTACCTCTGCGAGCACACCGAACGCGGTGCCCTCGGACTGGTGATCAACAAACCCATCGACATCACCGTCAGCCACCTGTTCGAGCGCGTGGACATGCCGCTCGACCGCCCCGATCTGGCCGACAAGCCGGTGTACTACGGCGGCCCGGTGCAGACCGAGCGCGGCTTCGTGCTCCACGAGCGGCAAGCCGACGACCACGCCCCCTACACCTCGTCGCTGTCCGTCCCCGGCGGCTTGGCGATGACGACCAGCCGCGACGTGCTGGAAGCCATCTCCGGCGGCGACGGCCCCAAGCGCGTGCTCATCACCCTCGGCTACGCGGGCTGGGGCGCCGGGCAGCTCGAAGACGAGATGGCCCGCAACGGCTGGCTCAACGTGGACGCCGACCCCGCCGTCATTTTCGACACCCCCGTCGAGCAGCGTTACCACCGCGCGCTGGCGCTGCTGGGCGTCGATCCGGCGATGCTGTCGCACGACGCGGGCCACGCATGACCATGGCGGACACCCCGCCCGCGCGCCCGTCGCCACCGTCCCGTCTGCCGCAGACCTTCCTTGCCTTCGATTACGGACTCAAGCGCACCGGCGTGGCCAGCGGCAACCGCCTGCTCGGCCACGGCACCCCGCTGACGACGGTCACGGCCGAAGGCGATGCCCGCTTCGTGAAGATCGCGGCGCTGATCCACGAGTGGCAGCCGGACGCCCTGGTCGTCGGTGTCCCCTTCCACCCGGACGGCGCCGCCCACGACAATACCCGCCGCGCGCAACGCTTCGCCCGGCAGTTGCAGGGGCGCTTCGGTCTGCCCGTGTTCAGCGTCGATGAGCGTTACAGCACCACCGAGGTGCTGGCCAGCGGCGCCCGCGATGCCGACGCCGCCGCCGCCGCGCTGCTGCTGACCCAGTACCTGGATGAACAAGAACGAAAGGAACCCCGATGAGTCTGCACCTTGACGCCGAGGCGCTCTACACCGAGCTGCTGGCCGGCGTGCGTGCCTTGATCGTGCCGGACGTGGTGCTGGTGGGCGTGTGGTCGGGGGGCGCGTGGCTGGCCGAGCGGCTGCAGCGCGACCTCGGCCTGGCGACACCGCACGGCGTGATCTCCAGCACCCTGCACCGCGACGACTTCAGCTCCCGCGGCCTGGGTTCGACCACGGATGCGACGAACCTGCCCTTTTCGGTGGACGGCCGCCCGATCGTGCTGATCGACGACGTGCTCTACACCGGCCGCACCATCCGCGCTGTCATCAACGAGCTGTTCGACTTCGGGCGGCCGGCGTCGGTGCAGCTCGCGGTGCTGGTCGATCGGGGCGGGCGCCAGTTGCCGATCCAGCCGGCGTATGCCGCGGCGCGTCTGGCGCTGCCGGCCACGCAGCAGCTCGCGCTCGACCGCGACGACGCCGGCCAGTTCCGCTTCACCGTTCAGGACATTCAGGACACCAAGGAGGCCCGCTGATGCTGTCGCGCCGCAACCCCCAGCTCAACAAGCACGGCGAGCTGATCCACCTGCTGTCGATCGAAGGTCTGCCCAAGCCGGTGCTGCACCACATCCTCGACACGGCGAGCACCTTCCTCTCGGTCAGTGACCGCGAGGTGAAGAAGGTGCCGCTGCTGCGCGGCAAGTCGGTGTTCAACCTGTTCTTCGAGAACTCGACCCGCACCCGCACCACCTTCGAGATCGCCGCCAAGCGCCTGAGCGCGGACGTGATCAACCTCGACATCGCCAAGTCGAGCGCGGCCAAGGGCGAGAGCCTGCTCGACACGATCGCCAACCTGTCCGCGATGCACGCCGACATGTTCGTGGTCCGCCACAGCGAGTCGGGCGCCCCGTACCTGATCGCCCAGCACTGCGCCCCGCACGTCCACGTCGTCAACGCCGGCGACGGCCGCCACGCGCACCCCACGCAGGGGCTGCTCGACATGTACACGATCCGCCACTACAAGAAGGACTTCACCAACCTGCGCGTGGCGATCGTCGGCGACATCGTGCATTCGCGGGTCGCGCGTTCGGACATCCATGCGCTGACGACGCTCGGTGTGCCGGAAATCCGCGCCGTCGGGCCGAAGACGCTGGTGCCGGGCGACCTGCGCGAAATGGGCGTGCGCGTCTGCCACGACATGGCCGAAGGCATCCGGGATGCCGACGTGATCATCATGCTGCGGCTGCAGAACGAGCGCATGACCGGTGCGATGCTGCCGAGCGCGGGCGAGTTCTTCAAGAGCTACGGCCTGACTGAAGCCAAGCTCGCGCTGGCCGCGCCGGACTGCATCGTCATGCACCCCGGCCCGATCAACCGCGGCGTGGAGATCGACTCGTCGGTGGCGGATGGGCGGCACAGCGTGATCCTGCCGCAGGTGACGTTCGGCATCGCCGTGCGCATGGCCGTCATGTCGATCATTGCGGGGAACGAAGCATGAAGATCCTGATCCAGAACGGCCGCGTGATCGACCCAGCCTCCGGGCGCGACGAAATCACCGAAGTGGCGATCGCCGCCGGCCGCATCGTCGGCATCGGCCGCACGCCCGCCGATTTCCACCCGAACCGCACGCTTGACGCGACGGGCTGCATCGTCGCGCCGGGACTGGTCGATCTGGCCGCCCGCCTGCGCGAGCCGGGGCAGGAGCAGAAAGGGATGCTGGAGAGCGAGCTGAACGCGGCGGCGGCTGGCGGCGTCACCAGCCTCGTCTGCCCGCCGGACACCGACCCGGCGCTCGACGAACCCGGCCTGGTCGAGATGCTCAAGTTCCGCGCCCGCAAGCTCAGCTTGTGCCGGCTGTTCCCGCTGGGCGCGCTGACCAAGGGACTGAAGGGCGAGACGCTGACCGAGATGGTCGAGCTGACCGAGGCCGGCTGTGTCGGCTTCTCGCAGGCGGACGTGGCGATCCGGGACACGCTGGTGCTGCAGCGGTCGATGCTCTACGCCTCGACCCACGGCTACACGGTGTGGCTGCGCCCGCAGGACTACTGGCTCGGCAAGGGGGTTGCGGCCAGCGGCGGCGTGGCCACGCGCATGGGCCTGTCCGGCGTGCCGGTGGCGGCCGAGACGATCGCGATGCACACGATCTTCGAGCTGATGCGCTCCACGGGGGCGCGGGTCCACCTGTGCCGGCTGTCGAGCGCGGCCGGGGTCGAGCTGCTCCGACGCGCCAAGGCCGAAGGGCTGCCGGTGACCGCCGACGTCAGCATCAACTCGCTGCACCTGACCGAGATCGACATCGGCTACTTCAACCCCGCGATGCGCCTGACGCCGCCGCTGCGCCAGGGCCGCGACCGCGATGCGCTGCGGGCGGCACTGGCCGACGGCACGATCGACGCGCTGGTGTCCGACCACACGCCGGTCGAGGGCGACGCCAAGACGCTGCCCTTCGCGGAAGCCGAGCCGGGCGCGACCGGGCTGGAGCTGCTGCTGAGCATGGCGCTGAAGTGGGGCGCGGATGTCGGCCTGTCGCTGCCGCAGACGCTGGCGCGGGTCACGTCCGAGCCGGTGCGCGTGCTGGGCGATGCGCTCGGCTCGCTGTCGTCGAGCGCGGGGCGGCTGGTCGAGGGCGGTGTGGCCGATGTCTGCGTGTTCGACCCCGAGGCGCTGTGGCCGGTCACGCCGGATGCGCTGGAGAGTCAGGGCAAGTACACGCCGTTCGCCTTCGCCGACACGGGCATGGCGCTGCCCGGCCGTGTCCGCACCACGCTCGTGGCCGGCACCGTCGCGCACGAGACGCGCTGACGTGGCGGTGGCTGGTTTCGGGCGACGCCTGCGCGCGGTCTGGCGGATCGGGCGCATGGCACTGCAGGTGCTGCGCGGCGTCTGGATCGCGTGGCGCGAGTTCGACGGCGCCAGCTCCGCCCACCGCTGTGCCCGCATCCAGCAGTGGTCGGCCGAGATGCTGGCGCTGCTGGGCATCACGCTGCGACCGAGCGGGCACTTTCAGAACGGGCCGCAACTGCTGGCCATCAACCACGTCTCGTGGCTGGACATCATGGCCGTCCACGCCGTCTGTCCGCAGGCCCGCTTCGTGGCCAAGTCGGACGTGAAGGCATGGCCGCTGCTCGGCTGGCTCATCACGCAGGCCGGCACGCTCTTCATCGAGCGCGAGAACAAGCGCGACGCGCTGCGCGTGGTCCACCAGTCGGCCGAGGCGCTCAAGGCGGGCGACACCGTGGCCTTCTTCCCCGAGGGCACCACGTCCGATGGCCACCACCTGCTCCCCTTCCACGCCAACCTGCTGCAGGCGGCGGTGAGCAGCGGGGCACCGGTGCAGCCGATCGCGCTGCGCTTCTCGGAGCCGGGGCACACGGTCAGCCCATCGGCGGCCTACATCGGCGAAACGACGCTGGTGCAAAGTCTCTGGATGATCGCCTGCGCGTCGGGGATCGAGGTCCACGTCAGCGTGCTGGAGCCGGTGTCGTCCGAAGGCGTGGACCGGCGGGCGCTGGTGCAGGCGGTGCGCGGCCAGATCGCCGGGGCGCTGGGCTTGTCCGACGCAGCGCACAATCCGGCTTGAACCGACCCGAGGAATGCCCATGCTCTACAAGTTCAAGTCCAAGGCCGCTGGCGACCTGATCATGACCGCCCCTGTCGGTGACCGCGTGATGAAGCTGGTGGGCCGCGAACCCGCCGCGCAAGGCATCTTCCTGCCTGTGCAGATGCCCGCCGCGATCGCCGCGCTGGAGCACGCCATCGCCGAGGAAGACCGCGCCCGCCGCGACGCCGAGGCCGAAGCCGCCACCGAAGGCCGCACGCTGCCGCCACCCAAAGAGGTCAGTCTGCGCCAGCGAGCGTGGCCGTTGATCGAGATGCTGCGGCGTGCCCATGCCGCCGACCACGACATCGTCTGGGGCGTTTGAAACCGCTGCCTCAGCCCCTGCACCGCAAGGAGACCCGACATGCAACTGTTCAGCGAAACCTTTGTAGACGGCGCGCCCATCCCGCCCTGCTTTGCCGCCGGCCGATCGGATGGCAACAACATCGTCACGTTCGCCAGCAACCTCAGCCCGCACCTTGGGTGGCGTGACCTGCCGGCCGGCACGCGCTCGCTGGTGCTGATCTGCCACGACCCGGACGCGCCCAGCCGGGGGGATGACGTGAACCAGACCGACCGCGAGGTGCCGGCGGACCTGCCGCGGGTGGATTTTTTCCACTGGGTGATGGTCGATCTGCCGCCGACGGTGAACCGCATGCACGAAAGCGAGTTCAGCCAAGGGTTCACCGCACGCGGCAAGCCCGGCCCGGCCACGCGCAACGGCGCCCGCCACGGCCTGAACGACTACACCGGCTGGTTCGCCGGCAATCCTGAGCTGGCCGGTGATTACTTCGGCTACGACGGCCCGTTCCCGCCGTTCAACGACAGCCTGGTTCACCACTACGTGTTCACGCTGTACGCCACCGACCTGGACCGCTGCCCGGTCGAGGGGTCGTTCACGGGGGCGCAGGTGCGGGCGGCGATCGACGGCCATGTGCTCGGCCAGACCAGCCTGACGGGCACCTACACGCTGAACCGCCGCCTGCACACCTGGGGCTGAGCCGGTGATGGGCCACGACCGCAGCACCCGCCTCCTCGCCGTCCGCCACGGCGAGACGGCGTGGAACGTCGATGCCCGCATCCAGGGCCAGCTCGACATTCCCCTGAACGACACGGGTCACTGGCAGGCCGAGCGGGCCGCCGAGGCGCTGGCGGAGGAAGACATCGCGGTGCTGTACTCGTCCGATCTGGTGCGGGCCGCGGCGACGGCGGACGCCATTTCGCGGCGCATCGGTTTGCCGGTGGTCCACGATGCCGGCCTGCGCGAGCGGCACTTCGGGCTGTTCCAGGGCCGCACCGTCGCCGAGGTCGAGGCGATCCACCCGGCGCTGGTCCAACGCTGGAAGTCCCGCGAACCGGATTTCGAGCCGGAGGGCGCCGAGTCGCTGCGGACGTTCTATGCCCGCTCGATCGACACCGCGCACCGGCTGGCTGCGGCGCATCCGGGGCAGACCGTGGTGATGGTGGCGCATGGCGGCGTGCTCGACTGCCTCTACCGCGCCGCCTGCGGCATGCCGATCGAGGCGCCGCGCACCTGGCAACTCGGCAATGCGAGCATCAACCGGCTGTTGTTCACCGGGGAGCGGCTGACGATGGTGGGGTGGGGGGATACGCAGCATCTGGAGGGCGTGGCGCTCGAAGAAAGCAGCGATGGCGGACTCGGGAGCCGTGGCGGGGTGGCGGCGCACGGGTTATCGTGACCTGATCGCTGATCTGTACAGGATATCGAGAAGATGCCTCCACGCAGGATCGGTTTTCTGGATGAAAAGAACACCGTCGAGTTCTCTGAAGATTTCAAGATGACGGAAGACGAATTACTGGAATCCAAGCTTGAAAAACCATCAGAGTGTCTCGTGCGTGAAAATAGTCAATATGCCGAATACATGCTGAGACAGATCAAGGCACTGGATTGGGCTGCTCTGGAAATTACCCAGGACGTGCTCCCGCAGCTTCAGATGTATTGGATGGGCGCTGGTGCTGTTGATCTTGAAGGCATTCGGGACCATCTGTGGGAGTGGGTCGATACCCATGGCGGCCCGAGGCCCACAGGCGACAAAAAAATGATTCTTGTGCGCATGCTGATTTGCTTGGCCTACGAAGACAACCGTGAACTCGAAGGCATGTCCTTCTTCGAGGATCTGATGGCCAAGTACCACTCGATCACGGCTTCGTGATCGGCCCGGCCCGGCCCGGCCCGGCCCGGCCCGGCCCGGCTCCGTCCTTCTGGAATCGCTACTCGCCGAACAAATCACCCGCCGCCCCCAGCGCCCCCGCCTTCGCTGGCGGCGTCACCCCCAGGTGCCGATACGCCGCCAGCGTCGCGATCCGCCCGCGCGGCGTGCGCTGCAGATACCCCTGCTGGATCAGGTAGGGCTCGATCACGTCCTCGATCGTCCCCGAATCCTCGCCGATCGCCGCCGCCACGTTGTCCAGCCCGACCGGCCCGCCGTCAAACCGATGCACGATGGCCTCCAGCACCTTGCGGTCCATCACGTCGAAACCCTTCGGATCGATGTCGAGCATCGTCAGCGCCTTGTCGGCGATCAGCTTGACGATGCGCCCGTCGCCCTTGACCTCGGCGTAGTCGCGCACGCGGCGCAGCAGGCGGTTGGCGATGCGGGGCGTGCCGCGGGAGCGGCGGGCCAGTTCCATCGCGCCTTCCGCATCGATCGGTGCCCCCATCAGCCCGGCCGAGCGCGTGACGATGCGGCAGAGTTCCTCGGGCGTGTAGAACTCCAGCCGCGCCACGATGCCAAATCGGTCGCGCAGCGGGTTGGTCAGCATGCCGGCGCGGGTCGTGGCGCCGACAAGCGTGAAGGGTTGCAGGTCCAACTTGATCGAGCGCGCCGCCGGGCCTTCGCCGATCATGATGTCGATCTGGTAGTCCTCCAGCGCCGGGTACAGGATCTCCTCGACGACCGGGCTGAGCCGGTGGATCTCGTCGATGAAGAGCACGTCGTTCTTCTCCAGGTTGGTCAGCAGCGCCGCCAGATCCTTGGGTTTTTCCAGCACCGGCCCGCTCGTCTGGCGCAGGTTCACGCCGAGTTCGGCCGCGATGATGTGCGACAGCGTGGTCTTGCCGAGACCGGGCGGGCCGAACAGCAGCACATGGTCGAGCGCCTCCGAGCGTTTCTTGGCGGCGCTGATGAAGATTTCGAGCTGCTCGCGGGCCTTGGCCTGGCCGACGTATTCGTCGAGCAGTTTCGGGCGCAGGGCGCGCTCGATCGCCTCTTCCTGGGGTGTGCTGGGGGCGGCGCTGACGATGCGCTTGGAGGGGGCGGGGGCGAAGTCGTCGGTCTGGATGGCCATGGGCTTATGCTTCCTCGACGTGTTCAGCCACCAGACTGTCCAGCAGTTTTCTGAGGCTTGGTGAACGCGGGTGCGTGAAATTCATGTGGGGCGCAATGCGTTCTGCCCAGGCACCGACCACCGCGTCGGGATCTATTTTCTGGATGCGCTGGATCTTCGCGGCAGGGTAGGCGGCTGCAATGGCATCGGGATCGGCGAGAAACCAGCTCTCGGTCTCTTCGATGGCGAGTCGGAACAGGACACGCGGCGGTCGGCGCTGAAGTGCTGACAACATGGCATCGAGTTCGTTCAGCAGGACAGCCTCCGGTGTGTCGTCTGCATCGACGACCACCAGGATCAGGACTTCTTGCCCCAGATCGGCATAAGCCCGCAGCTTGGCGGGCAACTGGTGCAGCAACGTCCGATCGCGCTCACTCGGGCGTTGATGGAGATTTTCAGGCAATTTCCCCTTGCCGTTGTGTGGGTGCAAATCGAAATGCAGGGTTTCGGTCAGACCAAAGCGCCGGGTGAGGATTTCCCGCATCACCGGCACGTCGGCCGCGCCTTCCAGCAGGGCATGGATGAAGGGGCGCATCACTGTGGGTCGAGACCAAAATGGTTGCTGAACCAGAGGCTGCCCAGCGGAATGCCTTCGTCGAACATGGCTTGCACCGACGGCACATCCTTGGCCCGTTTCATGTTGGAGAAACCGTCATGCCCCTTGGTGAGAATCCAGACTTCATCGGGACTCAGTGCATCGACCAAGCTGGGGGCATGGGTGGTGATCAGTATTTGAGGCCCTTTTGGCTGGCTGGCAAACGTCTTGAATTCGCTGGCCAGCAGACCCAGCAGTTGGTGGTGCAGACCGTTTTCCGGCTCTTCGATGCCGATCAGCGGTGCCGGTACCGGGTCTTCCATCAGCAGCAGATAGGCCAGCAGTTTCAGGCTGCCGTCGGACATGTCCTGCTGAAAGAAGGGTTCGGCATAACCTTCTGCGTGAAACTCTAGCAAGAGCCTTCGATCGGGTGCTGGAACAGATTTTATGGATTGAATGCCTGGAATCTTCCTGGATACCCGCGTCAGCATGTCCTTGAATGTGATAGGGCGTTCCCTCTGAATAAATCGAAGGTATTTCGCCAAGTTCTCGCCGCGACGATCCAGGTGCGGGTCCGCGCCGCTCATGGGCTGGCTGCGGGCCAGTTCCGGAACAAAATAGGAAAGGTACCAGCCGCTGAGAAATTTCCTGAATTTGGCGATTCTCGGGTGGTCGGACAGCGTGCCCAGCGTCGAGATGGCGAGCACTTGGCGGTCGCTCATCTTGATGGAAATCTTGTCTTTTCCTTCTTGCTCCTTGGTCGCATCACCTGACCACGCAAAGCCTTTTCCGTCGGTGAGATCGACAAAGGAATAAGGCTGGCCGTCCGTTTGACCCTGCCGACGCTGGCGCAGGCGTTCTCTGGTCACGACTGGGCGGCCTTGCGTGTCACAGTCGATGTGCAGGGTGTAATTGATCGGGCGACTGTTGCTGTTTTCTCGATAACGAATCTCGAAACAGATCGGCTCCGTGCTGCCCTGGGTGCGCAGCCGCTCGAATCCACCACGATGGGGCTTGTCACAGGCCGCTTCCACGCCTTCGCCCAGACAGTCCCCGAGAAATCCCAACGCATCCAGCAGGCTGGATTTTCCGACTCCGTTGGCACCGATGACCGCCATCAATCGGGGCAATGTTTCTGCCTTGGCTTCAAAAATGGTGCGGCCCAGCACCACGTCCTTCAAGGCCCGGTAGTTCTGGATCTGAATGCCTTCAAGAATTGCCATGGTGATCTGTCCCTTGCTGCGTCCCGGTGCCTGCAGGGAGCTTATCCCAACGCCAGGGCGTCAGCGTGCAAGTGACTTCAGCGCCGCCTTGATCCCGTCGCTCACCCCGATGTCCGCCGGCAGCAGCTTGATCGCCGCCGCCGCTTCCTTCTCGTTGTAGCCCAGCGCGATCAGCGCCTGCACGATGTCGGACTGCGCGTCGGTCTGCACCACCGTGCCTGGTAGCGCCAGATCCGGCCCGAGCTTGCCCTTGAGTTCGAGCAGCAGCCGCTCGGCGGTCTTCTTGCCGATGCCGGGTACCTTGACGAGGCGGCCGACCTGCTGCGTGCTGACGGCCTGCGCCAGCTCGCCCGCGCTCATGCCGGACAGGACGGCCAAGGCGATGCGCGGGCCGACGCCGGTGATGCGGATGAGCTGGCGGAAGGTCTCGCGCTCCGCGGGCGTGAGGAAGCCGTAGAGCAGTTGTGCGTCTTCCCGCACGACGAAATGCGTGTGCAGCGAGACGCGCTCGCCGAGGTGCGGGAGGTTGTAGAACGTGCTCATCGGGACATCGACTTCGTAGCCGACGCCGTTCACATCGATGAGGATCTGGGGCGGGGATTTTTCCGCCAGTGTGCCGGTGAGTCGTCCGATCATGGGGCGCGATTATGCGCGGGACGGTTCACCGGCAGGCAGACCATCAGCGGCGGAACAGACCGAGGCGCTGCGCTTCAAGGGCGGCTTCAGCGCGCGAACTCACGTTCAGCTTGCGGTAGATCTGCTTGACGTAGTCGGCGATCGTGTGGCGTGACAGGCCGAGCTGCACGCCGATTTCCGGCAGCGTGAAGCCCTTGGCCACCCGCAGCAGCACCTCGCGCTCGCGCTCGGTCAACTGCACGTTGGGCATGAGCGTGTCGGTGGTCGGGTAGGGCTGCGCAATCGGCTTGTTCGCCTGGGCGGAGAAGTAGGAAATCATGCGCCGCGCGATCGACGGCGACAGCGGCGGCTCGCCCTGGCTGATGCGCTGCAGGTGTTCCATCAACTGCTCGCGGGGCTGCTCTTTCAGCAGGTACCCATACGCGCCGGCCTGCAGCGCGGGGAAGAGGTGGTCGTCGTCGTCGTGGATGGTGACGACCACCGACTGCGCGTCCGGCTGCGACTCGCGCAGCGCCTGCACCACCTTGACGCCCGAGCCGTCGGGCAGGCCGAGGTCGATCATCGCCAGATCGAAGCGGTGGGCCGTGACCTGTTGCAGCGCGTCGTGGACGCGGGCGGATTCGACCACGGTCGAGCCGGGGAAGACCTGCATCACCAGGGCACGCAGCCAGGCGCGGATTTCGGGCAGGTCTTCGAGCAGCAGAATGGTTTTCATAAGCGTTCCTCAGGCGGGATGGCAGTGTGACGACTCTATCGGTCGCTGGATGGCGAACATGAGCGTGGGGACGAAATTGAACGAATTTCGTGAAAGATCGAAGGGCGTTAGGCTCATAGCGGCAAGGTCAGGCGAATCGTCGTGCCATAGCCGGGGCCGGACTCGACCAGGCACTGGCCCTGCAACTGCTTGGCACGGCCCTTCATCGTGGACATGCCGTGGCCGCGGTCGAGCTTGCCGTCCAGCTCCATCGGGATGCCCTTGCCGTTGTCCGAAATCGTCAGCTCGAAATCGTTGATGTCCTGCCGGATCGAGATCTCGGAATGGGT
Source organism: Sphaerotilus sp. (assembly GCF_013299175.1). Taxonomy (GTDB): domain Bacteria; phylum Pseudomonadota; class Gammaproteobacteria; order Burkholderiales; family Burkholderiaceae_C; genus Sphaerotilus. The sequence goes on from NZ_JAAFKF010000009.1 coordinate 50,180, forward strand.
CGCACCGCTGTGCTTGAGGATGTTGCTCACCGCCTCGCGCAGGATGCGGGTCGTCTGCACATAGGCCCGCGCGCTCATCGCCCGCTCGCTCATCAGCAGGTCGTCGGGCGTGTTCCAGTTCAGCTCGACCCCGCCTTGCGACATCCGCATCATCACTTCGCTGCGCCAGTCGCCGATGGCGTCTCCGAGCTGCATCGCCCGTCCGCCCAGGCCGCGCACCGACAGCCGCATCTCTTCGAGCGCTTCGCGGCCAAGGGTGGCGATGCGCTCGTTGTCGCTGGTGTGGACGATGGTGAGCAGCTTGGCGCCAAGGTCGTCGTGCAGGTCGGCGGCGATGCGCTTGCGCTCCTTGGCCGTCACCTGCTCGACACGCAGTTCGGCCATGTGGCTGTAGTTCTTCTCGATGTCGGCGGAGATTTCCTGCACGCGGCGCTCGGCCTGTGCCCGGCCCTGCTCGGCCGCCACCACCTCGCCGCGGAGCTGCTGGTACAGGCGCAGCACCATGCCGCTGAACATCACCACCGCAGCGACGCTCAGCGCATGGTTGCCCGGCAGCAGCAGCGTCACCGGCACGAACAGCTCCTCGAAGACCAGCACGAACAGCCCCGTGCCCACCGCCGCACAGACCACCCAGAAATCGGCCGGCGAGTAGTTCCAGGCGCGGTGCAGAAAGGCCACCGTGGCCACCGCGACCTCCAGCGACAGGATCACCGTCCAGGGGTGGGTGATCATGCTGATGCGGTCGGGCGCGGCGATCACCAGACTCAGCGGCACGACGACGCTCTGCAGCGCGATCGACAGCTCCAGCCAGCGCACCTTGATGCCGCTGTAGCGCATCAGCGAAAGGATGCTCGCCACGGCCACCGGCGGCATCAGCGCGCCGATCAACCATTCATGTGCCACCACCGACATGGGCAGCCGCGCACCCGTCAGCAGCGCACACAGCAGCGCCCAGCCCACGCTGGCCGCGCCGAAATAGCCGAGGTAGGCCAGCCGGGTCAGCGTCGCCAGGGCCAGAGAGGCCGCACCGATCAGACCGGCCAGCAGCGCCAGCGCCTGCGTGGCGCTGACGTTGAAGGTGCGGGCGCGGCGCAGCTCCTCTTCGAGCACGTCCATGCGCCCGACGCGCACCGGCGAGAGGTGGCCGGCGTGTTCGCGCACCGCCACCTGGGAACTCACCTGTGCCGTGATCTGGATGTCGAGCTGGTTGTCGGCCGGTTTGAGCAGTGCGGGTGGCAGCGTGATCAGCACCGGGTCGAGGCAGTTGTAAGGCTGCGGCGCCGAGACATTGCCGCGCGCGGCCAGCCGAAAACCGTTGATGCGTATTTCGTAGGCGGCGCACAGGCGCTCGAAGTACAGGCCCTGCAGCGTGGCCGGATTCGGATTGGCTGGCAGGTCGAAGCGCAACTGGTACCACAGCGGCGCCGTGAACTTGGGCGAGTGGTCCCAGACATCGGGCAGCGTGATCAGCCGCGCTGCGCCGGTGATGGGCACCTCGCGGGTCGGGGCGCGCACCACCACCGCGTTGCGGATCGTCGTGATGCCCTCGGGACTGGCGCGACCGCCGATCTCCACCATCCACAGCCCGATCAGGATCAGCGCCACCACCATCAGCCCCCAGCGCGCCGGGTGCAGCGCGATCAGCAGCGGACGGCCGCGACCGGAGCCGAGGGTGCGGAGCTGGGTCAGCCAGCCGGGCGAAAGTACGGTTGTCGCAGGCGCGGGAGGCGTGACCACTGGGGTGTGAAATCCGGAAGAGGGGGAGCGAAAGACAGGCGGGCAAGGCGAAGCTTTTGATTCTGCCGGACCACGGGCGTACCGGCGGCGCGGCGACAATCACGCTCCCGGCCCCTGCCTCATAGTTCACATTCCACCCGTGATCCTGCGCCACGCTTTCATCCCCCAGGACAACCGCCGGCTCGCGCATGTCTGCGGCGCGCTCGACGAACACCTCCGCACGATCGAAGCTGCCTTCGACGTGAGTATCCGCCGGCGCAACGAATCGTTCCGGGTCGAGGGCGCCCGCCGTGCCGCCGAGCGGGCGGTGGCCTTGCTGCAGCAGCTCTACGACCGCGCCACCGAGGCGATCGATCCGGCCGATTTGCAGCTCGCGCTGGTGCAGGCGATGCAGCAGGACACGCCCGCGCTGCGGGTGGTCCACGCGGGCGAGCCGGTCGCCGATGCGGGCGCCGAACCCGAGATCGTCCTGCGCACCCGCCGCAGCGAGCTGGCCGGCCGCACGCGCAACCAGACCACCTACCTGCACAACATCCTCGGCCACGACATCACCTTCGGACTCGGCCCCGCCGGCACCGGCAAGACCTTTCTCGCGGTCGCCTGCGCGGTCGATGCGCTGGAGCGTGGCTCGGTGCAGCGCATCATCCTGACCCGCCCGGCGGTCGAGGCGGGCGAGCGGCTCGGTTTCCTGCCCGGCGATCTGGCGCAGAAGGTCGATCCGTATCTGCGTCCGCTCTACGACGCGCTCTACGACCTGATGGGCATGGACCGCGTCGGCAAGGCGTTCGAGAAGGGCCAGATCGAGGTCGCCCCGCTGGCCTTCATGCGCGGGCGCACGCTCAACCACGCCTTCGTCATCCTCGACGAGGCGCAGAACACCACGCCCGAGCAGATGAAGATGTTCCTCACCCGCATCGGCTTCGGCTCGCGCTGCGTCGTCACGGGCGACACCACGCAGGTCGATCTGCCGAAGGGGCAGGTCAGCGGGCTGACCGACGCGGCGCGCATCCTGCGGGGTGTGCGCGGCATCGCGATGACCCGCTTCACCTCGGCCGACGTGGTGCGCCACCCGCTGGTGGCGCGCATCGTCGAAGCCTATGACGCCGCCCGTCCTGCCGTCGATCCGTCCGACCACTGAACCGCACACCGAAGTCCTCCACCGGAGCCGACCCGCCATGCCCGCTGCCCGTCCTGAACTGAGCCTGTCCCTGCAATTCGCCGATCCGCGGCACCGCGCCGTGCTGCCGCGCCACAAGGTGATGCGCTTTGTGCGTGCCGCGCTGGAGCTGCCCGGCGAGATCACCGTCCGCATCGTCGGTGCCGAGGAAGGCCAGCGCCTGAACCTCGATTTCCGCCAGAAGGACTACGCCACCAACGTGCTCACCTTCGACTACAGCGCCGAGCCGGTGGTGTCGGCGGATCTGGTGCTGTGCGCGCCGGTGGTCGAGGCCGAAGCCGCTGCCAATGGCAAGGCGCTGCTCGACCACTACGCCCACCTGCTCGTCCACGGCACGCTGCACGCCCAGGGCTACGACCACGAGGACGACGAGGAAGCCGCCGAGTGCATGGAGCAGCGCGAACGCGAGATCATGGCCGCGCTCGGTTTCGCCGATCCCTACGCCGAAAGCACGCCATGAGTGACACCTCCACCGCCACCGCTGTGCCCACCGACCCGCATCTCTGGCTCGAAGACGTGCAGGGCGAGGCCGCGCTGGACTGGGTGCGCGCCCACAACGACCGCGCGCAGGCCGAACTCTGCGCCCGCCCCGAGTACGCCGACTTCAAGCCCCGGCTGCTGGCGCTGCTGAACAGCCGGGAGCGCATCCCCTACGTCAGCCGCGTCGGCCCGCACTTCTACAACTTCTGGCAGGACGCGCAGCACGTCCGCGGCCTGTGGCGCCGCACCACGCTGGCGAGCTACCGGCAGCCGGAACCGGACTGGGAGGCCGTGCTCGACCTGGACGCGCTCGCCGCGGTCGAAGCCGAGAACTGGGTCTGGCATGGCGACGACGTGCTGGCCCCCGCGCAGCCCGGCGGCGAGTGGCGGCGCTGCCTCGTCTCGCTGTCCCGCGGCGGGGCGGACGCGACCGTGGTGCGCGAGTTCGACCTGATCGACAAACGCTTCCTCAGCGAGGCGGAAGGCGGCTTCACCCTGCCCGAAGCCAAGAGCAGCGCGGGCTGGCTCGACGCCGACACGCTGGTGGTCGGCACCGACTTCGGCCCCGGCGCGCTCACCGATTCCGGCTACCCGCGCGTCATCAAACGCTGGCACCGCGGCACGCCTCTGGGCGCCGCCGTCACCATCCACGAAGGCGCGGCCAGCGATGTCTCCGCCTGGGTGAGCGTGGACGACACACCCGGCTTCGAGCGCGTCATCCACGGCCGCTCGGTCGATTTCTACACCACCGAGATGTGGCTGGTCGGCCAGGACGGCACGCTGCAGCACCTCGACAAACCGGCAGATGCCAGCCTTGGTTTCCACGAACACTGGGCGGTGATGGAGCTGCGCAGCGACCTCGTGCAAGGCGCCGTCACCCACCCGGCCGGCTCGCTGCTGGTCGCCCAAGCCGATGACCTGCTCGCTGGCCGCCCGCAGTGGACCGCGCTGTTCACCCCGACCGCGACCCGCTCGCTGGGCGGCAGCACCTGGACCCGCGGCCATGTGCTGCTGAACGTGCTGGACCAGGTGGCGAACCGGGTGGAGGAGCTGCGGCTGGTGGACGGCCAGTGGCAGCGCCGCGCTGTCCAACTGCCCGGCCCCGGCACGCTGGGCATCGCCGCGCTGCACGACCCGCACATGCCGGACGACCCGCTGGCCGAGCACTACTGGGTCACGTATGCCGATTTCCTGACGCCCGATTCGCTGATGCTGGCCCGCGCCGGCACGGACGCGCTGGACGTCCTCAAGCAGCGCCCGCGCTACTTCGACAGCGATGGCATGACCGCCGAACAACGCTTCGCCACCAGCGCGGACGGGACGCAGGTGCCGTACTTCCTCGTCCGCCCCAAGGGCTGCCGCGACGACGGCGACAACCCGACGCTGCTCTACGGCTACGGCGGCTTCGAGGTGTCGATGCAGCCGTGGTACTCGGGCGGCTTCGGGCTGGCGTGGTACGAGCGGGGCGGCGTGCTGGTGGTGGCGAACATCCGCGGAGGCGGCGAGTTCGGCCCGGCGTGGCACCAGGCGGCGGTCGGCGCACACAAGCAGCGCAGCTACGACGACTTCATCGCGGTGGCCGAAGACCTCGTGCGCGCGAAGGTCACGCGCCCCGAGCGGCTCGGGATCATGGGCGGCAGCAACGGTGGCCTGCTGGTCGGGGTGGCGATGACGCAGCGGCCGGACCTGTTCGGCGCTGTCGTCTGCCAGGTGCCGCTGCTGGACATGCAGCGTTACCACCGGCTGCTGGCGGGGGCGTCGTGGATGGCGGAATACGGCGATCCCGACCAACCGGAACAATGGGCGTGGATCGAGCGGTTCAGTCCGTACCAGAACGTGCGAGCGGATGTGCGCTACCCGCGGGCGCTGTTCACCACCTCGACCCGCGACGACCGCGTCCACCCCGGCCATGCCCGCAAGATGGTCGCGAAGCTGGAGGCGCTGGGCCACCCGGTGCTTTATCACGAGAACATCGAAGGCGGCCACGGCGGCGCGGCCGACAACACCCAGCGCGCCCATCTGCAGGCACTGGAGTTCGCCTACCTCTGGGCGCAGCTCGGCGCCTGATCCACCGGAGCGGATCAGGCCGCTACAAGCCCGGCCCAGGGATGGATGACCGGCACCTCCAGAGGTGCGCCAGATCCTCGGCAAGCAACGGCCGCCGGCGCACCGAGGACAAGGCGCAGGCGTCGCGGGAGAACGGGCGGACGACTGCGCAAGGTGCAGGAGGTGGGGTGATGATCCGAGATCAAGCACGGTATCAGCTTCGCGCACGCCGAGCAGGTGTTTCATGCACGATGCGCTGGTGAACGTTGCGGCGAAGCTGGGGCAGCGGGTGCATGTGGCGTTGGAGGCAGCCTGACTGGATCAGGTCGCGACGCAGGGCACGGTTGCGGCGATGGCTTGACGCGAGGTGGGTCTTCAACCGTGAACTATTCCGCGTGAATTTGCCAATTCTGGAAAATCCGCTGCCTGCGGATGCACAGCGCGCGGGGCGCTCCCTAGACTGCGGCGGTTCCCGCCGGGCTGTTCAGATTTCCCAAAACGACAACAACAAGACAGCCGGCCGCCGCCTCCGCGACGTGCATGTCCGCTTCCCCGATCCCCACGATTCCCACGTATGACCGCTTCATCGAGCCGTTGCTGCGCTTGCTCGCCAGCCGGCCCGAGGGGGTGCCTGCGCGCGAGGCGCACGAAGCTGCCGCCGATGCGCTCGGGCTGGACGCGCTAGCGCGGCAGCAGTTGCTGTCGAGCGGCGCGCAACTGATTTACAAGAACCGCGCCGGCTGGGCGCATGACCGGCTCAAGCGCGCCGGGTTGTCGGACAGCCCGCGGCGCGGCTGGTGGCAACTGACCGAGGCCGGGCGGCGCTTCGTGGCCGAGCATGCCGGGCCGCTGAGCGCCGAGCAGGTCGCGACGCTGGCGATGTCGCACATCGACACGCGGCTGCTGCGGCCCGTGGCGGCGGACGCGGGTGAGGCAGGGGACAGCGAGGCGGTCGTGCAGCCGGTCGCCAGCCCGGAAGAGCGGCTCGGCCTGGCGCTGGAGGAAATCCGCCGCGCGGTCGTGGCGGAGCTGCTGGACACGCTGGCCACCGTGACGCCGGCGTTCTTCGAGACGCTGGTGCTCGACCTGCTGCACCGCATGGGCTATGGGGCCAACCGGGCGGATCTGCAGCGCGTCGGCGGCTCGGGCGATGCGGGCATCGACGGGATCATTTCGCTGGACCGGCTCGGGCTGGAGAAGGTGTATGTGCAGGCCAAGCGTTGGCAGGGCACGGTCGGGCGGCCCGAGATCCAGGCGTTCTACGGCGCACTGGCGGGGCAGCGGGCCAAGAAAGGCGTGTTCATCACCACGTCGGGCTACACCGCGCAGGCGCTGCAGTTCGCGCAATCCGTCGAGGGCATCGTGCTGGTGGACGGGGTGCGGCTGGCGGGGTTGATGGTGGACCACGAGGTGGGGGTGACGGCGCGGGTGCTGAAGGTGCCGAAGGTGGATGTGGATTACTTTGAGGAGTGACCCTGTAGTTTAATGGGGCGCAATATTAGATTTTAGGAGATGGCTGCGGATGAAATTGTAATTCCTGATGATTTACGTTATTTCCGCGGGGTGGGATGATTGGATTTATTTTGAGGTACCCGTAAAAATGATTTCAAAATAACCCCATTGATCTGCTTTTTTGAATTAAGTGTGCCAATTAATTGATTCGCATCTATTATTTAGTGGTAGGGTTTTATGGCAAAAATGAAAAATATTCAAGTTTCTGCTCTTAATATTGCGATGCAGACCCCGCATTCTGCAGAGAGATATATCGAGCTTTTTGAGGTTGTGCGGAGACAGCGAGTGCTTGTTAAAGTCGATTCGCTGAGGGCTGCCATGGTTGGGCCAATTTCCAATCATGATGATAGTCAGGAATATGGTCCAATATATGGTGAAATATATTATTTCATTAAAATAAGCCGAGATGAGCCTTGGTTTAATTTAATCACGAGGGCGCCTGCGTCGCTTAGCGATGCGAGTAGTATAGAGCTGCCGACGCATTTGTTACCGCATCTAAAAATCATACCTTTTGTGTTTGGCCCAACAAATCATAGATTGTATTTTTCCTCAAAAATATCGAATGCATCATTATCGACGCAGCGAGCAAAGAAAATATTTGAAGAAATTATTAATTCTGCTTGCAGGGAGGGGAATTTTCCGCAAGTTAACATAACTATAATTCCGGATCAGGAGACTCTTGAGAATATATTTAATATTCATAGACTGAGGACGCTTGAGATAACGTTGTCGCCTCCAAATCCAGATGATTCTGAGGATGATCAAGTACGGTTGTTAAGAAAACTTGATTTGATGCATGCAAAAAAAGAAACGCGTACTTTCCATGCAAAGTATGGCGAATCCCTTTCGCCTGATGAAGAAACGCGCACTATGGCACTTGTTGCTGCTGAAAATGGAAAAGTTGTCGGAGAAGGTATTGATGAAAATGGGGCCAAGGTTAAAGAGTCAACAGAAGGTCATCCCTGGATGAAAAATTTGAGGTATGACCCTGATCGGCAGACTGCTTTTGGCGCGATGATCGCCTCGTTTTTTGGGTAGCACTAAGGACTCTCATATTGTAATATGTGTGTATGTACAGTGGCGTAAAGAAAATATTTGGAGTGTACTGGCTCGCCTACGGGGGTGCCTGCGCTTTGTTGCGATCTGCATATTTGCATGCAGCGATCGTTTTGCTTGCTATGACTTTTCCGCTTTGGGCAAAGGGTGGGGCGTGGTGGGAAGTCCCAATCTCATCGCTACCTACCATGTTGGGTTTTACTGTTGCGGCGCTAGCTGTTTTTATTGGTTTTGGGGATGAAGATTACAGAGCTCTGCTAGCACAGCCGGATGAAGCTGATAAATCGGGGGTTAGTATTTATGTGAGCTTATGCACTACCTTTGTTCATTTTATTATTGTGCAGGCGCTTGCTTTTTCTTTTGCGATAGTTGCAAGTAGTTGGAAGGCGGTGGCTCCTCCAGAATGGCTTGTTCCGTTCGTAATTATCGGCTGTGGCCTTGGATTTTTTTTATTTTTGTACGCGGTGACGTCGATAGTGGCTGTAACAATGCATATATATAGAATATCGCAAATGTATTCGGCATATCATGCAATAAAATCAAAGTCCGCAAATTTGTAATTTTAATAAAATTACTGAATGCAATAGTCTCGGCTGCTTGCCGGCGCATAAAAGCCCAACTGGCCGCGATGCCGGACGAGAGATCGACTACAGCGACCCCGCACCGAAGCGCAACGAGCACTGCCCGCCCTATGTCTATGTCGGCACGGCCAAGTGGGATGCACGCTTCCAGTTCAGCTTCTGACACAACAGCGTGCGGCTGTGGGATGTCACGCCGGCCGAGAATGAGCCGAACGACTGGCCGGTGCTCCCGGCCCGGTGGAGATTGAGCTATGACGACAGTGATCAAGGCCCAGGACCGATTCGACGAACCCGTGACCGCCTCGGTGCTGGCGAAGGCGACCGCCCGAGGTCGCCAGCGGCGCCATCCGGGCTTGCACGCTCTGTCGGTGGCGTACCTGCCGGCGTACCAGTCCCTGTTGATCGGCTTCGCGGACCAGAGCGCGGTGCTGCTGCCGGTGAAGAACTACCCCGAGCTGTCGGCGCTGGGCGTGGCCGAACTGGAGGGGCTGGCGATCGGCTATGGCGGCACGGCGCTGTGCCTGGAGGCGCGGGATCTGCACGTCTCGATCGCGGGGCTGGTGTCGGCCAGCCAGCCGCTGATGGACTTGGCGGCGACGGTGATCGCCGTGCGCAACGGCAGCCGGCGCACCGAGGCCAAGGCGCAGGCGTCGCGGGAGAACGGGCGCAAGGGCGGACGGCCGCGCAAGGCCGAGGCGATCTGACGCGCTGTCAGCGGCTGAGGGCCGTCCCCCGCCCGCTCAAGCCTTGAAAACAGTGCTGCAAACTGTAGATCTACTCCGCCTGCGCCTCTTCCAGCAATGTCTCCCAGTCATCCGGCGGATGCCCGCTG
>NZ_JAAFKF010000090.1 GCF_013299175.1 Sphaerotilus sp.
ACCGCGGCCCACCCCACCATGCCCATCCCGAGCTACGCGCGGGTGCGCAACCCGGCCAATGGCCGCGAGGTGGTCGTGCGGATCAACGACCGCGGCCCGTTCTCGCCGGGCCGGGTCATCGATCTTCCTGATTAGCAACGATCCTCAGCATTCCCCCGAACGACCCGCTGAGCCCGAGGCTTGCACCGCGCGACATCGATGATGAGCCGAGCCACCAGCCCGCGCAGATCGAAGCGTCGGTTGAAGCGATAGGCGAACGCTGCCAGATAGCTGCTGGCGTACTTGGGGTACTTGAACGCATGGAACGCACCCGACAACATCGTCTTCAGGTTGCCCAGCACCGTGTTGACCCAGGTGAACTCGGGCAGCTCGCGCGGCTTGCGCTGGCCCACCACGATCGGCGTGTGCAGGCAGCCCGCGCTGGTGACCGCGGCGAAGCATCCCAGACCGTCGCTGACCACCCGCGTTCCCGGCATCAGCGCTGCCTGCGCCCACTGACCCACCGCCTCCAGCGTGAAGCCGCTCACCGGCGCGAGCTTGACGTACTGCGGATGCCCCTGGTCATCGACCGAGACCGCCGCCACGAACGGCACCTTGTTCTCCGAGCCCCGACCCGCCTTGCCGCCGCTGCGCTCCCCGCCAAGATAGGCATCGTCAAGCTGCACCGTGCCGTCGAGCCGGTGCTGGCCCTCCCGCTCGGCCATCGCGTGCATGATCTTCTGGTGCATCAGCCACGCCGTCGGGTAGCTCACGCCCACCTGCCGCTTGAGCGCCAGCGCCGACAGCCCTGTCTTGGCCTGGCTGAGCAGGTAGATCGCCAGGAACCACGTTCTCAGCGGCAGCTTGGTGCTCGCGAACAGGCTGCCCGCGGTCAGCGAGGTCTGGTGGCGGCAGCCGTTGCATTGATACAGCTTGCGTGCGCCCTGGCCCACCACGTAGTGCGCCGCAGTGCCGCAGCGCGGGCACTCGAAGCCCTGCGGCCAGCGCGCCTGCTTGACCGCCTCGGCGCATTGCTCCTCCGTGCCGAAGCTGCTCATGAACTCCGGCAGCGACATCCCCTGCTGGAACTGGATTCGGTTCATCGGCATGTGCTCGCTCCTGCGCTTGATATGTCCTCTACGCTACGCCTGATCGTCGGCTGGCGCCTTGCTGAAGATCATTGCTAATCAGGTCGATCTTTGACATCCTCCCCGCCCTAAAGGACGGGGATTCCTCCTGCGAGACGCGCATGTCCGCGCGCGGCGATGTTCCTGGCGGCGTTCACGTCGCGGTGGTGTTCCGCGCCGCAATCGCAGCATGTCCATCGCCTCATTCGCAGACCTGTCCTACCTTTCGGACTGCTGGCGGGTATGCCCCCGCAGCGCGAACAGGTCTGGGTTGTGTAGGCTTCATTCACCTCCTCGAACACGATGCCGGCCTGATGGCTCTTGTATTCCAGCATCGTCTTCATCATCGACCACCCGGCGTCCAGCGTGGATTTCGCCATCCGAGTCTTCACCATCGCTTTCGCCTGCACGTTCCCGACGAAGATCGCCGCGTTGCGCTCGACCAGCCCGGTGCTGAACTTGTGCATCGCGTCCTTGCGCGTGTTGGCGATCTTCGCGTGGATCGCGCGCACCCGGTTCTTCTTCCCGGCTCGCTGGGCGATCCCCAGCGCGCCCTCATGCTTGCGGTACAGGCCGGACGCCAGCTCTTCGCCGTCCGAGCACGTCGCCGCCGTCTTCAGGCCAAGGTCGATCCCCACCGATCCAGTGCCGGCCGACTTCGGCACGTCCACCTTGACGCACACGTTCAGGTACCACCGGCCGCGCGCGTCCTGCGAGAACGAGCCGGCGCGCAGATCGAACCGGCTCAGCCCGTAGCTGTCCCACAGACTGAACCTGTGCCCGAGAAAAGCGATCTGCCCGGCCTTGTACTTCGCGCCGCCCGCCTTGAACGGCACCCAGCCCAGCGAATGCTTCGCCGCCTTCGCGTTCGACACGCGCCAATTGAGCCGGGCTTTCTTGAACTGCTTGCGCCGGGTGGCGTATTCCTCGCACACCAGTTGCACCGTGGCGCTACCGATCCGCACGCCATCGCACTTCGAGTACCCCGCCGTGAGCTTCTGCAGGTCGAACCCGCTCAGCCACTTTCCGCGCTCGCGGATCGCCCGCGAACTGGTCTCGTTACAGTAGTTCCACACCTGATTGACCTCGCGCGCCATCAAGGACAGCACGCCTGCGTGCTTGTCCTTGATCCGCAGCTTGAGGGTCTTCACGGCTTCCATCCGACAACTGTATTTCCATACATGTCGCTTGACAAGCCGTTCCGGCTTGAACGCTCGACCCCGGGCTGAACCCCGGGGCTTGTCGCTTCGTCCGGGTCACTGGCGGCGGCCGTGCGGCTGGGTGTGTCGCACGCGGTGTCGCCCGTCGAGGTGGAGCGGCTGACGCATGACGCCATCCGCAGCGGTGCGTGGCGGCGGTGAGCGACGCACGCGGCGGTGTGGCTGGACAGGATCAGCCCACCACGATCGGCTCCGGCTCCAGCCGGATTCCGAACCGCCCGTAGACACTCTCCTGGATCGCCCGCGCCAGCGTGATGACTTCGGCGCCGCGGGCCTCGCCCCGGTTGACGAGCACCAGCGCCTGCTTCTCGTAGACCGCTGCCCCGCCCACGGACTTGCCCTTCCAGCCACAGGCGTCGATCAGCCAGCCAGCGGCGAGCTTGAAACTGCCGTCGTCCATCGGGTAATGGACGACATGCGGGTCGCGGGCGATGATGTCGCGGCACTGCTCGGGTGTCACCACCGGGTTCTTGAAGAAACTGCCGGCATTGCCGATCACGGCTGGATCGGGCAGCTTGGCGCGGCGGATGGCGCAGACCCAGTCGAAGATCTGGCGCGCGTCCGGCTGGACAACCCCCGTTTCCTCGATCTTGCGCAGCAGGTCCAGATACCCCAGCACCGGCTGCCACGGGCGCGGCAACCGCAGCCGAACGCGGGTGATGACGCTCTTTCCTGCCAGTGCGTGCTTGAAGACGCTGTCACGGTAGCCGAAGTGGCACAGGCGATGGTCCAGCGTGAAGCCACGGCCCGTGACCAGATCCACCCCGTCGAGCGACTCGAAACGGTCGGCCAGCTCCAGCCCGTAGGCGCCGATGTTCTGCACCGGTGCCGCGCCCACCGTGCCGGGGATCAGCGCCAGGTTTTCCAGCCCGCCCAGCCCTTGCTCGATGGTCCAGGCCACCAGCCGGTGCCAGGATTCACCGGCCCCCGCTTCCACGGTGACGGCATCCGCCCGTTCCTCGACGACGCGCAGGCCCATGATCTCGACCTTGAGCACGCACGCCGTCACGTCCCGCGCCAGCACGATGTTGCTGCCGCCGCCGAGAATGAACTTGGGCGCACGGCCGAATTCGGGGTGGTCCACGACGCGGCGCACGTCGGCTTCCTCCTCGATGTGGACCAGGGTCTGGGCGGTGGCGGGCAGGCCGAAGGTGTTCCAGGCCCGCAAATTGACGGCAGTTTCGATGCGCATGGCAGAATTTTCGCCCAAACCCCCAAGAACCTCGAATTCACAGAAAGAACACCATGCCCAGCTTCGACACCGTGCTTGAACCCGAACTGACGGAAGTTCGCAACGCCCTCGACCAGGCCAACAAGGAAATCGGCACCCGTTTCGACTTCAAGGGCAGCGACGCGCGCGTCGAGCACAAGGACAAGGAACTGACCCTGTACGCCGACAGCGACTTCCAGTTGCAGCAAGTCACCGACGTGCTGCTGGGCAAGATGGCCAAGCGCGGGGTGGACGTGCGCTTCCTCGACCTCTCGGCCAAGCCCGAGAAGATGAGCCACGACAAGCTCAAGCACAAGGTCATCATCAAGGCCGGCATCGAGGGCGATCTGGGCAAGAAGATCCAGAAGGCGCTCAAGGAAAGCAAGCTCAAGGTGCAGGGCAGCATCCAGGGCGACACGGTGCGCGTGACCGGTGCCAAGCGCGATGACCTGCAGGCGGCCATGGCCCTGCTGCGTAAGGACATCACCGAAGCGCCGCTGAGCTTCAACAACTTCCGCGACTGACGCGGACAGTCCGGCGGTTCAGAGCCGGATATACGGCTGGTCGGCCGAACGTTTCGGCGCCGCCGGGGCGCGGCGGGCGGAAACCGGTGCGATCGGCGTGAATTCATCGCTCACGTCGATCACGCCGTCCTTCAGGTGGGTCCGCACCACGTTGGCCATCAGATCGCTTTCGCTGAAGCCCAGCTCGTCCACCGCCAGAAAACGCGACGAGTACTCGCCCAGCTCGCCATCGGTGTTGCGGATCTTCCAGCCCGCATGGCGGTAACGCTGCGCCACCATCTTGTTGACGACCAGTCCACCGATGAGCATCGACATGCCCGACGACACCAGCGCCAGCGCCACCGAGCTGGCCACCGGCAGCGTGAGCGTGTGCCGCCACAGGCGCGCATGGGCCAGCACCCCTGCCCCCACCCACAGCGGCCAGGGCACCACCTCCCCGCTGAGCGCCGCCCAGACCTGAGCCGCCACGGCAGCACCCCCCGCAAGCACGAGCAGGGAATCGGGTCCGACCCGCACCTCGACGCGCCGGTAGAAGTGGGGATTCACGAAGGTGAGCGACTTTTTCATGGGACGGGCCTCTGCATCAACGGCGCGCCACTCCGGTTGGTCCTCGGCGCTCCACGGCATGGCTTCGGCAATCCGCCCGCAGACTTGAGCCTGGCACCGCCCGGCGCCTGTCGCAGCAGGGACAAAGCGCCTTGACCCCCTGTGCTAAAAAACCGGGCAGAACACCGCCCGGAGACACGCGCCATGGACCTGAATTTCACCGCCGACGAGCTGGCTTTTCGCGCCGAAGTGCGCGCCTGGGTCGCAGAGAGCCTGCCAGCGGACATCGCCACCAAGGTCCACGCGGCCCTGCGGCTGACCCGCGACGACCTGCAACGCTGGGCCAGGATCCTCGGCGCCAAGGGCTGGCTCGGCTGGGGCTGGCCGACCCAGTTCGGCGGGCCGGGCTGGAACGCGGTGCAGCGCCACCTGTTCGAAGAGGAATGTGCGCTGGCCGGGGCGCCGCGGGTGGTCCCGTTCGGGCCGGTGATGGTCGCGCCCGTCATCATGGCCTTCGGCAATGCGGCCCAGCAGGCGCGTTTCCTCCCCGGCATCGCCAGCGGCGACGTGTGGTGGAGCCAGGGCTATTCGGAACCCGGCTCCGGCTCCGACCTCGCCAGCGTCAAGACCCGCGCCGAGCGCGTCGGCGACCACTACGTCGTCAACGGCCAGAAAACCTGGACCACGCTCGGCCAGTACGGCGACTGGATCTTCTGCCTCGTGCGCACCAGCACCACCGGCAAGCCGCAGACCGGCATCAGCTTCCTGCTGATCGACATGAAGTCCCCCGGCGTCACCGTGCGGCCGATCATCACGCTCGACGGCGAGCACGAGGTCAACGAGGTCTGGTTCGACAACGTGGAAGTCCCGGCCGACCAGCGCATCGGCGAGGAGAACCAGGGCTGGACCTACGCCAAGTACCTGCTCGCCCACGAGCGCACCAACATCGCCGACGTGAACCGCGGCAAGCGCGAGCTGGAGCGGCTGAAACGCATCGCCAAGGCCGAGGGGCTGTGGGACGGCGACCCGCGGTTCCGCGACCAGATTGCGCTGCTGGAGGTGGACCTCGTGGCGCTGGAGATGATGGTGCTGCGCGTGCTGTCGGCCGAGCGCGGGGGCAAGAAGTCGCTGGACATCGCCGGCTTGCTGAAGATCCGCGGCAGCGAGATCCAGCAGCGGTACACCGAGCTGATGATGCTGGCGGGCGGCCCGTACAGCCTGCCGTTCATCCACGAGGCGATGGACGCCGGCTGGCAGGGGGATCAGGCGCTCGGCGGGCTGTGGCCGGGTGGTGCGGCCCACTGTGCGCCGCTGACGGCGACCTATTTCAACTACCGCAAGACGACGATCTACGGCGGCAGCAACGAAGTGCAGCGCAACATCGTCGCGCAGACGCTGTTCGGTTAAGGAGACACCCATGGACTTCGATTTCAGCGACGACCAAGAACAACTGCGTGACGCCGTGCGGCGGTGGGTGGACAAGGGCCACGGCTTCGAGCAGCACCGCGCCACCGTCAAGGCCGGCGGGGACAGCCGCGAGGTCTGGCAGGCGCTGGCCGATCTGGGCCTGACCGGGCTGGCGGTGCCGGAGGCGCATGGCGGCATGGGCTGGGGCGCGACCGAGGCGATGGTCGTGATGGAGGAACTCGGGCGCGGGCTGGTGCTGGCGCCCTACGCGGCGGCGGCGCTGGTGGCACCGACACTGCTGTCGGCGGCGCCCGCAGCGGTGCAGGCCGCGTGGCTGCCGAAGATCGCGTCGGGCGAGGCGCGGGTCGTGCTGGCCCAGCAGGAACGGGCGTCGCGCTACCGGCTCGACCGCGTGGCCACGACGGCCACCCGGACTGCCGACGGCTGGCAGCTCAGTGGCACGAAGAGCTTGGTGCCGGTCGGTGACGTGGCGGATGCCTACATCGTCAGCGCCAAGGCGGGCGACACGCTCGGGCTGTGGCTGGTCGAACGTGCTGCGGCCGGCGTCACCACCCGCGGCTACCTGACGCAAGACGGCGGGCGGGCGGCCGAAGTGCAGTTCGACCACGCCGCCGCCACGCTCGTCACCGACACCGCCGCGCTGGCCGTGCTCGAACACGCGGCCGATGTCGGCACCGCGGCGCTGTGCGCGGAAGCGGTCGGCGCGATGGACTTCCTCGTCAAGCTCACCGCCGACTACATGAACACGCGCAAGCAGTTCGGCGTCGCCATCGCCAGCTTCCAGGCGCTGCGCCACCGTCTGGCCGACTGCAAGATGCAACTCGAACTCGGCCGCTCGATGGCCTACCTCGCCACGCTGCGGCTGGGCGATGCGCCGGCCGTGCGGCGGCGGGCCGTGTCGCAGGCCAAGGTGCAGCTTGGCCAGTCGATGCGCTTCGTCGGGCAGCAGTGCGTGCAACTGCATGGCGGCATCGGCGTGACGGACGAGTACGTCGGCAGCCACTACTTCAAGCGGCTGAGCTGCATGGAACTGCAGTGGGGCGACACGCTGCACCACCTCGGCGAGGTCAGCGCCCGGATGCAGGACACGGCCGGCGTGTTCGCCTGATCGACCGTCAGCGGGTGACTGGCATCATGGCCACCATGCAGCTCACCCGCCCGCTCCTGATCGCCCTGGCCGTGCTGGCCGTTCCCGTGGCCTACCTCGGCTACCAGCGTTATCTGAAGACCGATCCACCCGGCCCGTATGACCGCCGCGCCGATGCCCAGGCCGACCTCGGCCGCGCTGTCGATCAGGCGCGCCGCGAGAACAAGCGTGTCCTCGTCGTGTTCGGTGCGAACTGGTGCCCGGACTGCCGCGAACTCGCCACCGACATGGCCAATCCGGCGCTGGGCATCCCGATCGCGGCGCGCTTCGTCGTCACCAAGGTCGATGTCGGCCACTTCGACCGCAACGGCCGCACCGTCACCCGGATGGGCAACCCGGTGGACAAGGGCATCCCGGCGGTGGTCGTGCTCGACGGCCAAGGCCAGCAACTCGGCACCGCCACCGGCCCGCAGCTCGCCGCCGTGCGCAAGGCCCGCGACCCGGCCACGCTGGTGGCGGCCCTCGACCGATTGGCCGCGCCGCAGTGACCGCCCCTCGGTGAGCGCCCTACACTGGCGGCCTCATGTCGAAGAAATCCCCCAAGAAATCCGCCGCCCGCGACATCACGCTGTCGCACGCGCTGTTCACCCAAGGCTTCGGCACGCGCCGCGACTGCGACGGGCTGGTGCTCAACGGACTGGTGTCGATCGCCGGCCGCGTCACCGACGACCCCGATGAAGCCGTCTCGCCCGAGGGGCTGGTGCTCAACGTCGAGGGCCGCGACTGGCCGTGGCGCGAGTTCGCCGTGGTGATGCTGAACAAGCCGACCGGCTACGAGTGTTCGCAGAAGCCCAAGCACTGGCCGAGCGTGATGACGCTGCTGCCGCCGCCGCTGCGGTGGCGCAGCGGCGGTGACGTGCAGCCGGTCGGGCGGCTGGACCAGGACACCACGGGCGTGCTGCTGCTGACCGACGACGGCGCGCTGATCCACAAGCTGACGCACCCGAAAAAGCATGTGGACAAGGTCTACGAGATCACCTGCGCCCGCCCGGTGACGGACGAGCAGGTGCAGCAGTTGCGGGCCGGCGTGGTGCTCAACGACGATCCGCAGCCGGTGCGCTCCGAGGAGTGCGCGGCGACGGGCGAGTTCACGCTGCGCATGATGCTGACCGAGGGCAAATACCACCAGGTCAAGCGCATGGTCGCCGCGGTCGGCAACCACGTCGAGTCGCTGCACCGCCGCTCGTTCGGGCGCATCACGATTCCCGACGGACTGGCGCCGGGGCAATGGTGCTGGATCGATCCCCAGGACATCTGAACCTCCGAGCCGAGTTCGGGGCACGACACGACATGCGAATTTTCCGTGGCATCCACCACCCCGGTCTGGCGCCGGCCTGTGCGCTGACGATCGGCAATTTCGACGGCGTCCACCGCGGGCACCAGGCCATGCTCGCGCTGCTGATCAACGAGGCGCGGCACCGCGGCCTGCCGAGCTGCGTGATGACGTTCGAGCCGCACCCGCGTGACTTCTTCTCCGCCAAGGCCGGCACGCCCGAGAAAGCCCCCGCCCGCATCGCCACGCTGCGCGACAAGCTGGAAGAGCTGGAACGCTGCGGCGTCGGTCAGGTCGTGCTGATGCGCTTCGACGAGCGGTTGGCGAGCCAGTCGCCGCAGGGCTTCATCGACGACGTGCTGGTGCGTGGGCTGGGGGCGCGTTACGTGCTGGTCGGTGACGATTTCCGCTTTGGTGCGAAGCGGGCGGGCGACTACGCGATGCTGGATGCCGTGGGCAACGCGGCCGGTTTCGACGTGGCCCGGATGCTGAGCTACGAGGTCCACGGGCTGCGGGTGTCGAGTTCGGCCGTGCGCGAAGCACTGGCCAGCGGCGACATGGCGCGCACGGCCTCGCTGCTGGGGCGGCCCTACAGCGTCAGCGGCCATGTGACGCACGGGCGCAAGCTCGGGCGCGGGCTGGGCGCTTCGAGCGAGGGCGGCGACGACGGGTTTCGCACGCTGAACCTGCGCTTCCCGTTCAGTCGCTCGGCGGCGGCGGGGATCTACGTCGTGCGCGTCCACGGACTGACCGGGCCGAACGGGCGGGCCATCGATGGCGTGGCCAGCCTGGGCGTGCGGCCGACGGTCGAGGACGCCGGGCGCATCCTGCTGGAGACGCACTGCCTCGACTGGCCGGCCGAACTCGGGCGCGAAGGGGGCTACGGTAAACTCGTGCGCGTGGAACTACTGCACAAACTGCGAGACGAGGCCCGCTACGACGGACTCGACGCCCTCACCACCGCGATCCGCCAGGACGTGGTGAACGCGCGTGCGTGGTTCGACACCCACGCCGCCGACCGTCGCCAGACCACGCGCGACCGAATTTGAACGCCGCGTTCGCCGGCGTTCTTCCTGCTCCTCCCGTCCGACTTCTTCAGGAACGCGCCCTGCCCGGCGCGTCGTGGCCATGACCGATTCGACTTCCCCCGCGTCCTCCAGCTCCTCGGCGCCCACCGACTACCGCGCGACGCTCAACCTCGCCGACACGCCCTTCCCGATGCGCGGCGACCTGCCCAAGCGCGAAGGCGGTTGGGTCAAGGACTGGAACGACAGCACCGCCGGCAGCAGCCTCTACCAGCGCCTGCGCGTCGCCCGCCAGGGCCAGCCGCTGTT
The DNA here is from genome assembly GCF_013299175.1 of Sphaerotilus sp. Classification (GTDB taxonomy): domain Bacteria; phylum Pseudomonadota; class Gammaproteobacteria; order Burkholderiales; family Burkholderiaceae_C; genus Sphaerotilus. The sequence continues at coordinate 9,789 of NZ_JAAFKF010000090.1, forward strand.
CGTGCTGCACGACGGCCCGCCCTACGCCAACGGCAAGCTCCACATCGGCCACGCGCTGAACAAGGTGCTCAAGGACACCATCGTCAAGTCGCGCCAGTTGATGGGCTTCGATGCGCAGTACATCCCCGGCTGGGACTGCCACGGCCTGCCGATCGAGAACGCCATCGAGAAGCTGCACGGCCGCAAGCTCAGCCGCGATGACATGCAGGCCAAGTCGCGGGCCTTCGCCACCGAGCAGATCAACCAGCAGCGCGAGGATTTCAAGCGCCTGGGCGTGCTCGGCGACTGGGAGCGGCCGTACCGCACGATGGACTTCGCGAACGAAGCGGGCGAGCTGCGGGCGTTCAAGCGCGTGATCGAGCGTGGCTTCGTCTACCGCGGGCTGAAGCCGGTGTACTGGTGCTTCGACTGCGGCTCGTCGCTGGCCGAGTTCGAGATCGAGTACGCGGACAAGAAGAGCGACACGCTGGACGTGGCCTTCGAGGCGAACGACGCCGCTGCGCTCGCCGCCGCGTTCGGCCTCGCCGCGCTGCCCGAGGCGAAGAAAGCCTTCGCGGTGATCTGGACCACGACCGCGTGGACCATCCCCGCCAACCAGGCGCTCAACGCGCATCCGGAACTCGTCTACGCGCTGGTGGACACGCCACGCGGCGTGCTGATGCTGGCCGAGTCGCTGGTGGAGAAGTGCCTGGAACGCTACACGCTCGACGGCACGGTGATCGCCACGACAACCGGCGAACACCTGCGCGGCCTGAGCTTCCGCCACCCGCTGTTCGACGTGGACGCCGGCTACCAGCGCCTGTCGCCGCTCTACCTCGCCGACTACGTGACGGCCGGCGACGGCACCGGCATCGTCCACTCGGCCCCGGCCTACGGCGTGGAAGACTTCAACTCCTGCATCGCCAACGGCCTGAAGTACGACGAGATCCTGAACCCCGTGCAGGGCAACGGCCAGTACGCCGAGGATCTGCCGCTGTTCGGCAGCCTGAACATCTGGAAGGCGTGCCCGGTCATCATCGACACGCTGCGCCAGCACGAGCGCCTGATGGCCACGCAGCCGATCACGCACAGCTACCCGCACTGCTGGCGCCACAAGACGCCGGTGATCTACCGTGCGGCGGCGCAGTGGTTCGTGCGCATGGACGAGGGCGAAGGCGTGTTCACCAAGGACAAGGCGCCGAAGACGCTGCGGCAGCTCGCGCTCGACGCCATCGACCAAACGCAGTTCTACCCCGAGAACGGCCGCACCCGCCTGCGCGACATGATCGCCAACCGGCCGGACTGGTGCATCTCGCGGCAGCGGTCGTGGGGCGTGCCGGTGCCGTTTTTCCTGCACAAGGACTCGGGCGAGCTGCACCCGCGCACGATGGAGATCGTCGATCAGGCGGCGGACATCGTGGAGCGCGGCGGCATCGAGGCGTGGAGCCGCGTGACGGTGGAGGAGATCCTCGGCTTGGAAGACGCACCGCACTACACCAAGAGCACCGACATCCTGGAGGTCTGGTTCGACTCCGGCTCGACCTTCCAGCACGTCCTGCGCGGCAGCCACGCGCACGCCTACCCCGGCCCGTGTTTCCACGGCGAAGGCCCGGAAGCGGATCTGTATCTGGAAGGCCATGACCAGCACCGCGGCTGGTTCCATTCGTCGCTGCTGCTGGGCTGCGCGCTGTACGACCGGGCGCCTTATCGCGGCCTGCTGACCCACGGCTTCGCCACCGACGGCAAGGGCCTGAAGATGAGCAAGAGCCTGGGCAACACGGTCGAGCCGCAGACGGTGAGCAACAAGCTCGGCGCCGAGATCGTGCGGCTGTGGGTGGCCTCGACCGACTACTCGGGCGACCTGAACATCGACGACAAGATCCTCGCCCGCGTGGTCGATGCGTACCGCCGCATCCGCAACACGGTGCGCTTCCTGCTGGCGAACACGAGCGATTTCGATCCGGCGGTGGACCTGGTGGCGGATGCGGATCTGCTGGAAATCGACCGCTACGCGCTGGCCCGCGCCGCGCAGTTGCAGGCGGAAATCCTGGCGCACTATCAGGTGTACGAGTTCCACCCGGTGGTGTCGAAGCTGCAGGTCTACTGCTCGGAAGACCTGGGGGCGTTCTACCTCGACGTGCTGAAGGACCGGCTCTACACGACCGCGCCGAAGTCGCTGGCCCGCCGCTCGGCGCAGACCGCGCTGTGGCGCATCACGAACGCGATGCTGCGCTGGATGGCGCCGTTCCTGAGCTTCACGGCCGAGGAGGCGTGGGGGCATTTCGCGGGCGCGGCGTCGCAAGGGTCGATCTTCTTCGAGACCTACGCCGACCTGGGCACGGCCGACGAGGCGCTGCTGGCGAAGTGGGCGCAGGTGCGGACGGTGCGCGAGGCGGTGAACAAGGAGATCGAGAACGTGCGCACGGGCGGCGCGGTCGGGTCGTCACTGCAGGCCACTGTTCAGATCACGGCACCGCAGGCGGATTTCGACGTGCTGGCGTCGCTGGGTGACGATCTTAAGTTCGTGCTGATCACGTCAGAGGCGAGTCTGTCGGTGGGCGATGCGCTGCAGATCACGGTGGCGCCGAGTGGGGCGGTGAAGTGCGAGCGGTGTTGGCATTACCGGGAGGACGTGGGGGTGAATCCGGCGCATCCGACGATCTGCGGGCGGTGTGAGATAAACCTTTATGCGTGCGGAGAAATTCGAACCATCGCGTAACATAAAATGCACGCACAATTCTGAAATTAAATTTAAAAGGCAAATCGTGACCAATTCCCAGGAATCAAATCTTAAGTTGGCGGTCGATAAAAAAAGGCGCGAAATATCATCAGACAATATATCAATGTCAATTGGAGAATTGTTAAATTTATACAAAGACCATGAATTAGATATTCACCCTGAATTTCAGAGAGTATTCAGATGGGGCCCCGAACAAAAATCAAGATTAATAGAATCATTATTTCTTGGAATACCACTTCCGCCGATTTACGTAGCCACCAATATCACAGGCGTATGGGAAGTAATAGATGGAGTTCAAAGATTATCAACCATCTTTGAATTCATGGGGGAATTAAAAGGCCCAACACTAGAAAACGAGGCTGAAAATGAGATTACACTCAAGCCCGGACTAATACTTGCGGCAACAAAGCATTTACCAGAATTGAAAGATGTGTCTTTCTCAGAAATAGATCAAGCACTTCGCCTTGAATTCAAGAGAACCCGCTTGGATGTAAAGGTTTTATCTCGGGACACTTCTGGACGAGACACAGGAAAATTCGATTTATTCGAAAGACTAAATACATACGGTGAGCCACTATCACCCCAAGAATTAAGAAATTGTGTTTTGGTAAACCTTAATCCAACAATGTTTCGTTGGCTCAAAAATCTTGCAAGCAATTCAAGCTTCAGAAATTGCACACTACTAAGTGATCAACAAATAAAAGAAAAATATGATATGGATCTCGCATTGAGATTTATTGCTTTACGCGACGCATCAGTTACATCAATTGGAGATATCCATGAATTTTTGCGAGATCGAATGGAAATAATTGCCCTTGACAAAGATTTTAATTTTGCCTCTGAGGAGAAATTGTTTACAGAGATTTTTGAATTTCTTGATGCCGGACCTAACTCAAATTCATTTAGGTCATGGACTGCCTCGAAAGAAGAATTTCGAGGGGGATTCACTTTAGGTGGCTACGAGGGAGTAGCCTTGGCAATCGGACGGCACTGGGGTAGTATAAAAAAGATGGGGGGAAATTTTAATGTAGATCTTTTTCTAAAAGAGGTATGGAGCCAACCAGAATACACGAAGAGTTTCTCTGGTTTGCGCGCAAGAGATCGAATGGCGAGAGTAACCCCAGCGGTCGAGAGAGTCATAGAAAAATACACGTCACGCCAAAATAAGGCACCAAACAAAAACAATAAGCAAAAGCAACCTAAATAATCAAATACAGCGCAATCAGCGACACATGAGACAATTATCTGACCTTGGTGATTCAATTCAAAATGATTTGGCATGGAGAAAAAAAGAGGTTAGCGACTTGCGTGCCGCAGCATCACTGGCAGCCGAGTCAGATAGGTATATATTCAGGGCAGGTCAAGTATTACTCTGCGCCCACTGGGAAGGATTTTTAAAAAAATCTGCGGATCTATATCTTGAACACATTTTTAGTCAAGACATACGGTTATGCGAATGCACTCCGAACATAATCGCAATCGCGTATTTTAAAGATGTAATGTATGCATCAGAGGCAAAATCACCAGGAAGTAAAAATCACCACATCAGCCTAGCCAAAAAAATACGCAACGATATCAATACCAAAATAAGCAAGCCAAAATGGCAAGCCAGCACAGGAGGGAATCCCGGCACAGCAGAATTATCGGCAATACTGGAGTCAATAGGCGTTGATGAAAATCTTGGAATGAGTGCTGCAGAGTGGAGCACAACTAAAGTGTTTATAAATGAACAACTCCTAAAAGATCGCCACGCAGTTGCCCACGGACAACGATTAACAATAAAAAAGGGAGACCTATTAAGCAGGAGCGAACGGTTGCTAAACCTGCTGGATACGGTTCATGATAAATTAATGGATTCCGCAGCCAATAAGAAATATATCATTCACTCTACGGAATTAATATCACCCAATTGAATGAGCGACCATCACCGCACGACTGAATCCGCCCTGCGGCAGATCAGTCCGCAGTGGGCGGAACAACCAAGCCAGATCGTATAAACAGCTTGTGTGGATTTATTTACAACAAAACCTAAGCAGCATCACAGCAATTATTTTCTCGACCTATACAGTCGCCATAAATAAATTCACTGAATTCCCTTATGTCGATAGCTGCCCAAAAAACCACCTACCCCGCCATCGTCATGCCGACCATGGAAGAGGACGCCGCCATCACCGCCGCCGCCCTGAGCGACCCGGACGCCCAGCCCCTGACGGACGCGCAACTCGGTGCCCTGGTGCCGATGAAAACCCTGCGCGGACGCCCCCGCACGGATAACCCCAAACGACTTGTCTCGGTGCGCTACAGCCCCGAAGTGATCACGTATTTCAAGTCCACCGGCGACGGCTGGCAGGCCCGCATGGACGGGGTGCTGCGCGAGTACGTGGCGCGACAGGCAAAATCTACTCCCTAGGCGTATAGTCACGCCATGCTCACCGTCATCGAAACGCTGCTTTTCCAGAAGCAGTGGCCCCTCTACTGGACCGAAGAGGAACGCGGCGCTTTCGCGGCCTTTCTTGCTGAGCACCCAAACGTCGGTGATGTCGTCCCCGAATCCGGCGGCATGCGCAAGATCCGCTGGGCACGGGCTGGATCTGGCAAATCGGGCGGCGTCCGGGTCATCTACTTCACACGGTTGGCATCCGGCGACATCGTGCTGCTGACGCTTTACGCAAAATCCAAGACTGACAACCTCACTGG
>NZ_JAAFKF010000091.1 GCF_013299175.1 Sphaerotilus sp.
ACGGGTGCGCGCGCAGGGTTGGAGCGGCGCGGTCGATGGCTCGGTGCGGGGGGTCAGCGCGGTGGCGGCGCCGGTGTTCGACGGCTTCGGGCAGATGGTGCTGGCGCTGACGGCGATCGGGCCGAGTGCGACGCTGGAGGTGCGGGGGGAGGCGGAGGTGGTGCGGGTGTTGAGGGAGCGGGGGAGGGGGGTGTCGGGGCGGTTGGGGTGGCGGGGGTGAAATTTGCTACATCACGCAAAGATGAAAGTCATCATCAATGTTGTGGATGATGGGATGGCATTCGAGAAGTATTGTTCAAGCACTTGCAGGAAGTTGAAATGAAACGCATTGCATTTCTAGTCGCGGGTGTTTTGATGCTGTACGGTTGCGGGGCAATCAAAGCACCGACTGCAAATTTTGCAGAACTAACTGATGCAGAGCGTAGTGATGAAATTTCAAAAGACGTCAAGACCGCAATCGATAAGGATTGGGGTGCCGCAATGGCTCTCTGTGATACCTATATGTCTGCTGTGCGTGACCAATACTACGGATCAGGTAGAAGTGAAATAACGATAGCCTCTATAGGAATAATAGCCGGTTCAGTCGTTGTGCCGGCACTTGCCGCCAAAGCCGCGACGGCAAAGTCTGTCATTGCAGCATGGGGTGGCGTTTCTGGTGCAGCCAATGCGGCACAGTTTACTTTTCAGCAAAAAGGGCTATCGGCATCCAGATTGGGTTCATCTTATAGCGAAGTAAGAAACGAGATAAAACTGGCAGTATCCCATTATTCGTCAGCAACAAAAAATTCTCAGCGACTTGCTGCGCTTTATGATCTCCATGTGGCTTGCCGCTATCCTGTACTTCCTGCGACAGATTCCATAGTTGCTCCAAATGGTCCCGCCTCAAGTCCAGGCTAATAGGCTGAATTGATCAAAAAATAATCGTGTTAAATTGTGGTTTATGGGTTGGTGTGTATTTTATTCAATCTCGCGGAGAAAGTAATGACTGCACGATCTAAGCCTTTGTGGACTGAATTGCCAGCACAATATATAAACGCAGGCAGAACAGGCATCTTGGGTGTTGTGCTGCACGATACCGCTGGAACAGGAGATCATCATGATACGCTTTACCTCCAAAGTCCTTCAGATGGCCGAAAGGTAAGCGTTGACTTTACCGTCGAGCGAGATGGCTCTATCTGGAAACTTAACCCTGATCTTCCAAAATACTACTGTAATCACGCAGGTCGGGCCACTCAATGGCGTGGCTACAAGAATGCTGAAGTGAATCGAGTCACGGTTGGTATCGAGATCACTCAACATGGTCACCTTTCACTGACTCCGCTCTATCCCGATGCGCAGGTGAAGTCTGTTGCAAATCTATGCGCATGGCTCACATCCTCTTTTGGCTTGGCCGCATCAGATATAACGACCCACCGGCAGATCATCACGGATGGTTCTCGATCTGACCCGCGGAAGTTCCCATTCGATGATCAAAACGGCTTTTGGCATTATTATTGGGAAGCTTGTGGCAAGGCCGAAAAATTTCTTTCTTCATTGACTGGAATGGATCAAAAGAGATAGCTTTCCTAACATTAACGTGCGTTGCTGAAAGTTGGAGGTCGCAATGAAAAACATAAACACATTCCTTATATGTGCTCGAGACATTGACAAAAAAGATCGATTTCTGGCCGAGCCTGGCAGCACGACCTTCATCATCGTGCCTGCTTCAAAGAAAAAATACAGTCGAGTGGACGCGGTTTCGAAGGAAGTATGGACACAGTCGGTCGTCTCAGCGGCAGCACATGACGCAGATGCCGTGACTGGGGTGACAGGCGATATCTTATTCTTCGTTCATGGATACAACAACGACATTGAGACAGTTCTTTGGCGGACAAGGGTCTTGCAGGAGACACTTTCATCTCAAGGATGGAAGGGGCTAGTCGTTGGTTTTGACTGGCCGAGCGATAATTCGGTCTTGAATTATATTGAAGATCGAAACGATGCTTCGGAAGTTGCTCGAATCGTCGTTGAAGTGGCTCTTCAAATTATCGTTGATGCGCAATTTCCAGCCAATCAGAAAACCAAATCATGCACAATTAATGTGCATCTTCTGGGGCATTCCACAGGTGCTTACGTGATCATGGAAGCATTTGCAAATTCCACCAAGAAAGGGGGGCTGTTTGTCAAGCCGTGGCGAATTGGACAGGTGGTTTTTATCGCTGGAGATGTATCAAGTTCCTCGTTGGCCGCTGATTCAGACTGGGCGAGGCCGATGTATGAACGGATATTCAGGCTCACAAATTATTCAAATGGATTTGACAAGGTGCTCAGCATTTCGAATGCGAAGCGTTTTGGTGTGGCCCCTCGCGCAGGTCGAGTAGGTCTTCCAGTGGATGTCCCATCTAAGGCAGTAAATGTGGATTGCTCTAAATATTTCCAAACAAAAAACCCTAAAAAATCCACATTCACTGGAACTTTTAACCATTCATGGTATATTGGTGATCCGGAATTTGCTCTTGATCTTGCCTTGACACTGGAAGGTGGGATTGATCGGCAAGTCATTACGACACGGCGAAATGATCGAGGGCGTCTCAGTCTGGTCGCGGGCCAAAGTCGTCCGGAGTATCAAAATGATTGGGATGAAGATCGACCAGTTCCAAGATAAAAATAAAATCGTTAGGCTCTTCCTGCGTTTCAGCCTGTTCTCATTTTTGCACCAAATTGGTGTCATTTGAAAATCAGTTCCTATACGAAAAAACGTAGTGAAATCAACATTTTACGTGCATCACAAGGGGCTTGGTTCTAGCCGGTCGCTGACCAAAAACACGGAACAGGCTGAAACGCAGGAAAAGCCAATGATAATTTTCCAATGGCGGACAATTAATCTATATATTTTGGAGGGCGTTATGAAAAATACATTTTTGACTATTTTGGTTGTGACGTTGTCTGGATGCGCATTGATACCGCCAGTCGATATCCCGATAGCATCAAAAAATAAAGCCCAAGTTGTGGTATTTGACATAGATGGAACACTCACTCCGCACGATTGGTATGTATGGGAGTCGCGCTTAGATGCATCTGGTGCGGTGAATGCCTTTATGAAAAAGGGCTATGATATTGTATACGTCACAACGAGAATTCCGTTGGTACAATTCATTTTACCGGATTGGCTCCGTAAAAACGGGTTTCCTGCTGGAACTCTCCATGTGGCACAAACGACTGAGCAGAGGTCGAAACCGAAGGAATATAAAGCTGGTATTCTTGGGCAGTATAGTAAGTCCGGCTGGAAGATTGCGTATGCCTATGGGGACTCAACTTCAGACTTTGAGGCTTATGCGGAGGTTGGGATTCCAGCAGACAGGGTCTTCGCGTTGAAAAGGCGAGGCGAATCAGAGTGCCGGCCCGGCGTCTACAAGGCTTGCCTTGACGGATGGACACAGCATCTGCCGTTCATCGATAACCAGGTCGCTGAAGCCAACTAAGCTCAGACCCGTTTAGCCATGGCTTATGTTATGTCTGCAGCATATGCAGCAACAAATGCGGCCGCTGCGCATCCATCGTCATCACCAGTTCCCCAAACAACGAATTCGCCCAAGCAAACCAAGGCCGAGTGAGCCGCCGCACATCGTCCTGGTGAAACGACTCGTGCATGAACCCGGTCCCGGCATGGCTCGCCTTGAGCATCGCCAGGCAGCGCAGGATCTCGGCGTCGTCCGTGCTGGTCATCGCCTGCATCGTCAGCGCGATCGGCCAGATCATGCCCAGCCCGCAATGCGGCCCGCCGATCCCGCACCCCGCCCGGCCGCGGAAGAAAAACGGGTTGTCCTCGCTCAGCACGAAGGCGCGGGTGGCGCGGTAGCGCGGATCGTCCACGGACAGGCAGCCCAGGTAGGGCAGCGACAGCAGGCTCGGCACGTTCGCATCGTCCATGTAGAGCGCATTGCTGTAGCCGTCGATTTCATAGGGCAGTACCCCCTCGGTCGGCAGCGCCACCCTGCACGCTGGTCGGGTGCAACCAGAGACTGGTCGCACATCGACGTCGTCACCCTCAACCCCGAACGCGACGAGGTGGTCACCACGGCCGTCTGCGCTCAACATACTCAGCAGCACGCTGCATGACTCAGGCGACAACTACCTTGACGTGCGCCGGAACTTGTGAGTACCGTCCGTAACGCAATTTTACAAATAGTTCACGAAATGCCAAGCATCAGCGGCCGACAGCCGCAGCGTTTTGCGAAGCGATCCGGCGTTGTTAAGCCATACCAAAGGATAGGTTGAAGCCGTACAGCGCCTCCCCCGGCAGCCCCGCCTTCAGCGCCTCCCGTGCCGCGATCAGCCGCCCGAGGTCCACCCCGGTGGCCACGCCCATCGCCTCGAACATGAACACCAGATCCTCGGTCACGACATTGCCCGACGCTCCGGGCGCATAAGGGCAGCCGCCCAGCCCGCCCAGCGACGCGTCAAACGTCCGCACGCCCACGTCCCACGCCGCCAGACAGTTCGCCAGCCCCAGCCCCCGCGTGTTGTGCAGATGGGCGGAGCCGGTCTTGTCGCCAATGGCGGCGCGCACCCGCTGGAACAAGCGCCGCACTTGCACCGGATTGGCCATGCCGGTGGTGTCGGACAGCCCGATCTCGTCCACGCCCGCCTGCGCGAGCTGCTCGGCCAGCCAGACCACCTCGTCGTCCGGCACCGCGCCCTGGAGCGTGCAGCCGAAGGCCGTGGACATCCCGATCTCGACCGGCACCCCCGGCGCCACCGCATCCCGCAGCGCCACGACCTCGCGCACCACCGCCACCATCTCGGCCCGGCTGCGGCGCACGTTGGCGAGCGAATGCGCCTCGCTGGCCGAGGCGGGGATCGTCAGCTTGTGAACGCCCGCCTGCAACGCCGCCTGCGCGCCCCGCAGGTTGGGCACCAGCGCCATCACCGTCCAGCCGGGCAAGGCAATCGCGTGGCGCACGACCTCGGCGACATCGGCCATCTGCGGCAGCGTGCGGGCGGGGACAAACGAGCCGACCTCGATTTCGCGCAGGCCGCTGGCGTGCAGCGCGTCGATCCAGGCGAGCTTGTGGGCGGTGGGCATCACGGCCCGCACGCTCTGCAGGCCATCGCGGGGGCCGACTTCGCTGATGAGGACCGCAGGTGCGGCGGGCAGGGCAGGGGCTTTGGGGTGGGCGTGCATGGCGTCACGATTTTCGTTCATCATCTCGCCCCATGCACAATCCCACCTCCTTCCTCGCCCGCGGTCTCCTGTCCAGCCTCGTGCTGGTGGCGGCCGTCGCCTCACCCGTGCGCGCCGAGACCCTCGGCGAAGTCAGCACCGCCTTCAAGCTGATTGGCCCGAACCACAAGATCGTCATCGAAGCCTACGACGACCCGCTGGTGGACGGTGTCACCTGCTTCGTCTCGCGCGCCAAGACTGGCGGCATCACCGGCGCTGTGGGGCTCGCCACCGACAAGTCGGACGCCTCCATCGCCTGCCGCCAGGTCGGCGACATCCACATCAAGCAGCCGCTGCCGCAGCAGGACGAGGTGTTCAGCGAGCGCCTGTCCATCCTGTTCAAGCGGTTGCGCATCGTGCGCGTGGTCGATGCGAAGCGGCAGTCGCTGGTCTACATGACCTACTCGGAAAAGCTGCTCGACGGCTCGCCGAAGAACAGCATCACCGCGGTGCCGGTGGGCAAGCCGATTCCGGTCAAGTGAACGTGAACGTGCCATGAGGCTGACGGTCTACACCGACTACGCGCTGCGGGTGATGATGTACCTCGCCGTCCACCACGGCGATGGCGAGAAGATCACGATCGAGCGCATGGCCCGCGCCTACGGCATCTCGCGCAGCCACCTGATGAAGATCGTCAACGAGTTCAGCCAGCACGGGCTGATCGAGGCCACCCGCGGACGCACCGGCGGCCTGCGGCTGGGGCGCGAACCCGCGGCCATCTCCATCGGCGAGATCGTGCGCCTGGCCGAGCAAGACTTCGCGCTGGTCGAATGCCACGCGCCCGGAGAGGTTTCAACCTGCGTGATCGTGCGCTCCTGTCAGCTCAAGCACGGGCTGCGCCGGGCGGTCGAGGCGTTTTTTGCCGAACTCGACGCCATGACGCTGGCCGACACCGTGGCGTCGCCGGAGATGGCCGCCGAGGTGCTGGGGATCGATGGACTCCCCGCCATGGTCATCCCGATCCTGCCTGCTGCCATGGCCATTCCTGTCTCGGATCTTTAAAGATGCATTGATTGTTGATCTTATTGGGCAACTTCAATAAGATTCATGACTTGTGAATCTTATTGAGCCAAGGACACTTGCATGCTGACGCTGACCGCCACCGCCCGCCCCTACATCGACGCCAGCGTGCCTGTGCTGCGCGAACACGGGCTGGCCCTGACCAGCCACTTCTATCGCCGCATGTTCGCGGCCCATCCCGAACTGCGCCACCTGTTCAACCAGGGCAACCAGGCCAGCGGGGCGCAGCAGCAATCGCTGGCTGCCGCCGTGCTGGCCTATGCCGCCAACATCGACAACGCCGCGGCACTGGCGCCCGTGATGACGCGCATCGTCCACAAGCACGCCGCCGTCGGCATCCGCCCGGCGCATTACCCGATCGTCGGCCGGCACCTGCTGGGCGCCATCGCCGAGGTGCTGGGCGACGCGGCCACGCCGGCACTGCTGGCGGCCTGGGACGAGGCGTACTGGCTGCTGGCCGGCGAGCTGATCGCGGCCGAGGCGCGGCTCTACCAGACGGTCGGCACCACGCCGGGCGCGTTGCAGTCGCTGGTCATCAACCGCCTGGAGCGCGAGGGTGACGAGGCGCTGTCGATCTGGCTGCAGACGCCCGAAGGCGGCTCGCCCGGTGCGTTCCGGCCGGGGCAGTACACCAGCGTCGAGGTGACGCTGCCCGAAGAAGGGGCAGGCGGTGGCCTGCCCCCGTTGCCCCCGTTGCGTCAGTTGCGCCAATACAGCCTGTCGGATGCACCGGACCAGCCGTGGTGGCGCCTCACGGTCAAGCGCGAGGCGGGGTTGGCGGCAGGCGTGCCGGGTCGCGTGTCGAATTGGCTGCACACGCACGCACGGGTGGGCATGACGCTGTGCTGCAGCCCGGCGTTTGGCGATTTCCACCCCGAACTGGCGGGCGATGCGCCGCTGGTGCTGGTGTCGGCGGGTGTGGGGGTGACGCCGATGGTGTCGGTGCTCAACACACTGGCCATGCACAAGACGCAGACGACGCGGCCGGTGGTGTTCCTGCACGCGGCCCGCTCGGGGCGCCACCATGCGCTGCGGGCCGACCTCGTGGCGGCGCGGCGGCACCTGCCGACGCTGCACACGCTGGTCTGTTACGAGCATCCGCTGGCGGAAGACCGGCTGCACGTCGATTTCGACCGCATCGGGCGGCTTGACCTGCGTGCTGCGCTGGCGCGCTGCCTGCCCGACGGGCTGGGTGAGGCGGACTTCTACCTGTGCGGCCCGCAGGCGTTCATGCGCACGCAGTGGCAGACCCTGCTGGGCCTGAACGTGGCCACCGGGCGCATCCACCGCGAGGTGTTCGGCCCGGACCTGCTCGACAGCCTCATGTGAGGGCCGCCAGCAGCATGTCGATGAACACCCGCGTCTTGGCTGGCATCAACCGCCGGCCCGGAAACACCACCCACGCGGTCGGACTCGGCAAGCACCACTGCGGCAACACCCGCCGCAGCCGCCCCTGCCGCACATCCGCCTGGGCGAAGTAGTCCGGCACTGCGGCAATCCCCGCCCCGGCCCGCGCCAGCCGGATCAGCAGTTCCGGCGAATTGCCCCCGATGCGCCCCGGTGGCACGCCTTGCCAGCGTTCCGCGCCGCGCAGCAGCGTCCAGGCGAGCGGCTCGCCGCTGCTGCCCAGGTGGCGCACGGCATCGTGGGCGGCCAGATCGGCGGGTTCCTGCGGCTCGCCGCGCTCGGCCAGATAGTCGGGCGCGGCGTACAAGCCCGACGCGAACGCCGTCAGCCGCCGCGCCGCGAGCAGGTTGTCGTCCGGCAGATCGCCGATCCGCACTGCCAGATCAAAGCCCTCGCCCAGCAGATCGACCCGCCGCGCCGAGAGATCCAGCTCCAGCGCGATGGCCGGGTGCAGCGCGACAAACGCCGCCAGCGCATCGACCAGCAGCAAGTTCGCGAAGTCGCTGGGCATTGACACCCGCAGCCGGCCGCTCGGTTCGGCCTGCCGGTGTGCGCTCAGCGCGGTGACGGCGGCGACTTCGGCGGCGACCTGCTGGGCGTGTTCGAGCAGTTGCTGGCCAAACTCGGTGAGCGTCTGGCGCCGCGTCGTGCGCAGCAGCAGGCGCTCGCCGACCCGTTGCTCCAGCAGTGCCAGCCGGCGCGAGACGGTCGATTTGGGCAAACCGAGCTGGTCGGCGGCACGGCTGAAGCTGCCCAGCTCGGCCACGCGGGCGAAGATGAGCAGGTCGTTCGGGTCGATCGCGGCGTCGGTGGAGTGCTTGAATTGTTCCATGATTGGAACAATCATATCCATTTCGACGGATTCCACGGTGGATTGATGACGCCTAAAGTGCAGTCATCCCTTCCACTTCTGCACACACCCAGGACACCGCCATGAACATCCTCCAGATCAACGCCAGTGCCCGCCGCGACGGCGCCAATTCGACCCGCGTGGCCAACCAGGTCACCGCCCGCCTGCAGGCCGCCAACCCTGGCGCGACCCTGACGCTGCGTGACTTGGCCGTGACGCCGCACCCGCTGCTGGACGAAGCCGCGCTGGGCGCACTGTTCACCCCGGCCGCCAACCGCAGCGCCGAGCAAGCCGCCCGCGTCGCCCTCGACGATGCGCTGATCGCCGAGATCCAGGCCCACGACACGGTCGTGCTGGGCGTGCCGATGTACAACTTCGGCGTGCCGGTGCAGCTCAAGAGCTGGATCGACGCCATCGCCCGCGCCGGCGTGACCTTCCGCTACACCGCCAGCGGCCCGGAAGGTTTGCTCACTGGCAAGACGGTGTATCTGGCACTGGCCCGCGGTGGCCTCTACCGCGATACTCCCAACGACTCGCAGGTGCCTTACCTGAAGAGCGTGCTGGGTTTCCTGGGCTTGACCGACGTGCGTTTCATCTACGCCGAAGGGCTGGCGATGGGACCGGAAGCCGCTGCCAAGGGTTTTGCGCAAGCCGAAGCCGACCTGAACGCCGCGCTGGCCTGATCGACGGATCGACCGGCGCCCGCCCACCCGCACACTGCCCGTCCCACCAGGAGACAACCATGACCGACCCGACCACCGCCCCCACCATCCGGAACCCGCGCCGCGTGGAGCGGCTGGTCACTGGCATGGCGACCTCCGACGGCGCGGGCGTCAAGCTGACCCGCGTGCTCACGCAGTCGCTGCAGCGCCGGCTCGATCCCTTCCTGATGCTGGATGCGTTCGGCAGCGACCAGCCGGACGACTACCTCGCCGGCTTCCCCGACCACCCGCACCGCGGCTTCGAGACGGTGACGTACATGATCGCCGGGCGGATGCTGCACCGCGACAGCGCCGGGCACGAGGGGCTGCTGGAGAACGGCGGCGTGCAGTGGATGACGGCCGGCCGCGGCGTCATCCACTCCGAGATTCCGCAGCAGGAGCACGGCGTGATGGAAGGCTTCCAGCTCTGGCTGAACCTGCCGGGGCGCGACAAGATGAACGCGCCGTGGTACCGCGATTTCAAGGCGGATGAGCTGCCGAAGTTCGTGACGCCCGAGGGCGTCGCGGTGACGGTGATCGCGGGCGAGAGCCACGGCGTGACCGGCGCGGTGACGCGGGAGGCGACCGCGCCGCTGTACCTGGATGTCCACCTGCCGGCCGGCGCCCGCTTCGTCCAGCCGCTACCGGCGAGCCGCAATGCGTTTGTCTACGTCTACCGCGGCGCCGTGACGGTCGGCGGTCAGGCGGTGCCGGTGCAGCGCATGGCCCTGCTCGCCAACGACGCCGAGGCTGACGGCGTGGTCATTGAGGCGGGCGCGGGTGCCGATGCACGGGTGCTGCTGATCGCAGGCGAGCCGCTGAAGGAGCCGATCGTGCAGTACGGGCCGTTCGTCATGAACAGCCAGCAGGAGATCTACCAGGCGCTGAGCGATTTCCGCGATGGGCGCCTCGGGGAATCAGCGGCGGCTTGAGTGGCCTGAGCCACTTGCGCGGGCCGCGGCCAGCCAGCCCAGCCCGTCCGACGTGCCGCCCGCCACCGCGCCGCGGGCGGGTCGGTACTCGCAGCCCACCCAGCCTTGCCAGCCGCAGGCCGCCGACACCTCGTCGATCACGTCGAACAGGTACGGGTAGTTCAGCTCGCCCAAGTCCGGCTCGTGGCGCATCGGTACGCCCGCGATCTGCAGGTGCCCGACACGCCCGGTCGGCAAGAGCTGGCGCAACTTCATCGCCACGTCGCCCTCGACGATCTGGCAGTGGTAGAGGTCGAACTGCACCTGCAGGTTGGCGGCGCCGACCGCCTGCACGGTGCGGTGGGCCTCGTCCTGGCGGTTGAGGAAGTAGCCGGGCATGTCGCGGGGATTGATCGGCTCGATCAGCACGTTCCGGCCGACAGCCGCCGCGCGCTCGGCGGCCCAGGCGAGGTTGCCTTCGTACACCGCTTGCAGTTCTGACCGCGCCACGCCTTGCGGTGCCAGACCGGCCATGGCGTGGACGCGCGGGCAGCCCAGCGCGTCGGCGTAGGCCAGCGCCCGCTCGAAACCGTCGCGGAACTCGGCCTCGCGTCCTGGCAGGCAGGCGATGCCGCGCTCGCCCGCGTCCCAGTCGCCCGGTGGCGCGTTGAACAGCACCTGCTGCAGCCCGTGGTCCGCGAGGCGCCGGGCGATGTCGGCCGCCTCGAAGGCATAGGGGAACAGGTATTCGACGGCCTCGAAGCCATCCGCAGCAGCGGCGGCGAAGCGGTCGAGGAAGGCGTGCTCGTTGTAGAGCATCGACAGGTTGGCGGCGAAGCGGGGCATGGCAGGGGGTCTCGCGTCAGGAGGGGGATGTCCGCCGCGGCACCTGGGCCAGGAAGTCGGCGAACGCTGTGGCCCAGAGGGCAGCCTGCAGCACGGTGCTGTGGCCCGTGGTGTCGGGGCTGCCTGGGAGGAGCAGGGCGCGGCCGTGGCGCAGGCGCTGCATCGCGGCGTCGAGCAGGCCCAGCTCGGGCGGGTTGCGCTCGTCGTCCGCGGAGTGGATGGCGAGCACGGCGGCCTCGATGCGCTCTAGGTCCGGTGTGGGGTCGTAGTCGCGGGCGGCGTCCCATTGGTAGAGGTGGTCGTTGGCATCGCCGATGAGCGGGGTGCCCAGGCGCTGTGCCACCAGCACGTCCGCGAGGTCTCGGGACGGCGCCAGCGTCTGCAGGCCCTGGTGGCCACCGTTGGTCGCCAGCCCGTAGAACACCGATGCCCACTGGAAGCTGCGCGGCTGCCGGGTGTAGTGGCCGCCATGCCACTCGGGGTCGCTGCGGATCGCCTCGGTGAGCAGCCGCCGCAGCATCCAGTTGCGGCCCGACATCGCTGACGGCAGCGCAGCCAGCGGCACGACCGCGTCCATGCAGCCCGGATACCGCTGCGCCCAGAGCCAGGCGTGCATTCCGCCCATCGAGTAGCCGATCACTGCCCGCAGGTGGCGCACGCCGAGGTGCTCCGTCAGCAGCCGGTGCTGGGCGTCCACCATGTCGCCGTAGTCGTAGCGCGGAAAGGCGGTGCGCAGGCCGTCGGAGGGTTTGGCCGACCGGCCCGCGCCGATCGCGTCGGGCAGGATGAGGCGGTGGTGGCGGGCGTCCAGCGGCTGGCCGGGGCCGAACAGCGCGCCCGCGAACGCCGGGGCCAGCAGGCTGGCTGCGCTGCCGTTGGTGCCGTGCAGCAGGAGCACTGGTTCGCCGTCCGGGTCGCCTGCGGTGGTGTACGCCATGCACAGCATCGGCATCACCTCGCCGGTGTGGAACCGCACTTCGGGTGCCAGCCAGTGGCCCCTGGTGATCGGGTACGGGAGGCGGTCCATGGCGTGGAGGGTAGCGAGTGGCGTTGGTCGGCGTTACCGCGTTACCGTGTTACCAGTTGGCGCCGAAATGCTGCCGCAGGTCGTCGATCTGCGCCTCAGAAAGCGGAGCAGGGCGGGTCAGCAGCCACAGCCGCGCCGTCTCCTCCAGCTCTTCCAGGACGGCACTGGCCTCGGCCGGGCTGCGGTGCCAGACGTTGGGGCCGAGGCGGTCGAGCATCACGGCCCGCAGCGGGGTGCCGGCGGCGCGGCTGGCCGTGATCCGCTCGGCGACGAGGGCCGCCGCCGCTGGGTCACCGGGGCGGTGGTAGGGAATCAGCGGGACGTGGCCGACCTTCATCACGAAGTACGGTGTGATCGGGGGCACGATGTCGTCCGGGTGCCAGACGCCAGCCAGCGTCAGCGCGACGAGGTGGGTCGAGTGCGTGTGGAGGACGCAGCGGGCCTCCGGATCTGCGGCGTAGATGCGGCGGTGCAACGCGAGCGTTTTCGAGGCGCGGTCGCCGCTGGTCTGCACGCCATCCGCGTTCACGGCCGCCAACCGCTGCGGCTCCAGCGCGCCGAGACAGGCGTCGGTCGGCGTGATGAGGAAACCACCGTCGTCGGTGCGCACGCTGATGTTGCCGGCGCTGGCGTGGACGTAGCCACGGGTGAACAGCGAGGCGCCGACACGGCAGATCTCGGCGCGCAGGGCGGTGTCGGGCATGGCGTGGGTTCGGGTGGGTGAATGGGTCGGCAGACGGCTGGCGCGTCAGTTTGCCATGCCCCTCTGCCCGGCGACTCAGGCGCCCCGGTGTTCGAACGGGGCGAGTGCAGAGTCCGTCAAGGACAGTGCGGTCTGGTCGGTGTCGAGGGCGGCTGTGTGCGCCTGCTGTGTCTGCTGCGGTGTGCCCTTCAGCTTGGACAGCAGCACCGCCAGCGTGAGCCGCCCGGACAGCAGGCGCGAGAGCACGTCGGCACTGCGCATCCACAGCCGGTAGACGCTGGCGGCACGCTGGTCATCCGGCACCAGCCGCGCCAGCGCCAGCATGGGCCAGGCCCGCCAGAGCATCGGCCGCCAGGCCGCCGCCTGGTGCAGGTGCGCGATGGCGACGCCGCGGTGGCCGGCCGCCAGTGCGCGGTGGGCGACTTCGAGGCAGTAGTGGCGCCGCAGCAGGCGGAGTTCCGGATCGGTGCCGGCCACCGCCCCGAAGGTGTCATCGAAGCACGACAGCTTGTTGAGTTCGAAGCGGTAGGCACCGGCGCCGGTGGCCAGATGGGACTGCGCGAGCGTCTGGTTGCCGCTGGCCCGCTCGTACTTGATCGCCAGCGGCACGGCGATCAGGTGGGCCTGGAAGTGCTGCGCCAGCACGGTGAAGTAGCGCAGGTCTTCGGCGCTGCGGTGCGCGACCGAGAAGACGCCGGCGGTCTCGATGGCGTGGCGCGTGCAGACCGTGGCCGGCAGCCAGTTGAGGTAGCCCCAGCGCATGTGCTGCAGCGTGTGGCCGCTGTAGACCACGGCGTCCGGCAGCCCCATGGCGTCCAGCGCCGGGCGGCCCCACGCACCGATGGGCGTGCGGCGTGCGTAGACGCGCAGGTAGTCGTCCTCCTCGCCGGCGGGCAGCTCCAGCGCGCGCGAGCCAATCGCGCGGGCAAAACCGAGGTAGAGGTGGCCGATGTCGTGGCGGCTGTGGTGGATGGGGGGCGCGCCGTCGCCCAGGTCTTCGTGGGACTCGGTGGCGACCCACTGCGCGTCCGGATGGGCGCGCAGAAAGGCGGTGGTGAGGGCGAGAAACTGCGGGCGCCACTCGTCATCCGAGTCCATGAACGCGAAGTAACGCCCGCGCGCCGCGCGCAGGCCGGCGTTGCGCGCCGCGGCAACGCCCTGGTTGGCCTGGCGGAGACAGCGGATGCGGCCGTCCAGCCCGTCCAGCCGCTCGATGGTGCCATCGGTGGAGCCATCGTCGATCACGATCAGCTCCCAGTCCTGGTGGGACTGCCGCAAGATGCTGGCGACTGCACGGCCGATCACATCGACACGGTTGTAGGTCGGCAGGATGATGGAGACTTCTGGCACAGTGAAATTCCTCGAAATCGGCTGAAACTTGATTGTTTCTTTGACCAATTCTTTGGAATTCATGATAACGACGCCTGTGGTGCGGCGGATGCAAAATCCAGGCGAAACCAGTCTGCCATGCCTGTGCCACACCGGAGCTGGTGGGCAAAAGCTTCAGTTCTTGCACTTCGCACAGACATGCAGACAGGCCGGCGCGTGCCCGGTGCCGCTGTGCGTCAGGCCGTGCCCATCGCCTCGATCTGCTCGCCCAGCGCCAGCCACTGCAACTCCAGTGCCGCGATCCGGTCGTCGAGTTCCTTGAGCTTGCGGCCCTGCTCGGCACGTGCCGCCGGTGACAAGCCCGTGTCCCCCAGCGCAGCCAGCACGCGGGCGTGGTCCTGCTGAGCGGCTTCCAGCGCCTGTTCGGCCTGCTGCTGTTCCTTTTTCAGCGGCTTGGTCTGTTCGGCAAGCTTCATGCGCGCGGCGGTCTGGGCCTTGCGGTCGTCCCGGCTGCCGGACGCGGGCGCGGTGGGTGTCGGCACCACCACCACGGGGGCCACGATGGCGGGAGCGGGTGCAGCGACCGGCTTGGCCTGCATCGCCCGGTCTTCCTCGCGGGCGCGCTTGGCGATCTCCTTGCTCTGCTCCATCAGCCACTTCTGGTAGTCGTCCAGATCCCCGTCGAACGGCCGCACCTCGCCCCCCGTCACCAGCCAGAACTCGTCGCACACCTCGCGCAGCAAGGCCCGGTCGTGGCTGACCAGCATCACCGTGCCCTCGTACTCGTTCAGCGCCATGCTCAGCGCCTCGCGGGTGGTCAGGTCCAGGTGGTTGGTCGGCTCGTCCATCAGCAGCAGGTTGGGGCGCTGCCACACCAGCATCGCCAGCACGAGGCGCGCCTTTTCCCCACCGGACAGCGAGCCGACCTCCTGGCCCACCATCGCCCCGGTGAAGCGGAAACGGCCGAGGAAGTCGCGCAACTCCTGCTCGCGCGCTGCCGGGCCGACATCGCGCGCCAGCCGGACCATGTGCTCCAGCGGGCCTTCTTCCAGCCGCAGCACGTCGAGTTCCTGCTGCGCGAAGTAGCCGATCGACAGGCCCTTGCCCTCCTGGATGTGGCCGC
>NZ_JAAFKF010000092.1 GCF_013299175.1 Sphaerotilus sp.
GCATCCGCCTGTCCGCCGTCGTGGCGCTGATGGCCGGCACCGCCGCCTAACCCCAGGAGCCGCAATTATGACTATCGCCCACCAGGCGAGCCATTGGCGTGCCCTGATCGACCTGATCCAGCGCAGTGCCTGTGCCATCGCGACCATGACGCCGGTGATCCTGCCGGCTTGCTGCCTCGTCGCCGGGGGTGCCCAGTGACCCACCGTCCAGCCACCACCACCGAGACGGCCGCCGCACTCGTGACCGTTGCAGACGGCCAGCCCGTCGCCACAACCGAGCGCATCGCCGAGGCCATCGGCCAGCAACACGCCAGCGTCATCAAGCTAATCCGCAAGCATCTTGTTGGCCTCATCGCGGCCGGTGGCCCAATCAGATTTGCGGTCCGAGTGGGCCGCCGCGGCGGTGCGCCAGTCGAGTACGCCGAGCTGACTCAGCCGCACGCCACCATGCTCATGCTGTTGCAGCGCAGCACGCCGCAGATCGCGGCCGCCAAGGTCAGGCTGGTTGCCGAGTTCTTCGGCGCGGCGCCGCCCGCGTCGCCGCCGCCGCCAGTGCCTGCCCTGCCCGCGGACTACAGCGCCGCCCTGCGCGCCCTGGCCGATGCCTACGACACCAGCCAGCGCATCACGCTGGCGCTGGCCGCCGCCGAGACGCGTATCTCCGACCAAGCCCCGGCTGTGGCCGCACAGGCTCGCTTAGCCGGATCGGATGGGTCAATGTCCCTGACCGATGCCGCCAAGTCGCTCCACATTGGTCCGCGCGCCTTCGCCGAGCGCCTGGCGGCGCTGGAATGGATCTATCGCCGCGACCTCGGCGACAGCCGCACAGGACCATGGCGGGCGCGTCAGACCCAGATCAATGCGGGCCGGATGTCGCACCGCGTAGCGGTCTACGTCGGGCGAGACGGTGGCGACCGCGCCACGGATCAGGCGATGGTGACGCCCGCCGGCATGGCGAAGCTGGCCGAGTTGCTGACCAAGGGGGCGACCGCATGAGTGCCGACGACCACCCGGACGCATGGGCGCCCGGTCTGCGGCTGCGGTTGAAGGCGTTGAACGTCAAGACCGTAGCCCGCGCCGCCGACCCCGGCGAGGTGCTGCCGGTCTGCCTGTCGCACAACCTGCGCACGGGCAACGAGGACCATCGCCACCGCTCTCGGATTGACCCGGCGCGCACTGGTGCCAATGAGGTGTTGCGAGGCCCAGCGTGCCCGCTGGTGGCTGCGGAGCTGGTGCGCAGCGTGCTGGAAGAGCTGGGCATCGTTCCTGCTCGCCGCGACACCATCATGGGCGTGGAGGCCGTGAT
Source organism: Sphaerotilus sp. (assembly GCF_013299175.1). Classification (GTDB taxonomy): domain Bacteria; phylum Pseudomonadota; class Gammaproteobacteria; order Burkholderiales; family Burkholderiaceae_C; genus Sphaerotilus. The sequence continues at coordinate 1,307 of NZ_JAAFKF010000092.1, forward strand.
TCAGGCCCCCGAGGGTGCCGACGTGCCCGCGTTCTGGTCCGAGTGCCTGACGTGGGCGGCTGGCCGGTATCAGCACATCGTCAGCGCCATCGTCCACCGCGACCAGTCCCGCCCGCATCTGCACGTCATCGCGCTGGCCGTGGCCGGTGGGAGGCTGGCCGGGAACGCGCTCACGTCAGGCGCTGGCCGGTTCACGCTGCAGAAACGCGAGTTCCTAGCACACATGCGCGACCGGCTGGGCTTGCGTCCTGACCGCCCAATGAAGACCCTGGCCGCGCTGGCGCTGACCACGGGCAAGGGCGCCAAGACGCACGCCGCCGCCGCCCGTAGAGACGCGAAGCTGGACCGCGAAGCCGGCGCCGATTGGAAGCGCGAGACGCTGGGCATGGGGGTTCATGGGCATGGGGGTTCAGAAACTGAATGTGTCGAAACGAGCAACCCCCATGCCCAAGAAAAAAGTGAACCCCCTTTATTGCGTATCCCTTCGACCTCGGACACGACCAGTTACAGGCGCGACATGAAGACCCGCAGACCAGCACCGAAGACCGCTGACTTCTGGCGCCACCGCAGACCGCCCGCCGTGCTGACACCACCACCGCATTGGGCCGCAGCATGACCAGACCCCCCACCAACGGGGACGGTCACGAGGACCAACCGGCCACTGGCAAGGACTTTCGTGCGGCGGCCAAGACCACCGACAAGGCGAGCGGTGAACAAATCGGTCTCCTGAAGAGCATCGAGCGCAAGCAGCCCGCCCAGGTCGAGCCGCCGTCCGTGCTATCGAAGGCCAAGGGTGTGCTGTCGAAACTGGCTGGGCTGTGGCGCCAGCAGGAACGACCGGTGGCTACCTCGACACCGACACCGCAGGCACCAGCTCCGGTCTCTGTGGCGCCGTCACCCATGGTGGCACCACCTCCGGTCCCTTTGGTGCTACCGGTTCGACCAGGCTCGACACCAGCACGCAGGCCACCGCCGACCATGGCGCCGAAAACACCAGCGCCAGCGCCGAACCCTTCACCGGCAGCAGGGCCGCAGATCGGCCTAGAGGTCAGGCAGGAGGTGGGGAAGGACGTGGCCGAAGGCGTTGTTCGCGGCATCGGCGGGAAGAACCCGGCGCCAGCGTCAGCTTCGACACCAACGCCACCGGCTCGATCTGCACCAGCCCCGACACCGAAGCCACCAGCACCAGCACCAGCACCAGCACCAGCACCAGCACCAGCACCAGCACCAGCACCAGCACCAGCACCGACACCGACACCGAAGCAACCAGCGCCAGCGCAGCCAGCACCAGCCCCTGTAGCACGAGGACCGCGGCGCCCAATGCCAGCATCGCGGGCCAGTCAGGCTCGTGATGGCCACTGGGCACAGCAGCGCGAGAACATCGTTGCCGCCGCTCAGGTTGTCGGCGTTGACCCTGGTGTGCTGGCTCGCATTGCTGCCTTCGAGTCCGGGTTCAACCACGATGCGGCGCCGATTGCACGCGATGCCGAGCGCAACACGGTTCGCCTGTTCGACGGCCGAATGGGCATCAGCAGCGCACACGGCCTCGGTCAGTTTACTGACGCGACCTGGCTCGACACGATCAACAGGTACGGTGCGGCACATGGAATCGCTGGCGCTGGCCAGCGTGGCGGACGGCCGGGGAGCCTGACAGCAGAACAAGCTCGCCAGTACCGGGCCGATCCGAGAGTTCAGGCCGCGATGCTGGCCGAGTTGACGCGGGACAACATGGAGTTGGGCCGGCGGATTGGGGGTGAAAGCGATGACGCCAATGTCTATGCCTTGCACAACCTCGGGGCCGGAGACGGGGCGCGACTGCTGCAGGCCGTGCGCAACAACCAGACCCTGACCGTTCGGGATGCGCTGGTGGCCGGCCGCGAAATCTCGCCCGGGGAGGCACGCCGCATCGAGGCAGTCATTCGCGGGAATCAGGCGCTGTATGGGGACGGGACAGGCTCGGTAGAGCGGGCCTACGCACGCATGGCCGGAGTGATGGCAGCCGGCGACCGCTACGCCGAGGCGGCACACACCCTGATGGCCGAGAGGAATCGGCCAGCATCAGCGCCAGCACCTGCTGTGCCTACGCCCCCGGCACCTGTCACGCCCCCGGCCGCACCGGCCCCGGCACCGCCCAGCCGATCAGCGTTGACGCGGGAGGCCCTGCGAGGGCTGCAGGCGCCACCCCCAGTCCAGGAAGGACCAAAAAGCCCAGACGTGCCACCCCCAGCGCCAGCACCCGCAGAGCGCCAGACCACCGCGCCCCACAGAACCGGGAACCGCCCGGACAAGCCGGCATCAGCGCCAGCGGGCATCTCCAGTTCAGGGGCGAAGCGGCCGGTGCAAGTTGTCGCGCTACGCCCCGCCGATGCATCGGCCGCTGCGGTGCCCCGCGCTCCAGTTTTCGCCGTGGTGGCCGCGCCCCCAGCCGCCCCGCCAGTGGCCGAGGTTGTCCGCGCAGAGCAGTACGCCCGCGACCGTGACGAGGAGCCGCCGGTCTTCGTCCAGCGCAGGGCAGGGCCGGTTGACCGGCAAATGGCGCACACAGCACAAGGCGCACGCGCACCCATCCCACGCCGCGATCCGTTCGAGGACGCATGACCGCACCAACCCAACGCCCACGAGACCATCACATGCAATCGCCAACCATGCCAATGAACTCTCTGACCCCCGACCAGCTCGACCTGCTTACCGCCGCCATGGCTTCGACTGCGAACTATGCCGCCGCGGAACGGTTGACCGCCGCCGCCCGCGCAGAGCTGGCGCTTCAGGACCGCCGTGGGCGCGAGAATGGCGCGACCGCCCGCATCGTGGATGCGATCCTGGCTGGATGCGATCCCGACGCTGTGGCCGAACACCTGGACAGCGAGGCCGCCGCGGTCGAAGCACGAGCCGCCGCCGCCCGCGACAGCCTGGCAGCCCTGCGTGTTCAACTTGACGCGCACCGCGTCCACCTTCGCCGACACGACGGCCACGTTTCAGCGATGGGCCGTTCATTGGCCGGCGAGGTGACGAGGCTCCAAGCGGTTGTGACAATGGCCGAGAACGCCCGAACCCGTGAGCTTCACGCCCTCACTTCAGGCGGGTTCACGATGGATCAGGCGATGAAGACGGTTGACCACTCCGAAGCTCGGGCGGTGGCGCGCAAGCTGGAGGCGCTGGCCGCCGCTGGCATCGACCCAGCCGATGCACCGCCGGTCCTGTCTGATGCGCAGATGACCGCTCAACAGCGCCAGCGGGCAGCACGGCTGCTGCCAGACCTGGAGCGCATCCAGGATTTTCAGCGCGATGCGGTGCGCGACGTTCGGGCGCTACCCGATTGGGTTCGTGCCGCCATCGAGGCCGGCGCCGTCGATCTCCACGACGACGAGAAGAACCGGAGGCTTATCCCCGCCTGACCGTCCTTTGGAATGGGTAGGTTTTGGGTAGTTTTTCGGCGCTGCAATGCTCAGAAAACCTTGTCAAAACCTTGCCTCGCCCTTGTCTCGCATGGTGGTGTTTTGGGGAGGGTTCGAAGAGTTGCAGAGGGCAGCGCCAGCCCTGCGTTCAGGCGTGAAGGGTGTCGGGCTGGCGCTGGTGGATGACACGGCCATGTGCCTCTGCGATGTCGGCGCGCAGCCGGTCGTGCAATCCGCAGCGGGCGCCCATATCGGCAACCGACAGCGCCAGCCGGTCAGCAGTTGCGATCAGCCGCGCACCGCCGATCAATTCATCATCGAAAAGCCGTTCGTTTCGCTCGCGGCAGTTGGCAATGGCCCCGAGTAATTCGCCTACCAGCCCGCCAAGTCGATTCCAACCCGCCTCGGCCTCTGCTGCAGCGCGTGGCAAGCTGGTGCAGGCCGTAGCGACGGCACCAACCGCCGCTTCGATGGCGGAGCGAGCTTGCCGAATCGCTTCGCGCCGGGTTGCTTCCATGCGGTCGGGGTCTTCCTCAGGTGAGCAGCCGCAGAGGTACTCCACGGAGACGCCAAGATGCGCCGAGAGAAGCAACAGGCCGGCCAGTGGTGGGGTTCGCTCCCCGCTTTCCCACAGCGAAAGCTGTGTGCCGTTCTTGTGGCCGATCTTCAGCGCCAGCACTTTTCCCTCAAGCCGGCATGCCTTTCTTGCCCTGATGATCCGCTGGCCAACCAGCTTCTGAAATTCAACCTGGTTGCGAACGTCCTCCCCTGCCAGTATTTCTCGCACGGCCGGGTCAAGCCATCGTGGTTCAGCGTCCACAGGCGCGGCATCCTGTACCTCGGGGTGGTGGGCGGTGTAGTCCGGGTCCAGGGTCGGGCAGAAGTCGAGCATCGGGCGTTCCGGTGGAGGTGGTGCCGGCATTGTCGTGCTGGTGCTGGACGTTCATCCAGTGTCCCGGATCTTCGTGGGTGTCGAACGTGCCGGAAATTTTCCGGGCACGTTCGACACCCACGAAAAACCGGGGCTTCACGGAATAGGGGGTGTCCGAAATTTTCCGGACTGCCTTCAACGCGCACCAGGTGGGCGAGCTTGCCCGTTCGTTCTGGATCATGCCGACCGCGAAGGGGGCGCGCTCGATGCCGTCGCTTGGCGATTCACCCACCCCCTGCAGAATCAACGACTTGACCCCCGTTCCAACCGTGAACCACGGTTGCGCAACGGTGCGCCACTGCTGGCCGGGATGCCAACCAGACAGGGAAAGTGCGCTTCCGCACCGCCTGCGCTGCTGGCCGAGCAAAGCGCGATTTCGTGCTTTGGGCTGGCGCTGGTCCACGCTGCTGGTGTACGATTGCACCGTCACTGCACACCAGTGACACGGGTTTTGCAGCCCGGCAGATTTGGCGCAGTAGCCGCGCCACGAGGCAGCGGCTTTTTCACGTCCTTGACGTGCTGCGCGCATGGTTCCGTCTATGGCGGGTCCGTGTTGGGGAACCGCAAGGTTCGCCGGTCCCAAATCCCGGTCTGCAAACCCGACACGCGCCCGCCACCCTCGTTTTGCAGCGGGGGAGGCAGGTTCAAGACCTGTTGATTTGGAGCCATCATGGCTGACACCCTCATTGCGCCTACGTCGCGCCGCACCCTGCTGCGCCTTCCTGCGCAACCGTCCCCCCGTCCGTCGCCTGTTGCCAAGTACGCACGCGCCCACATGCTGCGACTGGCGCGCAAGCTCGCAGACCGTGCCGCCCTCAAGCGCGCTGCACTGCGCGCCCGTGCCTTCGAGGCAGTCGCCGCTGACCGCCTGACGACCGGGAGGGGCTGAGCATGTTCGACAACATCGAATCCGGCCCGGACGTGGCCGGCGGCGCCGCATCGCCTGCCCGCAACCTGAACACCTATGTGCCCGCCGCCCCGGTGCAGACCGAAGCCAAGCGCACGCAGGATCTGGCCGCAGGGCTTGCCACCGTGCTGGCGCTGCTGGACCGAGACGAACTGGCCGTTGAACTGGCCGAGTTCGACGGGATCGAGGTCAAGCGCGCCTTCTCCGCACAGGACCGCTGCGAGCTGATGCAGATGTCCATCGCCGTGGCCCGCGACATCGCCGAGAGCGCGGCCCGGCATCGACAGTGGGCGGATCGGCACGCCGTCGTGGTCAGCGGCGCCGCCATGGTTCTGCCGGCCGGGGAGGATCTGTCGTGAGGGCAAGCGCCACCGCCGACAATTTCACCCGCGCACCCACCCAACCTATTGAAGCTGCGGCGGTGCCTGGGTCCATGCTGCGGATCGCCACCGTGACGGCCATTACCGGCCTGTCCAAGCGGACCATCTACCGGATGATGGCCGGCGGCGAGTTCCCACAGTCGGTTCATCTGTCACCGCGTTGCACGGCTTGGCGACAGGGCGATGTGGCGGGGTGGGTTGCATCGCGGGGTGTGGCATGACCACCGCCACTCCAGGCCCGTGGTCCTTCGATGCTGCGCATGGTGCCGTCCTGGCTGACGGTCACGCTGTGGCTGTGCTGTGCTTCCACGGTGCCGAGAGCATGGCCCAAGAGGACGCAAACGGCCGTCTGCTGGCCGCTGCCCCTGAGCTGCTGCGATGCGCCTTGCTGGCGCTGGAAGAGCTGCAGAAGGCCGAACGGCTGCACCGACTGGCCGGCGTAGACCTGCGCCCGCTGGAAGCCGCCATCAAGGCTGCCTCGCCACTGCCGTGACCACCGCCCGGCGCTGACCGGGCAACCCCACCACCAACCGCGAGCAGCGCCAGCAATGGCGCCGCTTGCCTGCGCACGCCTGCACGTCACGCATCGGGGGAGTCTTCACGGACTTGTCGCCCCCGGCCGCGTCCCGGTTCGACCTGCGCAGTACCACCCGGCAAGAGCGAGAGCCTGCGGAGCCGGGGCACAGAGGCTGCAAGCCGTGACGTGCGCAGGAGAGGTGCCCAGACCTTGAACACGGCCGCTGCAGGCGCTGGAACCAGCCTGCGGCCCCCGAATGCGACCGACCGCCCGACCGACGGCCCGGACACGCAAGGGGCACCAGCCCGAACCAGTCACCCGGCTGGCAAGGGTGAAGCCTGCCCCTTCGCTCCCTCCCTTCCTCCCTCTGGCCCCTTCCCCGAAGAGATGAAGACAAGTCCCCCGATGCGCAGCGAGCCGGCGCAGACGCTGCCCAGGCGCACCAGAGAGAGAAGTCTTTCAATCGGTCTTCCCTTGGGGTAGTGGAACCCGCCCGCCGATCGGTGGCGCAAGCCACATGCACCCCCCAGCAGGCGAGACGAGCCGGACCACCGCATGGATTGGCGGAAGTGCGTTTCAGCACATCGGCTTACCGTTCAGCCGATGTGCGCCACTGGCGACGAAATTCGTCCGCACAGTTCGCCAGGAGACCATAACCGCCATGCGTCCGAGTTTCGGACGGATGCGGCCGATCTGGCGAGCCGGTGGGGGGCAGCCAATGCTGAACCTGCCTTCAACCAAGGTTCAACCAAGGTTCAACCGAGGGTGGCCGATGTGCGGAATCTGCAGAACGACCCGAGCGCCTGAAGCAGTGGTCCAGACCAGAACTGGGCTTTGGCAGGCGCCGCTCCGGTCTTTCCCGGTTCGGGCTTGATGGTGCCGCACAGGTGCCTTGCTCCGGGTTCGGACAGGCGATGATCGACAACATGCAGTGGACTGCCCGGAGAGACTCGAACTCCCGACCCTTCAGGGCTTCGTCTCGCTTAGGCAGCCTGGTCAGAAGTCAATGGGGCGCAACACGAAGGTGGACTGGGCGCTCACCGCAGACCGGCGCCACACGGCGGCCCAGCCCTGCCGGCAGCACGTCTCCAGCGCCTCCTGCAGCGTCAGGCCGGCCTTGCCGGCTTCGGCTCGGATGCTGTCAACTGCCGTCGAGGTGACGACGGCTTTCTTGGCCTTGCGCAGTGCCAGCCAGTCGGCCCAGACCTTGACATCGACCCCCTCGGGAGCCGCAGGCGGCGCGGCGCGCTTGGCGCGTTGTGTTTGTATTCCTTCTTTCTCTTCTGGGTATTGGGTAATGGGAGGTGGGTACTGGGTAGCCGTTGCAGGCGTTTCAGGTGCCGTTGCAGGTGACGGCGGCACGAACGTTTCAGGCGCCGTTGCAGGTGCTTCGGTTTGCGTTGCCGCTTCCGTGGCGGAAACGGTGGCTGCCCGCGACAGGTCGGCCACGAGTGCGCGCAGCTCGCCCATGCCGATGTTCCAGGCTGCGTGCTGCCCGGCATCCCGGAGAGACTCGAACTCCCGACCCTTCAGGGCTTCGTCTCGCTTAGGCAGCCTGGTCAGAAGTCAATGGGGCGCAACACGAAGGTGGACTGGGCGCTCACCGCAGACCGGCGCCACACGGCGGCCCTGATCTGTCGGGCATTGGAGGCCAGCAAGTCCTGGAAGCTGATGTCGTGACGGTCGGGCGTGAAACGCGCTCTGCAGACCGATTCACTCAGGTAGGCGGTCACTTTGGTCTTGGCCAGTGTGACCTGTGCGAGGCCAGCGGACTTGTTGAGCTGAAAGCTCATGGGGGAAGACTTCCCGTGATGATGAAGTTGGATTTGTGATCCTTGTAGATGGTTTGAGGCAGTGCCGCCGGGAGCGGCGGTGATTCATCGGTGTGGTGACAGCCAGCGCGGAACGGTGACCGAACGGTGACCAAAACACGAGCTGCAGCCAGAAAGGCCAATGGGCTAGCTCCTTGTGAGAGCTAACCCATTGAATTCATTGGTCGGGACGGTGGGATTCGAACTCACGACCCCTTGCACCCCATGCAAGTGCGCTACCAGGCTGCGCTACGCCCCGACTGCTGAGAAAGAGATTCTATGCTGAGCAACACCCTGCCGTCCAGTGTTCGAGCGATTTTTTAATCAATGCCTGCCGTGCTGCTGTCCACGTCCAGCAGCGCACGGATGGCGAGCAGCTCATCGCGCAGGCTCCGGGCACCACTGCGCACCAGCGCGTCGCGGGCGACCTGCGGCGTGGGCACGTCCGCCGCGAGGTGCGGACGCATGGGCAGAGGCGCCACCAGCGGCGGTGTGCCATGCATCGGCGCCAATGCCCAGGCGCTGCCACCAAGGACCATGTGCGCAATGGAGAGGTCCTCATCCGCCGGCACATCGTCTTCGAGCGCACGCGCCGCGGCGGGGCCAAGCTCGGCCAGCCGGTTGCGCGCGCCGCTGATGGTGAAGCCCTGTTCATACAGCAAATCGCGGATGCGCCGGATCAGCAGCACTTCGTGGTGCTGGTAGTACCGGCGGTTGCCGCGCCGCTTGACAGGGCGGAGCTGCGCGAATTCCTGCTCCCAGTAGCGCAGCACATGCGGTTTGACACCGCACAGCTCGCTCACCTCACCGATGGTGAAGTAGCGTTTGTCAGGGATTGCTGGAAGCAGGATTTCCATTGCAAATCAATGGGTTCGGAGCGTCGAGGGAAGTCGGCGGGATGGCGCTGACTTTACTCGAAGTCACCTTCTGGCGGGATGTCGCCCTGCACCACGGCCTTGAGCTTGTGGCTGGCGTGGAAGGTGACGACGTTGCGCGCCCGGATCGGGATGGACTCGCCGGTGCGCGGGTTGCGGCCCGGACGCGGGGCCTTGCGGCGCACCTGGAAGTTGCCGAAACCCGAGAGCTTCACGTCGTCCCCGCGGGCCAGCGACGCATGGACGAACTCGAAGAACGCTTCCACCATGTCCTTGGATTCGCGCTTGTTCAGGCCGAGCCGCTCGAAGAGCAGCTCTGCCAGCTCGGCCTTGGTGATCGTGGGCGCATCGTCATCGTCCTCGCCATCGGTCAGCAGGAAGTCGCGTTCTTCATCCATGGGCGGTGGGTCCGTGCGGCAGGTCGGGTCGTTCGGTCGGAGGCAGGGGCTTCACGCGCGGCAAGCTCACGCACCACGCAGGCGCACGCCCAGGCCACGCTGCACCGCGTCGAGCGCCGCCTTGACAGCCTCGTCGCTGCGGACATCGGTGAGCGGTGCGTCATCATCGAGCAACTCCAGCCGGATCGCCAGACTGCGCTCGCCAAGCTCGAAGCCAGCAGCACCGACAGCCGGCCGGTAGACATCGAACAGCTTCGCGCTGCGCAGCAGCCCCCCCGTGGAGGCCCCCAGCAGGCTGGCGATCACCGCGTCATGGCCCACCGCCTCGCCGACGATGAGGGCGATGTCGCGCGTGACAGCCTGTTGACGGGCCACCGGTTGGTAGGCCGGCACGTCGCGCGCCAGCAGCGCCGGCACGTCCAGCTCGAACAGCACCGGTGCGCCCTGCCCCGCCGGCAGTTCGTAGGCTTGGCGCCAGCGCGGGTGCAACTCGCCGACGAAGCCGATCGCCACGCCGTCCAGCTCAACACAGACGCAGCGGCCAGGGTGCATCGCAGGGTGTTCGGCCGCCACGAAGCGCGCCACCTGCGGGGCGACCAGCGCCTCGACATCGGCCTTCACGTCGAAGAAATCGACCGACCGCTCCTTCAAGCCCCACTGCACTGGCTCGGCGGCACCCCAGACAAGACCGGCCACGCGCAGCGGCTGGTCGATGCCGACCACACTCTGCTCGCTGGTCTGCACCGCGGCATCGCGCTTGAACACGCGGCCGAGTTCGAACACGCGCACCCGCGGCGCACGGCGCGTCAGGTTGTGCCGCAGCACCTGCACCAGACTGCCGATGAGGCTGGAACGCATCACCGACAGCGGCGCGGCGATCGGATTCAGCAGGCGGATCGGGTCCGGGTTGCCGGCAAGTTCGGTTTCCCAGCGCTCCTCGACGAACGAGAAGTTGATCGTTTCCTGGTAATCCAGCGCGGCCACCGCACGGCGCAGCGCGTAACCACCGCGTTGGGCTTCCGGGCGCACGCGGGCAGTCACCGGGGCGACCGGCGCGGTCAGCGGGAGCTGGTCGAAGCCGATGACGCGGATGATCTCCTCGATCAGATCCTCTTCGATCTCGATGTCGAAACGCCAGCTCGGCGGCGTCACGGTCAGCACGCCATCCGACTCGGTGAACGACAGGCCCAGGCGCGTAAGCACCTCGGCGCACTGCGCTTGCATCACCGGCATCCCGATGACCTTGGCGGCACGGGCGATGCGCAACGACACCGGCTGCTTCGCCGGCAGGTTCACGATCGCGTCCGTCACCGGGCCGCACGCCGTCGCCTCGCTGCCGCAGATCTGCTGGATCAGCGTGGTGATGCGCTCGATGCGCTCGACGGTGTGGGCGGGATCGACGCCGCGCTCGTAGCGGTGGCCAGCGTCGGTGCTGAAGTTGTAGCGGCGCGAGCGGCCGGCCACCGCGTCAGGCCACCAGAAGGCGGCTTCGACATAGACGTTGGTCGTGTCGTCGTTCACCGAGGTCGCGTCGCCGCCCATGATGCCGGCGAGCGATTCGACCGCCTGCGTGCCATCCGGACGGGTATCGGCGATGACCCCGACCTGCGCATCGACGGTGATGGTGTTGCCGTTGAGCAGCTTGAGCGTCTCGCCCTCGCGGCCCCAGCGCACGGTCAGGCCGCCGTGGATCTTGTCGAGGTCGAAGATGTGCGTCGGCTGGCCGGTCTCGAACATGACGTAGTTCGAGATGTCCACCAGCGCACTGACCGAACGCTGGCCGCAACGGGCCAGGCGATCGACCATCCACGCGGGCGTTTTCGCCTTGGTGTCGATGCCGCGCACGATGCGGCCGGAGAAGCGTCCGCACAGGTCGGGCGCCTCGACGGTCACGGGCAGCGTCTCGTCCAGCGTCGGCACGACCGGCGCGGTCGGCAGCGGCTTCAGCGGCGCGCCGGTCAGCGCGGCGACCTCGCGCGCCACGCCGTAGACGCTCAGCGCGTGGCCGAGGTTGGGCGTGAGCTTGAGCGTGAACAGCGTGTCGTCGAGGTTCAGGAACTGGCGGATGTCCTGGCCGATCGGCGCATCGGCGGGCAACTCCAGCAGGCCGCCATGGTCCTCGGACAGCTTCAGCTCGCGGGCAGAGCACAGCATGCCCTGGCTCTCGACGCCGCGCAGCTTGCCCTTGCCGATCTTGAACGGCTTGCCGTCCTCGCCCGGCGGCAGTTCGGCGCCGACGGTGGCCAGCGGAATCTTGATGCCAGCGCGGGCGTTCGGGGCGCCGCAGACGATCTGCAGCGGGCCATCCTTGCTGTGCGGGCCGGCATCCACGGTGCAGACGCGCAGGCGGTCGGCGTTCGGGTGCTGCTCGGCGGTGAGGATGTCGGCGACGACGATGCCGGTGAACGGCGGCGCGACCGGCTGGAGTTCTTCCACTTCCATGCCGGACATGGTGAGCAGGTCGGCGAGCTGTTGCGTGGTCAGGTCAGGGTTGCAGTACGCGCGCAACCACGATTCGGGGAATTGCATCTCAGGTGTCCTTGTCGGTGGCGGATCAGCGGAACTGGCCGAGGAAGCGCAGATCGCCCTCGAAGAACAGCCGCAGGTCGTTGACGCCGTAGCGCAGCATGGTCAGCCGATCCGGCCCCATGCCGAACGCAAAGCCGATGTACCGCTCGGGATCAAGCCCGTAGTTGCGCACCACGTTCGGATGCACCTGACCCGAGCCAGCCACTTCCAGCCAGCGCCCCTTGAGCGGCCCGGACGAAAAGGCGATGTCCACCTCCGCCGACGGCTCGGTGAACGGGAAAAACGACGGCCGGAAGCGCAATTGCAGGTCGTCTGTCTCGAAGAAGGTACGGAAGAAATCGGTGAACACCGCCTTCAGATCCTTGAACGACACGTTCTCGCCGATCCACAGACCTTCGCACTGGTGAAACATCGGCGAGTGGGTGGCGTCGCTGTCCACGCGGTAGGTGCGGCCCGGCGCGATGACGCGGATCTCGGGCATCGGGTCTTTGCCGGCGTGCGCAGCGGCGTGCTGGCGGGCGTAGCGGACCTGCATCGGCGAGGTGTGCGGTCGCAGGCACAACGGGCGGCCCGCTTCGTCGTTCATGTCCACGTAGAACGTGTCCTGCATCGAACGCGCCGGGTGGTTTTCCGGGTTGTTCAAGGCGGTGAAGCTGTACCAGTCGGTCTCGATCTCGGGACCATCCGCCACGTCGAAGCCCATGGAGCCGAAGATCTGCTCGATGCGCTCCAGCGTGCGCGACACGGGGTGCAGACCACCGACGCCGCGACCGCGGCCGGGCAGCGTCACGTCGAGCGCCTCGGCCTTCAACTGCGCCTGCAACTCGGCTTCGGCGAGGGCTTGGCGGCGGGCCGTCAGCGCGGCTTCGATGCGCTGCTTGGTCTCGTTGATGGCGGCACCGCGGGTCTTCTTCTCTTCAGGCGACAGCTTGGCCATGCCCTTGAGCAGCTCGGTCACTTGGCCGGACTTGCCGGTGTAGCGCGCCTTGGCGTCTTCGAGCTGGGCGGGGGTGAGCGCGGCGGCAAAATCGGCTTGCGCGGCCTGCACGAGTTGATCGAGATCGTTCATCGGGAGACTGGAGTAGACAGACAAGAAAAAAGGCCGAACGCAGTGTCGGCCTTTTTTGTGTGACGCGGGAACCGGCTTGCACCGGCCCGGCGCGTCAGGCTCAAGCGAGCTGGGCCTTCACCTTCTCGACGATGCTGCCGAATGCGGCAGGATCGTTGACAGCCAGATCGGCGAGCACCTTGCGGTCCACGTCGATACAGGCCTTCTTCAGACCGGCCATGAACTTGCTGTAGGTCAGACCCAGCGCGCGCGAACCGGCGTTGATACGCGCAATCCACAGGCGGCGGAATACACGCTTCTTGGCACGGCGGTCACGGTACGCGTACTGACCCGCCTTCATCACCGCCTGTTTGGCGATCCGATAGACGTTCTTGCGGCGGCCGCGGAAACCCTTGGCAAGGGCGAGGACTTTCTTGTGACGAGCGCGGGCGGTAACACCACGTTTGACGCGAGGCATGTGATGACTCCTTCGTGTTGTGGTGGATTACAGACCGGCGAACGGCAGCATCTGTGCCATGTGACCCATGTTGGTCTCATGCACAGCGGTCGTTCCACGCAGGTGGCGCTTGGTCTTGGTGGACTTCTT
>NZ_JAAFKF010000093.1 GCF_013299175.1 Sphaerotilus sp.
TCAATCAAGTAGGTTACAAGCAGGCGCGGATCACCACCTTCAGCGGCACACTCCCCCCACCACCGCCGCACCATCACGAGTCCTCCCATGCCCACCCTCGATCGCATCACCCAACGCGCCGACGTGATGGGCGGCAAGGCGTGCATCCGCGGCCTGCGTGTCACGGTCGGCATGGTCGTCGGCCAGATCGCGACCGGGCGCAGCGTCGCCGACCTGCTCGCCGATTACCCCTACCTCGAACACGAAGACATCTTCCAGGCTCTCGCCTACGCCGCATGAAACCCTCCGAAGCCTTGGCCTCGAACCGCGCCGCCATCCGGCAAGTGGTCGAGTCTCACCGCGCCTGCAACGCTCGGGTGTTCGGCTCCGTGCTGCGGGGCCAGGACACGGACGGCAGCGACCTGGACATCCTCGTCGATCCGACGCCGGAAACGACCTTGATGGATGTGGCGGCCATCCAGGTGGCCTTGCGACGCCTGTTGGGCGTGCCGGTCGATGTGCTGACCCCCAGGGCATTGCCCGACCACTTCCGCAGCGTGGTGCTGGCGGAGGCGGTGCCCGTGTGACCAAGACCCTGCGCGTCCCGGACAGGCCATGGAGGCCCAGCGCCCGCGCACCACTGAACGCACTGGCCGTGGCCCGGACATGACCCGCCTCATGCCTGTCAACGCAGCCGAGCCTTGCGTCGGCGAAACAGCCGCTCAACGTCGTTACGACGCCGACAACGCTGCTTGTCCAGCGCCCACGGCGGCTTGCGCTGCGGATTGGGCGGCACCACCGGAACGAAACCGAGTGGCTCACGGCCGCGGCTATTCGTCGCCGGCCAGCAGGCTGTCGAGTTGACCGAACAGTGCCTTGAGCTGCCCCGAGGCGATGACGCAAGGCTTGCATGCCTCGATGTGGGCATGAAGTTCGGCCTGCTCTGTGCCAGTGAGCGGTCGGTCGCGGCTCTCGCAGTACAGCGTGGCGGCCTGCTCGCAGGTGATGTCTTGGTGCGCCTGGTGCGTGGTGGGTGTGGTGGTCATCGATGTTCTCCCCAGCCGTTCACGACGCATCGCCGCAGTTGCAGGCGTGCGCGGTGGAGCACGACACGCAGATTGCCGGCGGAAATGCCCGCCTGGGCGGTGATCTCGTCCGCGTCGAAACCGAGGTATTCGCGCATCAGGAGCAACTGGGCGCTGCGCGGCGGCAGGCAGGCGATGCAGAGTTCAAGCAGCCCCAGCAGTTGCTTCCTGGAAACCAGGGTCTGAGGGCATTGGTGGTCCACGAACGTGGCGGGATCCCAGCGGCCGTCTGCGTCGAAGTCGTTGACGGGTGGCCAGGTGTCGCTGTCTTCGGCCCAGATCTGCGCCCGCGGGGACTGGCGTTGCCGGCGCCGCAGGGCATCAATGATCTTGTGCTTCAGGATGCCAGTGAGCCAGGCACGCAGGGGCGTGGCCGGCGTGTAGCGGTCCCACCCCTGCGCTGCGGCGACCAAGGTGTCTTGGACCACGTCCTCAGCGTCGCCGTCGTTGCGAAGCTGCAGACGCGCAAGGCTCCACAGAAAACGGCGGTGCTCCGCCATTTCGGCGGGCCAGTGCGGCGTCTGACGGGTCATTTCGCCTGGCGGCGGGCGAAGGACACGGCGTAGGCGGCAGCGCGTGCTTTCAGGATCGGATCGTCGGACGGCTCGATACCTTCCGGCAGCAGGGTGGGCACGAAGGTCACGCCGTCGCAGCGTGCGGCATCACCCAGCCCGGTGATGCGCAGGCGGCCCAGCGGGAGAGGAGCCTGGCCATCGCCGGACCATTGCCGGGAGGAATCCACCAGGCTGTCCTGAGGGCCGGGCTGCTGCGCCACGAGCGTGAACTCGACCGCAGCCGAGGCCAGGCGCTGGGTGAGTTCCGGGATCAGGAAGTTGTCCGGCAAGCTGGCCTCGGCGGCGGCATCGAGGTACTGGGTACCGGCTGCGGGTTCCATCACCAGGCGGGCCCAGGTGCCCCGGCCTGCGCGATCGACGAACTTGAAGGCGTTGTTCGAGAAGTAGGGCGTGCTGGCGTAGGAGGCGGGCGCCGCATGCGCAGCCAGCAAGGCCGGCTGGTTCTTGCCTTCCGGGTAGCGCGCGTTATGTGCCGCGATCTTCTCTGGGTCGGGCTTCCTGGTGGCAGGGTCCGGCACACGGGCTTGAAGGAAGCTGACGAAGGACTCCGGTGTGGCGGCGAAGAACACGGGTTCCGACACCATCACCAGATCGTAGGTGCGCGTGCCGTCGCCGATGCGCAGGGCCAGGCCACGCACGGTGCGGCTCTTGTCGGACACGCCTGGGTTGCCGCCACCGACCGACAACCGCCCGACAGCCTCCAGCACCGGGTGGTCGAACAGCGGCGAACGGCTGAGGCGCCGCAACTCGGCGCTGGGTTCGAATTGCCCCACCACGCACTGGCCCTTGGCATGCGAGGCGCGTGCGCCAGCGTGTCGGCCGAACGTACCGTTCAGTGCGTCCACCATCTCGACGGGGTTGGGTGGTGCAGCCGAGGCGTTGGTGGCAAGGGCGGCTGCAGCGGTGAGGAACGGGGCAGACATGATCGCGATTCTCCAGAGCTTGTTGCGGTGCATGGGGTGCTTCATGGGGAGTTTCCAGTGTTGCGAGGGACACCCTCGCGTCACGAGCACTTCGCACGGACCGCTGGAATCGTTACAGCCTTGGTGAAAAAAATTTGGCGCAAGGAGGCGCAGTGGGGAGCGGATCTGTGAAGGCGGTCCGATTGTGGCGACCGGCCACCCCCTCGGTCCCCGCCTCCTGGCCGCCCTATAATCTCGTTTTACCACCACGGCCCTCCTGAAAAGTGCGCCCGGCCGACCGGCCCGCGACACCTCCAAGGGAGGGCCGCTCCACATGACCAAGTTCGTCTTCGTCACCGGCGGTGTCGTGTCCTCTCTGGGCAAAGGCATCGCCGCCGCTTCTCTGGCCGCCATCCTCGAATCGCGCGGTCTGAAAGTCACCCTCATCAAGCTGGATCCGTACCTCAACGTCGATCCGGGCACGATGTCACCGTTCCAGCACGGCGAGGTCTTCGTCACCGACGACGGCGCCGAAACCGACCTCGACCTCGGCCACTACGAGCGGTTCATCACGACGCGCATGCGGAAGTCCAACAACTTCACCAGCGGTCAGATCTACACCTCGGTGCTGGAGAAGGAACGCCGCGGCGACTACCTCGGCAAGACCGTGCAGGTCATCCCGCACGTCACCAACGAGATCCAGGACTACGTGCGCCGTGGCGCCGGGGTCGGCACGCCCGAGGCCGTGGACGTGGCCATCGTCGAGATCGGCGGCACGGTCGGCGACATCGAATCGCTGCCCTTCCTCGAAGCCGTCCGCCAGATGGCCCTGAAGCTCGGCCCGACGAATTCGGCGTTTGTCCACCTGACCTACGTGCCGTGGATCGCCGCCGCCGGCGAGCTGAAGACCAAGCCGACGCAGCATACGGTGCAGAAGATGCGCGAGATCGGCATCCAGCCCGACGCCCTGCTCTGCCGCGCCGACCGCCCGATTCCCGATGAAGAGCGCGAGAAGATTTCGCTCTTCACCAATGTCGCGCTGCACGGCGTGATCTCGGTCTGGGACGCGGACACCATCTACAAGGTGCCACGCATGCTCCACGAGCAGGGCCTGGACGAGATGATCTGCATGAAGTTCCAGCTCCTGACCCGGCCGGCCAACCTCGACCGCTGGGACCGGCTGGTCAAGGAAGTCGCCAACCCCAAGGGCGAGGTCACGATCGCGATGGCCGGCAAGTACACCGAACTCTCGGACTCGTACAAGTCGCTCAACGAGGCGCTGCGCCACGCCGGCATCCACCACCACGTCAAGGTCAACATCGAGTACGTGGACTCCGAGACGCTGACGCCCGAGTCCTCGGCACAGCTCTCGAAGTACGACGCGATCCTCGTGCCCGGTGGCTTCGGCAAGCGTGGCATCGAGGGCAAGATCGTCGCCGCCCGCTACGCCCGCGAACACGGCATCCCGTATCTGGGCATCTGCCTGGGGATGCAGGTCGCCACCATCGAGTACGCCCGCCACATGGCCGGCCTGACCGGCGCCAACTCGACCGAATTCGACGCGGACACCCGGCACCCGGTCATTGCACTGATCGACGAGTGGCAGGACGCCGACGGCTCGATCCAGAAGCGCGACATCCACTCCGACATGGGCGGCACGATGCGCCTGGGTGCGCAGAGTTCCGATGTCAAGGCCGGCACGATCGCGCACGGCATCTACGGCGATGTCGTCACCGAGCGCCACCGCCACCGCTACGAGGCCAACGAGAAGTACCTCGGCACGCTGCAGGACGCAGGACTCGTCATCTCCGCCATCACCCAGCGCGAGAAACTCACCGAAATGGTCGAGCTGCCCAAGGCCGTCCACCCGTGGTACGTTGGCGTACAGTTCCACCCCGAGTTCAAGTCCACCCCGTGGGACGGCCACCCGCTGTTCATCGGCTACATCGACGCGGCCCTCCAGCACAAGGCGGCGGCCGACACGGCAAAGGCAGGTCAGTAAATGCAGCTCTGCGGCTTCGAGGTTGGCCTGGACCGACCGTTTTTCCTGATCGCCGGCACCTGCTCGATCGAGGGGCTGGAGATGTCCATCGACGTGGCCGGCCGGCTCCAGGAAGCCTGCACCGCGCTGGGCATCCCGCTGATCTACAAAGGCTCGTTCGACAAGGCCAACCGCTCGTCCGGCACCAGCCAGCGTGGCGTGGGGATGGACGCGGGCCTGAAGATCCTCGACGAGGTGCGCCGGCAGACGGGCCTTCCGGTGCTCACCGACGTGCATGACGCGGCGCAGATCGCCGAAGTTGCCAGCGTGGTGGACGTGTTGCAGACGCCCGCGTTCCTGTGCCGCCAGACCGATTTCATCCGCGCTGTTGCCCAATCGGGCAAACCGGTGAACATCAAGAAGGGCCAGTTCCTCGCGCCCTGGGACATGAAGAACGTCATCGACAAGGCCCGCGCTGCCGCGAAGGAAGCCGGCTTGTCGGAAGACAGCTTCATGGCCTGCGAGCGCGGCGTGAGCTTCGGCTACAACAACCTCGTGGCCGACATGACCAGCCTCGCCGAGATGCGCAACACGGGCGCGCCGGTGGTGTTCGACGTGACCCACTCGGTGCAGAAGCCGGGCGGGCTGGGCAGCGTCAGTGGCGGTGCCCGCGAGATGGTACCGGTGCTGGCGCGGGCCGGCGTCGGCGTCGGTGTGGCGGGTCTGTTCATGGAAACGCACCCGGACCCGGCCAAGGCGTGGAGCGACGGCCCGAACGCCGTGCCGCTGAAGCACATGCGCGCCTTGCTGGCGCAACTGGTGGCGCTCGACCGCGTGGTCAAGGCGCAACCTTTGCTCGAAAACGATTTTTCCTGCTGAGCCTCGGCCGGATTGTTCAGCGCGGGTAACGGTCGGCAGGCACCATGCACGCCGTTGCGCCCCGCCCCAGAATTTCAGAATCCCAGAATTCGATAGTTGAAACAGGAGAACACCCATGAGTGCCATCGTAGACATCGTCGGCCGCGAGATCCTCGACAGCCGCGGCAACCCCACCGTCGAATGCGACGTGCTGCTGGAAAGCGGCGTGATGGGCCGTGCGGCCGTGCCGAGCGGCGCGTCCACCGGCTCGCGTGAAGCCATCGAGCTGCGCGACGGCGACAAGAGCCGTTACCTGGGCAAGGGCGTGCTGAACGCGGTCCAGAACATCAACACCGAGATCTCGGAAGCCGTGCTGGGCCTGGACGCCGCGGAACAAGCCTTCCTCGACAAGACCCTGATCGACCTCGACGGCACCGACAACAAGAGCCGCCTGGGTGCGAACGCGATGCTGGCCGTCTCGATGGCCGTGGCGCGCGCCGCCGCGGAAGAGTCCGGCCTGCCGCTGTACCGCTACTTCGGCGGCATGGGCGGCGTGCAACTGCCGGTGCCGATGATGAACGTCATCAACGGCGGCGCCCACGCCAACAACAACCTCGACCTGCAAGAGCTGATGATCATCCCGGTCGGTGCCCCCACCTTCCGCGAAGCCGTCCGCTGGGGCGCCGAGGTGTTCCACGCGCTGAAGAAGATCCTCCACGACAAGGGCATGAGCACCGCCGTGGGCGACGAAGGTGGTTTCGCCCCGAGCGTACCGAACCACGAAGCCGCGATCCAGATGATCCTGGACGCGATCGAGAAGGCCGGCTACCGCGCGGGCGATCAGATCGCGCTCGGCCTGGACTGCGCCGCCAGCGAGTTCTACAAGGACGGCCAGTACCACCTCGCCGGCGAAGGTCTCGTGCTGACCGCCGAAGCCTGGACCGACATCCTGGCCACCTGGTGCGACAAGTACCCGATCATCTCGATCGAGGACGGCATGGCGGAAAACGACTGGGCCGGCTGGAAGGTGCTGACCGACCGCCTCGGCAAGAACGTGCAGATCGTCGGCGACGACCTGTTCGTCACCAACACCAAGATCCTGAAGGAAGGCATCGACAAGGGCATCGCCAACTCGATCCTCATCAAGATCAACCAGATCGGCACGCTGTCGGAAACCTTCGCCGCCATCGAGATGGCCAAGCGCGCGGGCTACACGGCGGTCATCTCGCACCGCTCGGGTGAAACCGAAGACTCGACGATCGCGGACATCGCCGTCGGCCTGAACGCCGGCCAGATCAAGACCGGCTCGATGAGCCGCTCGGACCGCATCGCCAAGTACAACCAGCTCCTGCGCATCGAAGAGGACCTGGGCGAGATCGCCGTCTACCCGGGCCGCGCCGCGTTCTACAACCTGCGCTGACCCTGGAACAGGGCTGGGCATGACGACCTCGCGCGTCATCACCGTGCTGCTGCTGGCCCTGCTCGGGCTGGTGCATGCCGCCCTGTGGTTCGGCAGCAGCGGCACGCCGCGCGTGCGGGAGCTGTCGGCGCAAGTCGCCGACCAGCAAGCCCGCAACGCCGCGGCCCGCGTGCGCAACGACCAGTTGCAGGCCGAGCTGAAAGACCTGAAAGAGGGTCTGGAAATCATCGAGGAGACCGCCCGCCACGAGCTGGGCATGGTCAAGCCCGACGAGATCCTGGTGCAGTACCCGCAGGCGCCGCGGACGAACTGATCCACCGGTGACGTGAACGGGCGCGGGATTCGGCGTATGGCCGCCACCCGCGCCGCGTGCCATGATCGTGCGTTTGTCACACGCCTCACGCACGAAAGAACGCCCCGATGGACGCCATCACCACAGCCCTGCAGCCCATCCTCATCCCCGCCTTCACCCTCTGGGAGGCTCCCTTCACCTGGCTGGAGCTGATCGCCTTCGTGCTGTCGATCGCCATGGTGTTCGCCAACATGCGCGTGATGCCCGTCGCGTGGCCGCTGGCGATCGTGGCCTCGGTGCTCTACTTCGGGCTGTTCTGGAGTGGCAAGCTCTACGGCGATGCCTCGCTGCAGATCTTCTTCGCCGTGGTCGGCGCCTGGGGCTGGTGGCAGTGGCTGCGCGGACAGGACGACGGCGGCCCGCTGGTGGTGCGCCACCTGCCCTCGGCGCAGCGGCTGCCGATCCTGGTCGCAGGACTGGCGCTGTGGCCGGCGATCGGCTGGTTCCTGGACCACTACACCGACACCGACGTACCCTACTGGGACGCTTTCCCGACCGCGTTCAGCCTGATCGGCCAGTGGCTGCTGGGCCGCAAGTACGTCGAGAACTGGCCGACCTGGATCGTGGTCAACGTCGTCAGCGTGGCGCTGTTCGCCTACAAGGGCTACTACCTGACGGTGCTGCTGTACGCCATCTTCATCGTGCTGTCGGTGGTGGGCTGGAAGGCGTGGCGCCAGCAGGTCAGCCACCCGTGAGACTTGAACGCCTGAACGCCTGATGGCTGCCCGCGTCATCGCCCTCGTCGGCGCCGAAAGCACGGGCAAGTCCACGCTGGCCCGCGCGCTGGCCGACACGCTGGAGGCGGACGGGCTGGTCGTCACCCACCTCGACGAGTACCTGCGCACCTTCTGCGGTGCGCAGGGCCGCACGCCCCGGCAGGACGAGCAATCCGCCATCGCCGCCGAGCAGACCCGCCGCATCGCCGCCGCCCGCGACGCTAGGTTGCTGCCCGTGGACGTGGTGATCGCGGACACGACGGCGCTGATGACCGCGGTCTACAGCGAGTTGGTGTTCGGCGACACCACGCTGTACGCGCAGGCGCTGGCCGATCACCGGCAGGCCGACCTCACGCTGCTGATGGCGCTGGACCTGCCCTGGGTCGCCGACGGCTTGCAGCGCGACGGGCCGCAGGTGCAGCAGCCGGTGGATGCGCTGCTGCGTGGCGCACTGCTGGGTGCAGGCATCGGCTTCTCGGTGATCGGCGGGACGGGTCCGCAGCGGCTGGCCAACGCCCGTGCCGCCTGGGCCGCCTCGCTGCGCCACGCCACGCCCCGCCCGCCGCAACCCGGCGGCTGGCGCCACCGCTGCGGGCGCTGCGGCGATCCCTTCTGCGAGCAGCATCTTTTTTCACGCTGAACCAGCGCGCGTTCCCCGACCCCTGAAACACCGCGCAAACCCGCATGGCAGCATCGCCGCCGTGACTGCGCGCACCCCACCCCCCACCCTGGCACCCGGCCATCTGGCCCACCTGCCCTCGCTCGACGGCCTGCGCGGCGTGGCCATCCTGCTGGTGCTGCTGCACAACTTCGACGTGCTCGACCTCGGTGGCGCCCGCGCACTGGGGCCGGTGCTGGTCAAGGAGTTTCTCTACATCGGCTGGATCGGGGTGCAGCTCTTCTTCGTGCTGAGCGGCTACCTGATCACGCGCGGCCTGCTGGTCACGCAAACCCGGCCCGACTACTTCGAACGCTTCTTCCTCAAGCGGGTGCTGCGGATCTTCCCGCTGTACTACCTCGCGCTGCTGGTGTTCCTGGTGCTGCTGCCGGCCACGGGCTGGGTGGCGCAGCGGTCCATGCAGTACAGCAGCCTCTGGCTGTGGACCTACCTCTCCAACTGGACCACGCCGTTCGAGCCGACCGGCGGCCCGCTGCCGCACTTCTGGTCGCTCGCCGTGGAGGAGCAGTTCTACCTCGTCTGGCCGCTGCTGCTGTGGAAGCTGCGGCTGCGCTGGGTCTGGCGGCTGTGCCTGGGACTGACGGCGCTGGCGCCGCTGCTGCGGTGGGGGCTGGTGCAGCAGGGGCTTCCGGACGAGGCACTCTACGAGTTCACCTTCAGCCGCATGGACGCGCTGACCGCCGGCGCCGCGCTGGCCGCGTGGGACCAGGGCCGTGCGCTGCACGGGGCCACGCGCTGGCGGGCCTGGCACCTGCAGTTGCTCGGGCTGCTGCTGCTGATGGCGGCGGCGGTGGCGTCGCACGGCTTCCGGCGCATCGGCGCGGTGCCGCAGGTGGTCGGCTACAGCCTGCTGGCGCTGGGCTTCGCGGCGTTCACCGGCTGGGCACTGCTGACCGACCAGGCGCGCAGCCGGGGTGCCAGCGTCAGCCGCTGGAGCGCGGTGCTGCGCTGGTCGGTGCTGCGCAAGTTCGGGCAGTACAGCTACGCGATCTACGTCTTCCACAAGCCGCTGCACGACCTCGTGGGCGAGCCGCTGCTGGCGCGCTGGACCGGCCACGCCCACACCGCCGAGGCCGGTACCGCGCTGCTCTACTTCGCAGCGGCCACCGCCGTCACCTTCGCGCTGGCGTGGCTGTCGTGGCAGGGGTTCGAGCGGCATTTCATGGCGCTGAAGGAGCGGCTGCCGTCCAGTTTCACCGCGTCCGGCACGCCCGGCAAACCGACCCGCCACGCCATCCGCGGCACGGTCACGGCCGCCCAGCGCCGCAACTTCAAGACCCCGAAGGCGGGGTTGCGAGAGGCGCTTCGAGGAAAGCCAGCTCCTCGTCGCTGAAGCCCGCCGCCAGCCGCGCCGCACGGTTGAAGGGGGGCCGCAGCCGTGGCGCCTCGTACTGCGCCACCAGCACGCGGTAGTGCGCCACCGGGTCGATGCCCTCGCGTGCGCAGGCCCAGCGGTACCAGTGGTTGCCGATCGCCACATGCCCGACCTCGTCGCGCAGGATGACATCGAGGATCTCCACCGCCCGCAGATCACCCGCCTTGCGCAGCTTGGTCTGGATGAGCGGCGTGGCGTCGAGTCCGCGGGCTTCCAGGGTGCGCGGCACCAGGGCCATGCGTGCCACGAAGTCGCCGCGGGTCTTCCACGTCATCGTCCACAGCCCATCGTGGGCCTCGAAGTCGCCGTAGGTGTAGCCGAGGGTGGCGAGGTGTTCGGCGACGAGCAGGTGGTGGGTGGCCTCTTCGGCGGCCACGCGCAGCCAGTCGAGGTAGTACGCCGTCGGCAGCCCGGAGAAGCGCCAGACGGCGTCGAGGGCCAGGTCGATCGCGTTCTTCTCGATGTGCGCGATCGCGTGCAGCAATGCGGCGCGGCCCACCAGCGTGAACGGCGAGCGGGGCGGTACCGCGTCCGCCCGCACCAGCACCGGCCGCTCGGGCCGCCCCGGCACACCGGGCGGCTCGGCCAGCACGGCGTCGGGGTCGAGCGGCACGGTCTGCGCGCCGGTCTGTGCCTGGGTCCGCGCCCACAGCGCCTGCACCGCGTATGCTTTGCGCACCGGATCGGCGATGCACAGGGCTTCAAGAGCCAGTTGTCGTAAGTCCATCCCCGGAATTTTCCCCGGTTTCAGGGACCAAGCCCCAGGTTTCAGCAAGGAGTGGCCATGGCCATCTATCAGCTCGGCGAACACGCGCCGCAACTCCACCCCACGGCGTACATCGCCGACAACGCGCAGGTCATCGGCCGCGTCCACATGGCCGAGGACAGCAGCGTCTGGTTCGGCGTCGTCGTGCGCGGCGACACCGACGACATCCGCATCGGCCGCGGCAGCAACGTGCAGGACAACACCGTGCTGCACACCGACGAAGGCATCCCGCTGGTCATCGGCGAACACGTCACCATCGGCCACCAGTGCATGCTCCACGGCTGCACCATCGGCGACCACTCGCTGATCGGCATCGGCGCCATCGTGCTCAACGGCGCGAAGATCGGCCGCCACAGCATCGTCGGCGCGGGTTCGCTCGTCACCGAAGGCAAGGAATTCCCGGACTACGCGATGATCCTGGGCAGCCCCGCCAAGGTGGTCAAGACGCTCACGCCCGAGCAGGCCGAACGCATCGCCTACGGCGCCACGCATTACGTGGACAACGCCCACCGCTACCAGCGTGAACTCAAGGAGATTGCACGATGAGCCAAGGCACCTTGCAAGGCGGCGAACTCCACAAGTTCATTTTCGAAGGTCTGCCGGTGCGCGGCGCACTGGTGCGGCTGACGGGCGCGTGGACCGACATCCTGGCACGGCGGGCCGAGTCGGGCGGGTATCCGGCGCCGGTGCGGCAGTTGCTGGGCGAGATGACGGCCGCCGCCGCGCTGATGCAGTCGGGCATCAAGTTCAACGGCGCGCTGATCCTGCAGATGCAGGGCGACGGCCCCGTGGCGCTGGCCGTGGCCGAAGCGCAGCCAGACCTCACCGTGCGCGCCACCGCCCAGATCACGGGCGACATCCCGGAGAACGCCCGCCTCGAAGCCCTGCTGAATGTCCACGGCCGCGGCCGCTGTGCCATCACGCTCGATCCCAAGGACCGCCAGCCCGGCCAGCAGCCGTACCAAGGCGTGGTGCCACTGCACGGCGACCATGGCGAGCCGCTGCAACTGCTGTCCGAGGTGCTGGAGCACTACATGCTGCAGTCCGAGCAGCTCGACACCCGGCTGGTGCTGGCGGCCAACGACCAGGTGGCCGCGGGCCTGCTGATCCAGCGCCTGCCCATCGAGGGCGAGGGCAACCTGGGCGGGCGCAGCAACGAGGACGAGATCGGCCTGAACGAGTCCTTCAACCGCATCGCCCACTTCGCCGCCACGCTGACCCAGGAAGAGCTGCTGACGCTGGACACCCACAGCATCCTGCACCGCCTGTTCTGGGAAGAAGAGCTGCGCCTGTTCGAGCCGCAGATGCCGCGCTTCGGCTGTTCGTGCTCCCGCGAGCGGGTCGGGCGGATGCTGGTCAGCCTGGGCCGGGACGAGGTGGAGAGCGTGCTGGCCGAGCAGGGTCGGGTGGAGGTGACGTGCGAGTTCTGCGGCCAGCGCCAGCACTTTGACCCGGTCGATGCGGCGGAGCTGTTCCTGTCGGCCGCGGTCCACGTCCCTGGCAGCCCTACGGTGCAGTGAGCCGTCACCTGCTTGATCAATTCGTGACTCATGTCACGAACTAAGCCCTTGGCTACGCCGGGACCGGACAGCTTGTGCCCACACATGCGGGTTTGCGATGACAACCAATCCCTCATGCGCACCTTCCGGCAAGGGGCTTTCCCTGACGAATAACTGACGCGATGCACGGGGCTGGTACCCGTTTTCCAGCGCCATGCCCGCTGGTCCCCACCGCCGCAACACCGTACCAAACCGGCTGCGGCATCCCGGTACAGGCACAGGGCTTGCGAAAGTCTCGGGGTGTTCCCACCCCAACGAGACTGAGGAGATCTGCCATGACCCTGTTGATCGCGCTGACCCTTTCGATCGGCCTGCTGGCCGTTGTCGCCACCTGGCTGTTCCTGGGGCCGCTGGCCGCCATGAACCTGCAGATCTGGCAGGCGTTCATCGCCTGGGCCTGCTTCTTCAACAACGGCGGCAAGTCGGCGGGGCTGAAAACCACCACCATCTGCATGTCCTTCGGCGCCGTGGTGGGCATGGCCTCGGTGCTGCTGATCGGGCAGTTGGGCGGACTGGGCGCACTGGCGGCTCCGGTGGCCGTGGGCATCGGCGCAGCGGTGATCGTGCTGGCGGCGCACCTGCCGCTGCTGTCGGCGATCCCGGCGAGCGTGTATGGCTTCGCGTCGGTCGCCGGGCTGATCCTGCTGAAAGGCATGTCCGCCACCGACGCCATCGTGCCGACCATCCTGTCGATCGTGCTGGGCGCGCTGTTCGGCTGGGCGTCGGAGCAGATCGCCGGCAAGCTGACCAAGTAAGGCCACGCTGTCCGGCGTCACCCGCGCGGCTCAGCCCTGCAAGGCACGGCGCAGGGCGGCCGCGCAGAGGTCCACCGCCGTGTTCGCCTCATCGAGCACCCGGCCCATGGTGAGGAAGCCGTGGATCTGGCGCTCGAAACAGACGTACTGCGCCGCATTGCCCGCTGCGCTCAGGCGGTCGGCGTACTGGCGGCCCTCGTCGCGCAGCGGGTCGAAGCCGGCGGTGAGCACCAGCGCCGCCGGCAAGTCCTGCAAGTCCTCGCGCAGCAGCGGCGAGGCGCGCCAGTCGCTCCACTGCCCCGCGTCCGGGATGTAGTGGCCGCGGTAGTAGGTGATCGAATCGGCGGTGAGCATGTAGCCTTGGCCGCACGCCGTGTGCGACGGGGCGACAGCGCGCATGTCGGTAGCCGGGTAGACCAGCAGTTGAAAGCAGATCGGCAGATCCCCCGCATCGCGCGCGGCGATCGCCACCACCGCCGCCAGATTGCCACCCGCGCTGTCGCCACCGATGGCCAGCCGCGCCGGATCGAGCGCGAGTTCGGTAGCGTGGTCGCGGATCCAGCGCGTGGCGGCCAGCGTGTCGTCCACCGCGGCGGGGAAGCGGTGCTCCGGCCCCATGCGGTAATCCACCGACACCACCGCGCAGCCCGCGCCATTGGCCAGTTGCCGGCACAGCGTGTCGTGCGTGTCACGGTCTCCGATGGTCCAGCCACCACCGTGGTAGTACACCAGCACCGGCAGCACCGTCTCCAACGCCACACCCGCCGGGCGGACCAGCCGCAGAGGAATGTCGCCATGCGGCCCGCTCGCCACCAGTTCCTGCACCAGCGACACCGCGGGCGGATCGGGCTGGGTGAAGAAGCGGCGCTCGCGGTAGAAGCGGCGCGCGTCCTCGGGTGTCATCAGGTGCGTGGGGGGAATGCCGCGGGCAGCGACAAGGTCCATCAGGGCACGGGCTTGGGGATCGAGCAACATCGTCACCTCGGCGACAGGGTGGGGTGGGGGTCGGGTTGACCGCCAGACTGTAACGTTTGCGCCGCCGTACACTGATCGGCTGTTTTTTTATCTTCCTCCTTACCGCAGTGCAGACACCCATGACGACCACTTGGACCACCCGCCGTTTCCTGAAAACCTCCAGCCTGCTGATCGCCGGACTCGTGCTGGCCGCCTGCGGCAAGCAAGAAGCCGCCGCGCCGGCAGCGCCCGCAGCCTCGGCCGCGGCCGCTCCGCCGCCCGCCAAGGTCTACGTCGTCGGCACCGACGCCGCCTATGCCCCCTTCGAGTCGCAGAACGAGAAGGGCGAGATCGTCGGTCTGTCAATGGACATCCTGAACGCCATCGCCGCCAAGGCGGGCATCCAGGTCAAGTTCGTCAACACCCCCTGGGAAGGCATTTTCAACAGCCTGCAGCAAGGCGACCGCGACGCGCTGATCTCGTCCATCACCATCACCGACGAGCGCAAGCAGACGATGGACTTCTCGGCGCCCTACTTCGATGCGCAGCAGCTCATCGCCGTCAAGGCCGACTCCAAGGTCGCCAAGTTCGACGACCTGAAAAAGCTCAAGGTCGGCGTGCAGACCGGCACCACCGGCGATGAAGTCGTCACCAAGTTGCTGGGCAAGA
>NZ_JAAFKF010000094.1 GCF_013299175.1 Sphaerotilus sp.
TCGCAGGAGGAATCCCCGTCCTTTAGGGCGGGGAGGATGTCAAGGGGCCGCTCACCGCTGCGCAGACGCCCCCGCACCGCCCCGCTCGAACACCGGCCAATGCGGCACGCTGCCCGCTTCGACCTGGCTCCACGCGCTGTGGTGGCCGACGGTGTCGCGCAGCGGGTCGAGTTGCTGCTGCAGGCAGGTGCGCAGCTTCAACAGCGGCCCCGCCGCCGCCGCCGAACGCACGTCGCGCACCGCCAGCACCGCCTCGGTCGCCACCGTCGCCACGCCCTGCGCCCCGAGGTGGCTGTAGCTCAGCTTGGCGGGGCGGTAGACGTGGCGCAGCTTGCCCGCCCACGGCTCCGGAATCGACAGCAGCTTCACGCTCCGGTCCAGCCCGCGCATCCATGCCAGCGGTGCCCCGCCCACCGCCAGCACCGCGTCGATGCGCCGTGCCCGCAGCGCCTGCATCGCGTCCTCCGGGCCGTTGAATTCGGTCACGCGGTAATCCACTTCGGCCTGGAGCTGGACCAGCCGTGCCGTCACCACCGCGCCACCCCAGACCCCGACCCGGCGCTTGGCCAGATCGCCCAGGGTGTTGAACTGCACGTCCCGCCCGCCAAGACCGAGCACGCCACCCTCGACCAGCGGCGCCGTCAGCGCCAGCAGGTGAATCGGCTCCGGGTGCAGCGCCACCAGGGCCTTCACGCCGCCGAGGTCTTCGGTGGTGCGCCGGGCGTGCAGCACGTCGGTCTGCAGGAAGGCGGCCGAGACCTCATTGCGCAGCAGCCGGTCGAGGGATTCGTCAGCGCCGGACGCAGGCTTCTCCACCAGCGACAGCCCGGCCGCCGCGCCGCAGACGCCCGCCAAGTCCTTGAACATCACGGCGTAGGTGCCCTGCGGCAGGCCGGTGGAGATGGGGATCGGTGTCGGTCCCTGCGCCGCGGCGAGCGTCGTGGTCAGTGTCAGCGTCAGTGCGAGGGCAAGGGATGGGGATGTCGTCATGGTGTGCTCCAGGCAAGGGCTTGGTGTCAGCGTCAGAAGATCCGCACGCCGCCGAGCGAACTGCCGCTCGACGGGGTGGAGGTCTGGCTGGGGGTCGAGGGGGCCGATGTGGCGTTGGCGTTGGCATCACCGGACGGTGCGCTCCACAGTTCGAGGGCGGCCAGCACGGCCAGCAGCAACAGCGTGGTGACGATGCGGAACTTCATGGCCGTGCTCCTGGTGGGGGTGTCGATGCCGGTGTGCTGGCGGTGGCGTTGAGGTCGAGCACCAGCTCGGTTTCCAGGCTGGCGAAGGCGCGGTTCATCTGCAGCCGCACGCTGTCCAGCGCCGTGCGCTCCAGCAGTTGCGCCATCGGGTCGCCGCGGGTGGCGCCCAGCGAGTGGCTCAGGGCGCGTTCGGCCTCGACCAGCGACCACTCGGTGCGGGCGCGGTCCACTTCCTGCTCGAAGGCCGCCACCGATTCCGCGGCGGTGCGCAGGGCGCGCTTCTTCTGCTCGCGCAGTTGGCCGGCCCGCTGTGCCCGCTCCAGCCAGCGGGCGGCGGCGTCCGGGTGGGTGCGGGCGAAGTCCTGGGCCTGTTCGACGAAGGCGTCGATCTGGGCGATGGCCCCTTGAAGCTGGATGCTGGCCTGCGTGAGCGCGGTGCGGCGGTCGATGAGCATGTTCTCCAGCGTCGGCAGCGGGTTGCCGCGCGCCTCGCCCTGCAGCAGCCGCAGCCGCCAGTTCGCCAGCTTCAGCGCCACGACCGGTGCGAGCTGCACGCCGGCCAGCCCGAGCGTGCCGGCCACCATCAGCCCGGCCATGCCCTGCACCACCAGGAAGATCGTCGGGGCGACGACCAGTGCCGTGCCGAGGCCGAGGGCCCAGGTGATCGGGCGGGCCAGCCGGGTGACGCGCTGGGTGTCGATGCTGCTCAGCAGGGCCTGCAGCGGCGGCAGGGGCTTGAGTTCGAGGGGCGCACTGGTCGGCATGGTCGGCTCCGGGGTGGTGGGTGCGGTGTTGCTGCGTTGAATTCAGGATGCCTGCAGTGGTGTCCTCGTTCCATATGGGGCGACCCCTGCAGGGTGGCGACGGGTGGCGGCTACGGGTGCTTGCAATGGGTGACGCCCAGTTTCTGGAGCGCGTTGCAAAACCCTTCGAGGTCAATGCCGGACAGTGACGGGTGCAGGCGGTGATGGTCGCCATTGGCCATCACGATGCCGTATTGCCGGGGCGAACTTCCGTGGTGTTCACCGGTGGGTTCGGACACGATCACCTCGATGTCGGAGGGCTTGACCTTGAAACTTTGGTTGCCATCGAGGTTGTGGGGTGTTTCCCATGTGACCTCCTCCTGCGTCACCTGAATCCGCCACGCGCCCGTGACATCCCGGTTCCACAGGCCACCAAAGACCAGCAGCACCACGAGCAGCCCGGCCACCACCAGCAAGGGCAGTTCAACGCCACGGACGACGTAAGCCAGCAGCATGGGCGGCGTGAAGATCGCCGTCACGCTCAGGCTCCAGAGGAGCTGGCTGGTGGTCCATGAACGCTGGTGCGTGAACATCTGTTGTTGTTCCGCGGGCTGGACTGTGGCGGTCGGCATCGTCGGCTCCGGGTGGCTGGACGCGGGGTTGCGCCCTGGAATCCAGAATGCCTGCGAGGGCGTTCTCGTTCCATATGGGGCGACCCCTGCGCCGGTGCGGGGGTCGGCCGGGCGTGGTTCTCCCTAGAATGCAGAAAATTTCACAAATGCCGAGAGGATGGGTAGCCGCGTGCTGGAGACATGGTCGGGCGTGGAGTGGCCGGTGCTGATCGTCGGGCTGGGGGCGCTGCTGATCGGGGCGGTGTTGCCATGGCTGACCGATGGCTGGGGCACGGACCGCCGCGTGCGGGGCGGGCTGGTGCTGGGTGGGGTGCTGGTGTGCGGGGTGGCGCTGTGGCCGGCCGTGCAGTCACCGAGGGCGCAGGAGTCGGGCGTGCCGCAGGGCCAGCTCTCGTACCCGGAATGCATTGCCAAGTTAAACGCAGCCACCAATCCCTCCTCGAAGCCATCGGCCAACCAGCCGATCCCCGACGGGAAGATCGGGCTGGTCAGCGGCATCTCCACTGGCCTCTACTACAAGTTGGCCGATGACCTCGTCAAGCTGGCGGGTCCACACCAGTTGACGCTGGTCAACCGCGAGACCCTGGGCAGCGAGGACAACTTCCGCAAGCTCGTCTCCACGGAAAACGCGGGGATTGGTTTCGTGCAGTCGGATTTGCTGGACTGGATGCGCCACTCCACCAATGGCGAGGAGCGCAAGCAGGCCGAGTTGCTGCGGCTGGTGCTGCCGCTGTATCCCGAAGAGATCCATGTGCTGGCGCGCCGTCAGTTGCTCCATCTGGCGGATCTGGCGGGCCGGCACGTGTTGACGCCCGCTGGATCGCAAGGCAGTCGCTACACCGCCCAGAACCTGCTGAGGACTGCGCAGGTCCAGCCCGCCAGCCTGGATGGCTCTCAGCCCTTGGTCGAGGCGATGTGCAGCGTGCTCCTGGGTCGTGCCGATGCGGTGGTGTTCGTGCAAGGCAAGCCCGTGCAGAGCCTGGTCAATCTGCAGGAACTTCGCCGTGGTGCGGCCGGGCTGCTGGACGGTGTTCACCTGATGCCGCTCGACATGCCGCCCCACGTCGTGGGCTATGAAGTCGCGCGCATCGACCACAGCGACTACCCCTGGCTCCAGGCCCCGGTACAGACGCTGTCGGTGCAGGCGATGCTGATGGCGGTCGATTTTTCGCTCCGGCGCACGCCCTACGAGAAGCTCCGCTGCCGGCAGATCAAGCAACTGGCCGATCTGGTGAAGGCAAAACTGCCCACGCTGCGCCCACCGGACTACCAGCAAAAATGGCTGGAGGTCGATCCACGGCACACGGTGCGCGGCTGGAAACCCGTCGAGTGCCCGGCATGAGGGCGGCCCGCAGGGCATGGGCGTGGTGTTCGGTTCTGGCGGGGGTGGTCGCGGTGCCACTGTCGGTCTGCGCGGCGACGGATCCACCGCGTGACAGCACCGACGCCTGTGCCCGCACGTTCATTGCCGAGTGGAAAAGGCGCACGCCTGTCGAGCGCGTCAACGATGACAGCACACTGGGTCTGCAGATGAAAGCCTGCCTTGGCGATCAGGCTGCCGAGTTCCAGGCTGCGCTGCTGAGGACCGACAACGGCGAGCGGGTGATGTCTCCGCTGGGTGTGGTGCAGTCCTCTTCCACGCGGTTCTACCCTGTCGCGCCTGAGCATGTACTGGTGCTGGAGAAGCGGGCGCCTGCGGTGGCGGCGTCAGCGGTGCCCGCCACCCGCTCGCCGTGGTGGCTGTCGGTGCTGGCGCTCGGGCTGGTCGGGGCGGTGCTGGCCACCCTGCGCTGGCTGGGCCGCACGCAGCGCCACCACCTGCACACCCTGCAAGCCGAAGCCCGCGAGCGGCAGGCCGAGGCGGCGCTGCGCAAGGACATCGAGGCGTCGATCCAGGTCGGCCTGTGCGTCATCCACCCCGATGGCCGAATCCACCATGTCAACCGGGAGTTCTGCAAGATTTCCGGCTGGTCCGAGCAGGAACTGATCGGCGATTCGGCGGGCGGGCGGGCGCCGCCGTACCCGTTCTGGCCGCGCGACCAGGTGGCGCGGCTCGACGACGACCTGCGCAAGATCCTCGCCGCCCATGCCGGTGTGGACCGCTACCGTGAAACCTATGTGCGCCCGGACGGCACGCTCTGGACCGCGCAGCTCAGCGCCCACCAGTTGCACAGCCGCGAGGACTGGCTCTTCACCTGCGTCGATGTCTCCCGCGAAGTCGCGGCCCAGGAGCGCAGCGACGCCCTCGATGCGCAGTGGCGCGATGCCCGCCCGATCCACTCGATGGGGATGCACTCGGGCAATCTGCTGCACCATATTTCTGGCTGCATAGGTACCTACCGCACCGCCATCGACGGACTCGCCCTGCACCTCAAGACCGGCCGCTACGACATGCTCGCCAAAGGCGTGCAGCATGTCGAGGGGGCCGTGCAGCGCATGGACGCGATCGCCAAGTCATACCAGGACCTGCTGCGCAACAAGATCACCAAGGAGCCGACCTCGCTGCGCCAGGCCGTCGAGGATGCGACGGCACAGGTCCACCACCACGCCGCCCAGCACAACGTGGAGATCGACCCCAACGGGGTGTCCAAGGCACTGCCGCTGATCCTGGTGGAGCGGGGGATGCTGTGCGACGTGCTCATCAACCTGCTGGACAACGCCATCTCGGCGATGGAGAAGACCGCTGTCCTCAACCGCCGCATCGGCATCGAGTCCTACCTCGACGACAAGGCCGGGAAGGTCCATCTCCGGGTGCGCGACCATGGCCCCGGCGTGCCATCTGCCTTGCGCGAGGATGTGTTCATCCACGGCCATTCCACCCGCAAGGGCGGGCACGGCTGGGGGCTGTTCGCCTGCCGCCTGTGGGCCGTGGAGATGGGCGGCAGCCTGGAGGTGCAGGACAACTTCCCCTGCGGCGCCACGTTCGTCCTCATCCTGCCGCTGAATCCGATCCCCCCTGTCGAAGAGCCTTCCCATGTCGATGTCCCACCCCCCGCATGAACCACCTCCGGTCCCGATGGTGCATGTCGTCGATGACGATGACGAGTACCGGGGCAGCCTGCTCTACAGCTTGGACGCCGAGGGGTTCGCGGCGCGCGGGTATCCCAGCGGCGAGGCATTCCTGGCCGAGCCGCTGTGGCAGCGGCGCGGGGTGGTGACGCTGGACATCGACTTCGAGCCGCCGGGGTCGATGGACGGCCTGCAGATCTTCCGGCAACTGCTGGCGCGGCGGTGCCCGATGCCGGTGATTTTCCTGAGCGGGCCGCATGGCAACAACCGGGAGCTGGCGCTGACCCAGGCGGGGCTTCGGAGCCTGCACGATGTCTGGATGTACGCCAAGCAAGACCCGCTGCACCAGCTCAAGGACAAGATCCGCTTGTTCCTCGCCCGCGAGCCGGCGCTGCGCCAGGCGGCCGAGGAGGAGCGGAGGTTGCTGCAGATCGTGCTGGACGTGATGACACAGGCCGAACGCGAGGTGATCGGCCTCGTGCTGGACAACACGCCCAACAAAACGATAGCCCTGCTGCTGAGCAAGAATGAAGGTGTCGTGGAGTTGCAGCGCGCGAGTGGGCTGCAGAAGCTGCTGGGTGAAAGCCGCTCGACCATGGTGCTGGGCGAGACCCTCTTTCCGCTGCTGCATCGCCATGAGGTCACGTCGCTGGTCGCACTGGCCGAGCAGGAGCTGGACCACCGCCTCGGCTTGCTCGACCCCCTGGCGCGGGATGTGCTGATGGCGGCCATCGCCAAACACAGCCACGCCAAGATCGCCCGCGCCCATGGCTGGTTCGACGAAGCTGACCGCGAGCGCCGCTACTTGATTACCGTCGACGGCCACCTCGACCGGGCGTTGATGCTGGTGCAGGCCGATGAAGACAAGCAGGTGAGCCGGGTGAGCCAAGTGCGCAAGTGGATGAACTCGCTGGGATACTTCCCCCCATGCAGCCCATCTTTGCCGTCACCATCCCCTTCTTCGCCCTGATTCTGGTCGGCTACCTCGCTGCCCGGCGGGGGGCGCTGCCGCTGGCTGCCGTGCCGGGCATGAACGCCTTTGTCCTGTACTTCGCATTGCCGTGCATGCTGTTTCGCTTCGGCGCCAACCTGCCGGTGCGCGAGCTGCTCGATCCGGTGGTCCTGGGCGTGTACCTGCTGTGCGCGCTGGTGGTGGTGGCGCTCACGGTGGTGACGACGCTCCGGGCGGCGGGCAATCTGCGGGACGCGGCGTTCGGCGCGCTGGTGGCGGCGTTCCCGAACACGGGCTTCATGGGGGTGCCGCTGCTGGTGGCGCTGGTCGGGCCGGCCGCTGCGGGGCCGACGATCACGACCGTGCTGGCCGACCTGTTCGTCACCAGCTCGCTGTGCATTGCCCTCGCGCAGCTTCACCACGGTGACCCCAAGGCCAGCCACGCAGGCGATGCGGCGGCCGCGCGGGCGGCGATCGGGCGCTCGCTGCGGGCGGCGCTGACCAACCCGCTGCCGTGGTCCATCGGGCTGGGTGCGCTGGCGTCGGTGACGGGGCTGGCGCTGCCGGGGCCGCTGGCGAAGGTCGTGGCCATGCTCGCCGATGCCGCCAGCCCGGTCGCGCTGTTCACGATCGGGGCGGTGCTGTGGCGCTCCGGGCTGGATGCGCAAGGCCGGCCCGGAGCGCCGATGCCCGCGGCGCGTTACCTGCCGGTGGCGCTCATCAAGCTGGTGGTGCATCCGCTGCTGGTGTGGGCGGCAGCGTCCACGGCGCAGGCTGCGAGGCTGGGTTTGAGCGACTTCCAGTTGATGGTGCTGGTGCTGGCCGCTGCGCTGCCGAGCGCCAGCAACGTCTCGCTCCTGGCCGAACGCTACGGCGCCGACAACGGCCGCATCGCCCGGATCATCCTGGCCTCGACCGTGCTGGCGTTTGGCAGCTTCGCGGTGGTGGCGTGGCGCTTCGGGGCGTCGCCGGGCTGAACCACCGGCCGTTGCCTCAGAGGTTGCGCGCCTGGAAGGTGTCGCACTGGGCGATCTGGCCGCTCTGGAACCCGCGCTTGAACCACCCCATGCGCTGCTGGCTGGTGCCGTGCGTGAAGCTTTCCGGCCGCACACGGGCGCCGGCGTTGCGCTGCAGCGTGTCGTCGCCGATCTGCGAGGCGGCGTTCATCGCCTCCTCCAGGTCGCCGTTTTCGAGGAAGCCCTTCGCCTGCTCGGCGTTGTGCGCCCAGACGCCGGCGAAGCAGTCGGCCTGCAGCTCCAGCCGCACCGACAGGGCGTTCGCCTGGGCTTCGCTGACCCGCTCGCGCATGGCGTCGATCTTGTCGGTGATGCCCATCAGGTGCTGGACGTGGTGGCCGACCTCGTGCGCGACGACATACGCCTGCGCGAAGTCGCCCGGCGCGCCGAGCTGGCGGCGCATCGTGTCAAAGAAGTCGAGATCGAGGTAGACCTTCGAGTCGCCGGGGCAGTAGAACGGCCCCATCGCCGCCTCGCCCGTGCCGCAGGCCGTGCGGGTCGCGCCGCGGTAGAGCACGAGCTTCGGCTTCTGGTACTGCGCATTGGCCTGGCGGAACACGCCGTCCCAGGCGTCCTCGGTCGAGGCCAGCACCTTGGAGATGAAGCGGGTGCTCTCGTCCTGCTGCGGCGCAGGGCGGTTGCCGGGAGCGGGTTGCTGCTGCACGACGGCCGGCCCGCCGCCGCTGTCCATGCCGCCCAGCACGCTGATGATGGTCATCGGGTTGATGCCGAACACCCAGCCCGCGACGACCGCCAGCGCGACGGTGCCCAGCCCGACACCACGGCGCCCGCCCAGGCCGCCGCCGCCGCCACCACCGCCACCAAAACCGCCCTGACCACGGCGGTCTTCCACCTGGTCGCTCTCGCGCTGTTCGTCCATCCGCATGGAGTGCTCCTCGTCTGTGCTCGTGCCTGTGTCTGGGGCTGTGTTCGGCGTGAATTGTTACCGCCGATGCCGCGATCATGCCAGCCGCGACAACCCGCGGTACCGCGTGCGGGTCAGCCGGCGCTCCAGTAGCCGGGCGCGCTGTAGCTGTGTTTGAGAAAATCCACCCACAGCCGCACCCGCAGCGGCAGGTGCCTCACATGCGGCAGCACGGCGTAAATGCCGTTGGGCGGTGCGGCGTGTTCATCCAGCACGCTGACGAGGCGGCCGGCGCGCAGGTCGCCCTCGACCTCCCAGGTGCTGCGCCACGCGATGCCCAGCCCCTCCAGGCACCAGGTGTGCAGCACCTGGCCATCCGAGCAATCCAGCCGGCCCGGTGGCCGCAGGTACTGCACCACGCCGTCGATCAGGAAGGCCCAGCCACGCGACTGGCTGGCTTCGGAACTCAGCGTCAGGCATTCGTGGCGCAGGAGATCGAGCGGCTGCTGCGGCGTGCCGGCGCGGGCGAGGTAGGCGGGGGCGGCGACACAGCGACGGCGGTTGTCGGCCAGCCGCACGGAGATCAGGCTGGAGTCGGGCATGTCGCCCACACGGACGGCGCAGTCGTAGCCCTCGTTCACCATGTCGATGATGCGGTCGGACAGGTTCAGCGACAGCGACACCTCCGGGTGCAGCGCGAGGAACCGCGGCAGCAGCGGCGCCACGTGCCGCCGCCCGAAGCCGCCCGGCGCGGTGATCCGCACATGGCCGCTCGCCTTCACGCCGCCGGCGCTGACACTGGCCTCCGCGCTGGCGAGGTCGGCCAGCACGCGGCTGCAGTCTTCGAGGAAGGCGCTGCCCTCGTGCGTCAGCGTGAGCTTGCGGGTCGTGCGCACGAGCAGCTTCACGCCCAGGCGCTTCTCCAGCGCGTCCATGCGCCGGCCCATCATCGCGGGGGCCACCCCCTCATTCAGGGCGGCTGCCGTGAGGCTTCCACGCTGGACAATCGCGATAAATGACTCGATTTGCTTGAGCTTATCCATCGAATAAGGGGGGTAAGGGGGGATATTTTGACTGCCGTATAGATATCAGGTGTCAAATAATACCGCCGGTATTTTTGCGCTATTCCATGAAAACCCCTTAGGCATGGGGTATTGCCGGCGCGGATGTCCCCCTATGATTTTCTCAAATCAACCGGCAGAACCCTTTCTTGAGGTTCTGCACCAAACCCAGAGGAACTGTCATGAAAAAATTCACCGCCCTTGCCGCTATGGCCGCGTTCAGCCTGTTCAGCCACGCTGCGCACAGCACGGAGCTGCTGACCAACGGCAGCTTCGAAAGCGCTGTCAACCTGGGCGCAGGCGGCTACTGCTACGAAGGCTTCGGTGCTGGCTGCGGCTCGATTCCGGGCTGGACCGGCAGCACGCCGACCGTGATCGCCAAGGACTCCGGCGTGTGGAGCAATCCGGGCATGCAGGCTGGTTTTGATGCCAGCTTCGGCAGCCAGCTCGCTGGCGTGCAAACCCACCCGGCACTGGGCCAAAGCTCGTTGTCCCAGATGGTCAACGGCGGCGGCGGCTCCTACACCCTGAGCTGGTATGACGCTGGCCGCACCGGCGACGGCGGCCAGACCTACCAGGTCAACTTCGGCGGCACGACCATCGGCACCTTCGGCGTCAATGCGGGCCAAGGCTGGTCGCTCAACAGCTTCACGTTCACCGCAGCCGCCGGCAGCCAACTGCTGTCCTTCACCGGCGTGGGCGCACAGACCGACGGCACCGTGTTCCTGGACAAGGTCAGCCTGACCGGCCCGTCCGCCGTCTCGGCCGTGCCGGAACCCGAGTCGCTGGCCATGATGCTGGCGGGTCTGGGCGTGCTGGGTGGCGTGGCGCGTCGTCAGCGCAAGGCTGCCTAAGCCCGTCTGACGGACTCTTGCTGGCCCGGTGTGGTGGAGGCTCTCCACTGCACCGGGCCTTTTCCATGGTGGATCCCCTGGAGGATCGCACCCTTGATTACGCGGATCAATGTTCTGAATCATTCGATTTCCATGCACACAATGGCATGTGAAGTCTGGAATAGATTCACGGCATGGACAAGCTCTTTCCCCATGCTGTGCTCTTCGACGCCTATGGCACGCTGTTCGATGTCTACAGCGTCGCGCTGACGGCCGAGCAGCTCTTCCCTGGCCGGGGCGAGGC
Organism: Sphaerotilus sp.; assembly: GCF_013299175.1. Lineage (GTDB taxonomy): Bacteria > Pseudomonadota > Gammaproteobacteria > Burkholderiales > Burkholderiaceae_C > Sphaerotilus. The sequence continues at coordinate 10,612 of NZ_JAAFKF010000094.1, forward strand.
GCTGTCGCTGCTGTGGCGCGAAAAGCAGATCGACTACACGCGCCTCATCACCATGAGCGCGCCCGACGGCAGCCGCTACCGGCCGTTCTGGGACATCACCCGCGCTGCCCTGCGCCACGCCGGCGCGCGGCTGCAACTGGCGCTGACGCCCGGGTCCGAGGACCGGCTGATGAACCAGTACCGCCACCTGAGCGCCTTCCCCGAGGTGCGCGAAGTCCTGGAGGCACTCAGGGGTCGCGGCATCCCGACCGGCATCCTCAGCAACGGTGACCCCGACATGCTCGGCATCGCGGTGCGCAGCGCCGGCCTCGGCCCGCTGCTCGACCATGTGATCAGCGTCGAGCCGGTGCGCGTCTTCAAGACCGATCCCCGCGCCTACGCCCTCGGTTCGACGACGCTCGCCCTGCCCGCGAAACAGATCCTGTTCGTCTCCAGCAACGGCTGGGACGCGCTCGGCGCCACCTGGTTCGGCTACACGACGCTGTGGGTCAACCGGGCCGGTGCGCCGCTCGAAACACTCGGCACCGAGCCGACCCGCGTGGGCAGCAGCCTGCGCGATGTCCTGGATTTCTTTCCTTCCTGAGTTCTTGTCATCCTGATCCCGAGGTTCCCACCATGACCGCACGCACCACCATCCACGGCCTGCAAGTGGCCACCGAGCTGTTCCGCTTCATCGAGGATGAAGTGCTGCCGAACACCGGCGTTGCTTCGGCGACGTTCTGGGCCGGCTTTGGCGCCATCGTCAGCGACCTCGCGCCGAAGAACGCCGCGCTGCTCGCCGAGCGCGACCGCATCCAGTTGGACATGGACGCCTGGCACAAGGCGAACCCCGGCCCGATCGCCGACATGGCCGCCTACCAAGCCTTCCTGACGCAGATCGGCTACCTCGTCCCGGTGCCCGAGACCGTGCAGACCACCACCGCCAACGTGGACGCCGAACTCGCGCTGCAGGCCGGCCCGCAACTGGTGGTGCCGATCCTGAACGCCCGCTACGCCCTGAACGCCGCCAACGCGCGCTGGGGTTCGCTGTACGACGCGCTGTATGGCACCGACGCCATCGCCGAAGCCAACGGCGCCGAGAAGGCCGGCGGCTACAACCCGGTGCGCGGTGCCCGCGTGATCGAGTTCGCCCGCAACTTCCTCGACCAGGCCACCTCGCTGGCCGGCGCCACCCACAAGGACGCCACCGGCTACCGCGTTGAACGCGGCCAGCTCGCCGTGTCGCTGAAGAGCGGTGCCACGGCTGCGCTGAACAACCCCGCCCAGTTCGTCGGCTACCAGGGCGACGCCGCGGCGCCGACCTCGGTGCTGCTGGTGAACAACGGGATGCACATCGACATCCTCATCAACCGCACGACCGCCACCGGCAAGACCGATGCCGCCGGCGTGTCCGACGTGGTGGTCGAGTCCGCGCTGTCCACCATCCTCGACCTGGAAGACTCGGTCACCGCGGTGGACGCCGAAGACAAGGTGCTGGCCTACCGCAACTGGCTCGGCATCCAGCTCGGCACGCTGACCGAGGAGGTCGCCAAGGGCGGCAAGACCTTCACCCGCCGCCTGAACGCCGACCGTGTCTACACCGGCCCGAACGGCGGCGAGGTCGTGCTGCACGGCCGCTCGCTGATGTTCGTGCGCAATGTCGGCCACCTGATGACCAACCCGGCCATCCTCTGGGGCGCCGAGGGCCGCGAGATCCCCGAAGGCATCCTGGACGCCGTGGTGACGACCACCATCGCCCTGCACGACCTGCAGCGCCACGGCGCCAATGGCCTGAAGAACAGCCGCGCCGGCTCGGTCTACATCGTCAAGCCGAAGATGCACGGCCCTGCCGAAGTGGCGTTTGCGGGCGAGCTGTTCGGCCGCGTCGAGCAACTGCTCGGCCTGCCCGACAGCACCGTCAAGCTCGGCATCATGGACGAGGAGCGCCGCACCAGCGTGAACCTGAAGGCGTGCATCGCCGCCGCCTCGTCGCGCGTGGCCTTCATCAACACCGGCTTCCTCGACCGCACCGGCGACGAGATGCACACCGCCATGCACGCCGGCCCGATGCTGCGCAAGGGCGACATCAAGTCCAGTGCCTGGATCGCCGCCTACGAGCGCCGCAACGTGCTGATCGGCCTGTCCTGCGGGCTGCGTGGTCGCGCACAGATCGGCAAGGGCATGTGGGCGATGCCGGACCTGATGGCCGCGATGCTGGAGCAGAAGGTCGGCCACCCGAAGGCCGGCGCCAACACGGCGTGGGTGCCCAGCCCGACCGCTGCCACGCTGCACGCGCTGCACTACCACCAGATCAGCGTCTCGGCCGTCCAGCAGCAGATCGAAGCCAGCGGCGACGCCACCAACCCGGCGCTCACGGACAAGCTGTTGAACGACCTGCTGACGGTGCCGGTCGCCGCCGACGTGACGTGGAGCGCCACCGAGCGCCAGCAGGAAATCGACAACAACGTGCAGGGCATCCTCGGCTACGTCGTGCGCTGGATCGACCAGGGCGTGGGCTGCTCGAAGGTGCCGGACATCAACGGCGTGGGGCTGATGGAGGACCGGGCGACGCTGCGGATTTCGAGCCAGCACCTCTGCAATTGGCTGCTGCACGGCGTGGTGACGGAGCAGCAGGTGCGCGAGGCGTTTGCGCGCATGGCGGTGGTCGTGGACGGGCAGAACGCGGGGGATGCGCTCTACAAGTCGCTGGCGGCGAACCACGACGGCGCGGCGTATCAGGCGGCGCTGGATCTGGTGTTCCAGGGGCAGACGCAGCCGAGTGGCTACACGGAGCCGCTGTTGCATGCTTGGCGGTTGAAGGTGAAGGCGGCGGCTTGAGGCCACGCCTGACGACCTGAGCTTGTGACGACGGCGCCCTGTGGGGCGCCGTTTCTGTTTCGATCTCGGCATACTCCCCGCCATGCCCGAAACCCCCCGCCACCGCCACTACCTCCCCCACGACACCCTGCTGAGCGTCGTCCGCCACACCCCGCTGGTGTCGATCGACCTCGTCTGCCGCAACGCGCGCGGCGAGGTGCTGCTGGGCCTGCGCCAGAACCGCCCGGCGCAGGGCACCTGGTTCGTCCCCGGCGGGCGCATCCTCAAGGACGAGCGCGTGGCCGACGCGCTGCGCCGTGTTGCTGCCGCCGAACTCGGCTTCCATCCCGACGAGGTCGCCGCCGCCCGGCCGCTCGGCGTGTTCGAGCACCTCTACCCCGACAACTTCTCCGGCACCGAGGACGTGACGACGCACTACGTCGTGCTCGCCTACGAGGTGACCGTCGGCGAGGACTCGGTGCGCTCGCTCGACAACCAGCACAGCGCGCTGCAGTGGTGGCCGGTGGACGCGCTGCTCGCCAGCGAGGCGGTCCACGTCAATACCCGCGCCTACTTCGACGACGGCATCCGGAGCACCCGCACACCATGAAACCCCGCCTCACTGTCCTCACGCTGGCGGTCGATGACCTCGACCGCGCACTGCGTTTCTACCGCGACGGCCTGGGCTTCGCGACACCCGGCATCTTCGGCACCGAGTTCGAACACGGCGCGGTGGTCTTCATCGACCTGCAGCCCGGCCTGAAGCTGGCGCTGTGGCCGCGCCGCAGTCTGGCCCACGACACCGGCCTGCCGCTGCAGCCGCCGAGCGCCACCGAGCTGTCCCTGGGCCACAACGTGCGTTCGCGCGAGGAGGCCGATGCGGTGATGGCCAAGGCCGCCGCTGCCGGCGCGGTGATCGTCAAGCCGGCGCAGGACACCTTCTGGGGCGGCTACGGCGGCTACTTCCAGGATCCGGACGGGCACCTGTGGGAAGTCGTCTGGAACCCGCACCTGCTGCCGGATGACTGATCTGTCGCCGCGGAAGGTTCTCACAGGCGTGTTCTTCGCGTTCGCCTTCGGCCTTGGGCTGTTCGCGGGAGCGATCCCCACGCTGATGCGCCAGACCGGTCTCGACACCGCCGGTCTCGGGCTGGCGCTGACGCTGCACAGCGCGGCCTATGTCGGCGCCATGACGGCGGGCGGGAG
>NZ_JAAFKF010000095.1 GCF_013299175.1 Sphaerotilus sp.
TGGGGCAGTACGTGGCGGTGAAGGCGCAGGTCCACCACCTCGAAGGCATGTCGGGCCACGCCGATGCGGACGGCCTGATCGCGTGGATGCGCCAGATGCCGACCGCGCCGAAGCAGGTGATGGTGGTGCATGGCGAGCCGGAGGCGTCGGACGCCTTGCGCATCCGGATCGGGGAGCGCCTCGGCTGGCCGGCCCGCGTGCCTCAGGCAGGGGAACGCCTGAGGCTGGGAGAGACGGCGCCGCTCAGGGGCGCGAACCGTCGTTGACGCTCTTGGCCGCAGCGGCGCCGCCCGTGGCCTTGGCGGCGGCAGCCTCCTTGCGGGCTTTGCGCTCGGCGCGGCGCTCGGCCTTGGCAGCGGCTTTGTCGGCCTTGGCCTGGGCTTTCTTGTCCGCGGCTTTCTCCGCTTTCTTGTCGGCGTTCTTGTCGGCTTTCTTGTCCGCCTTCATGCCGGCGCGCTTGGCAGCCAACCGCGCCTCGCGGCGCTCGGCCCGGCGGGCTGCCCGCTCTTCGGCGCTGGACTTGCCGGCCTTGCCCGCCTTGGTGGCCTTGTCGGCCTTGTCGGCCTTCTTCTCCGCCTTCTCCGCCTTCTCCGCCTTCTCCGCTTTTTCAGCCTTCCTGGCCTTGCGGGCCGCCAGCCGCTCGGCCTTGCGCGCGGCGCGGCGCTCGGCAGCGGTGTCGGTGGACGCCTCGGCTGCGGCCTTGCGCGCCTCGGCCTGGCGGGCGCGGCGGGCGTCCAGTGCCTTGTCGAGCTGCTCGACCTTGCGCTCCGTGGGCGTGGTGATCGGGGCGGCGACAGGCGCTGCGGGTTCGCGCAGCGTGGCCGGATCCGGTGCCGCGGGCATGGTGATGGGCTTGGGGGTCTGGCCGGTGCTGGTCTGGGCCTGCGCAGCGGCGCCGGCGGTGAGCATCACGGCCGCGAGAGCGGCAATCAGCGGTTGCATGGGAGGGGGTCTCCAGGTTGAGTGGGAGAAATGTAGCCGCAGGAAACCGGGTCGTCGATTTTTTCAGCCTTGGGATGGCGATCAATCAAAGCGCCGCTCGCGCAGCCACTTGGTGGCGACCCACTTCTCCCCGGCGATCACGGGCGCACCGCCGTGCAGCGAGCGGCTGCTGGGGTCGGCGCGGTCGTAGCTGAAGAAGACGGCGTGGCCCTGGATCGGCGCCACTTCGAGGTGGACATCGGGAAAGGTCGTGCCGCCCCCCGCGGCCGGCGTGTTCAAGTACATCACCAGCGTGCCCACGCGCTGGCCGCCACGCTGGAGGATGGTCGAAGAGCCGGGCTGCGCGGGGTCGAAGTAGTCGTAATGCGGCTTGTACTCGGCACCCGGCCGGTAGTGCAGCACTTGCAGGCCCTCGCCGTTCTCGACCGGCCAGCGCAGCAGCGCCGCGATGCGCTGCTCGATGCGCGCAATCAGCGCCGTCTCGCCACGGCCAAAGAACATGCCGGCGCTGGTGCGGGCGGCGTTGACCTCGCTGCCGCCGGTAGCGTTGTCAACGGTTTCCGAGCGGGCCATGCGCGGCGCAGCCAACTGGCGCAGCGCCTCGCACTCGTCGGCAGACAGCAGATCGGCGAACACCACCACCCGCGGATCGCGCATCGACGCCACGACCCGCACCACCTGCCCGTCCGGCAGGCACAGCGTGGCCGGCGACTGCGCCAGATCCGGCTCGGGCACCGGCACCACCGCCGGGCGCTGCTGCAGGCGGGCGTGCTCGGCGAGGAACCCTTCCAGCGTGTGTTCCAGCGCGGCGAGGGCGACATCCTCGTCCCAGCCGGAGTGCTTCATGGCTTGCAGGACGGCATCGGGTGCATGGCCGGCCTGGGCCTGTTCCAGGATCCAAAGCCGCAGTTCCGGGGTGGCTGTCTGGGTGCTCATGGTCGTGCTGTAGAAAGGAAAATCAAGCCGTCCGGCGGCGGAACACCCAGCGGTCACCCGCCGAGGTGGTGGCATCGAAGCGATAACCCCCCAGATCGAAGCTCTGCAGCGCCTGGGGATCCTCGGTTCGGTGGGTGACGGCGTAGCGCACCATCAGCCCGCGCGCCTGCTTGGCGTAGAAGCTGATGGTCTTGTAGCCCGTGTCCTTCCAGTCCTCGAACACGCAGTCGATCACCCTGGTCCGCGCCACCAGCAAGGGACGCAGCGCCGCCTTGGCGTACTCCTGCGAGGCCAGATTGACGACCACCGGCGCGCCGGTCTTGCGGGTCGGCAGGCGGTGCAGCAACTCCTCGGCGATGCGGTCGCCCCACCAGGCGTAGAGATCCTTGCCGCGCGGATTGGCCCAGCGCGTGCCCATCTCCAGCCGGTACGGCTGCAGCGCATCGAGCGGGCGCAGGACACCGTACAAGCCCGACAGGATGGCGACATGCGCCTGCGCCCAGGCGAGGTCGGCGGCGGAGAGCGTCCGCGCGGCGAGTCCGTCGTAGACATCGCCGTTGAAGGCCAGCACCGCCGGCTTGCTGTTGGCGGGCGTGTTGCGCGGGCGCCAGGCGGCGTAGCGGGCCACGTTCAGCGCCGCGAGCTTGTCGGACAAGGCCATCAGCGCAGCGATCTGGGTGGGGGACTGCGTGCGCAACTGCTCGACCAGCGCGGCAGCTTCGGCCATGAAGACCGGACGGGTCGGCTCGACCGCGGACAGGACGGAAGTCGGGGTCTCGAAATCCAGGGACTTGGCGGGCGACAGCAGCAGGAGCATGGGGGCAGCAGAAAACGGAGTCGAACGGAGTCGATCAGGGTCGGTGAGCCTGCAAGCGTACCAGCGCCGCGCGGTGCCAGAAAATGCGCCCATGACGACGACACCCCCCACCCCCGGCCCCTGCCCTTGCGGCAGCGGCGACACGCTGTCCACCTGCTGCGGCCGATTCCACCCCGGCGGCGTGCTGGCAGGCCAGGCGCCCACGGCCGAGGCGCTGATGCGTTCGCGGTACAGCGCCTATGTGCTGGACCAGCTCGACTACCTGCTCGCCACCTGGCACCCCAGCACGCGCCCTGCGGCGCTGGAGCCGAACGGGCCGGGCCTGCGCTGGCTCGGGCTGGCGGTGCGCCACCACCGGGTGCTCGGCGCGGATCGGGCGGAGGTGTCCTTCGTGGCGCGCAGCAAGCTCGGCGGGCGGGCGCACCGGCTGGAAGAGGTCAGCCGCTTCGTGCGGGAAGACGGGCGCTGGTTCTATGTGGACGCAGACCCCAGTGAGACCCAGTGATCTCCGTGATCTCAGTGGTCGTCCTTGATCCCGCCTTGGGACACGGGCGGCAGACTCGCCCGCACGGCGTCGAGGTCCGACAAGGCAAAGGCCCGGCGCACCGGCGGCGACATCAGCCACAGCAAGAGCGCCGAGGCCACCAGCGCGCCGCCCACCGTCGGGTGCAGCCCGGTGTCACGCTCCAGGCCCGCCGTCGTCCACGGATCCAGCAGCAGCACGCGCACCGGCTGCAGCTCCGTGCCCCCAGGCCAGGCCATGGCCGCCAGCAATCCGGCCAGCACGACCATCGCCAGCGTGCGCGCCCAGCCCTGCGCCCGCCAGAGTCCGGCGGCGGTCCCCAGCAGCAGCCAAGGCAAAGGCTGCTGCCACAAAATGCCCTGCGGACTGTTGAACGACACCATCGACAGGCCCATGAACAACAACGCCGCCAGCGGCGGCTCAGGTCGGCGTTTTTTCGTCTCTTCGCACATGCGACCAATTCTGCGCAGCCCCAGCGCGTTCTCCCAGTGCGTTCTTGTCCAGAACCCCGAACCACGGGATGCTGAAATCGACCGAAATGACACCTGTATCCATCAAACGTTTTTTCGTCACACTTCGTGACATGAACCCCCACCCGGCGTCAGAGCTGGAGTACAGCTCGGTGTTCGAGCTGCTGGCCGCCGTGCTGCTGTCGGCGCAGGCGACCGACATCGGGGTCAACAAAGCGACGCGGCGGCTGTTCCCGGTGGCCAATACACCGGGCAGGATCGTGGCGCTGGGGATCGATGGGTTGGAGGCACACATCCGCACCATCGGTCTGTATCGCAACAAGGCGAAACATCTGTACGCCACGAGCCAGATCCTGCTGGCCGAGCATGGCGGGCAGGTGCCGCGCAGCCGCGAGGCGCTGGAAGCCCTGCCCGGCGTCGGGCGCAAGACGGCCAACGTGGTGCTGAACGTGGCCTGGGGCGAGCCGACGTGCGCGGTGGACACGCACCTGTTCCGCGTCGGCAACCGCACCGGGCTGGCGCCGGGCAAGACGCCGCTCGCGGTCGAGCTGCAGTACCTGCAGCGCATCCCGGCCGAGTTCCGGGTCGATGCCCACCACTGGCTGATCCTGCACGGGCGCTACGTCTGCCAGGCGCGCAAGCCGCGGTGCTGGGAGTGCGCGGTGGCGGACTGCTGCGACTTCGCGCCGAAGACGGTTCAGGCGTAGCGCGCAGCCCAGTCCAGCAAGCGCCGCTGGATCTGCCGCACGCCGTCGGTGAGACACGCCGGGCCGGGCTGCAGGATCTCGCTCGACTTGATCTCGAACACCTGCCCGTTCAACACCGCGGGCACCTGTTCCCAACCGGGGCGCGCCATGACCTGCTCCGGCCGGAACTTGCGCCCGCACCACGAACCGAGGATCACGTCGGGTGAGCGGCGCACCACCTCCAGCGGGTCGGCGACGATGCGGTTCTTGCCCAGCGACTGACCCGCCAGCTCGGGGAAACACTCCTCGCCACCGGCCAGCGCGCTCAGCTCGCTCACCCAGCCGATGCCCGTGATGATCGGGTCCATCCACTCCTCGAAGTAGACCCGCGGGCGCCGGGGCAGCGTCCGGCCGATCGCCGCCACCTCGTCCAGCCCCACTTGCAGTTCGGCCAGCAACGCGGCCGTCTTCTCGTGCGCGCCGACCATCGCCCCGACCATCGCGACCATGCGCAGGATCTCAGCCACGCTGCGCTGGTTGAACACATGCACGGCGACTCCGGCGCGGATCAACTGGCTGGCAATGTCCGCCTGCAGATCCGAGAAGCCGAGCACCAGGTCCGGCTCCAGGGCGAGGATCTCGTCGATCTTGGCGGTCAGGTAGGCCGACACCCGCGGCTTCTCCTGTCGGGCACGCGGCGGGCGCACCGTGTAGCCGGAGATGCCGACGATGCGGTGTTCTTCGCCGAGCAGGTAGAGGGTTTCGGTCGTCTCCTCGGTGAGGCAGACGATGCGGCGCGGGAACAGGTCAGGCGTCATGGGGGCCGTCCGACTCAGCGCAGCGGCGAGGTCTGTGGCGGGTTTTCGGGGTGGGCACGCAGTTCCTTGATGCGGTTCGCCTCGTTCATGAAGACCAGCTTCGGCGCGTGCGACGGCACCTGCTCCTCATGCACCTGCGCGAAGGCAGCGAGGATGACCAGATCCCCCGTGCTGGCGCGCCGGGCGGCCGAACCGTTGAGCGAGAGGATTCCGCTGCCGCGCGGCGCCTTGATCACGTAGGTGACGAAGCGTTCGCCGTTGTTGATGTTCCAGACGTGGATCTGCTCGTTCTCGCAGAGGTTGGCGGCGTCCAGCAGGTCTTCGTCGATGCCGCAGGAGCCTTCGTAGTGCAGCTCGCAGTGGGTGACGGTGGCGCGGTGGATCTTGGATTTGAGGAGGGTGCGGAACATGGCAGAAGGGCTTTCAGAGGCTTCGGGGTCTGTGTTGGTTTGTGCAATGGAGCAGAAAAAGGCGCGCGATCATAGGCACATTCATGGGTACATCAGGGTCGCGTACTTCAAGGGTGCGGGCCAATCCGCCGCACAGAGCCGCTCGGTGTGGCGCGTGCGCAGCGCGTTGATCCAGCCCGCATGACCGACCGCCAAAGCTGGCCGATCCTCCGCCAGCACCGCCTCGACCCGCTCCCGCAAGCGCCGCAGCGGCTCCCCGCCGCCCGGTGCGTGGTCCATGAAATCCCCCTCCCAGGCGCGGATCTCGTCCCATGCGATGTCGCGCCAGAGCCGACCATCCCACGCCCCGAAATCCAGCTCGACCAGCCGCGCATCGACCCGGTGCGTCCAGCCCCAGCGCCGCAGCCAGCGCCCCACGTCGGCGCAGCGGCGCAGCGGGGATGTGACGACCGCGTGCGGCAGGTGGTGGCGGCGGGCGTGCTGGCGGATGCGGTGGGCCAGGCGCTTGGCGCGGCGCGGATCGACGGGCAGATCCGTGCGGCCGATGCAGCGCCCGGCCGCGCCGATCGGCTTCGGGTGGCGCCAGATCCAGATGCGCAGTGCGGACACGGGTTCAGCCATGCAGCACCGCCAGCCAGCCCAGCAGCGCCGCGAGTTCGCTCAACTGCTGCGACGCCCCGAGCGTGTCCCCGGTGAACCCGCCCAGCCGGCCATGGAACCAGCGCCCGCACCACAGCACCATGCCCGCCAGCCCGAGCAGTCCCGCCAGCACCGGGCGCAGATCGTCCAGCACCCACACCGCCGCGACGCTGATGGCCACCGCCCAGCCCAGCACGACCACCAGTCCGCCGCCGGAGATCTGCTGCGCCATCGGTTTGGCCTTGGCGTGCTCCGGATCGCCCGCATACGGCAGCAGCCACAGCAGCACGACAGGGGCGACCCGCGACAGCGCATGTGCCCAGACCGTGGCGACCACCGCCGGCAGCAGCCCGACCGAGACGACCCCGTGCAGCGCCACCGCCTTCAGCCCGAGCACGCCGACCAGCCCGAGCGCGCCGTAGCTGCCCAGCCGCGAGTCCTTCATGATCGTCAGCGCCCGCTCGCGGCTGACCGCGCCGCCCAGACCATCGCAGGTGTCGGCCAGCCCGTCCTCGTGGAAGCCGCCGGTCATCCAGACGGTGGCCGCCATCGACAGCCCGACCGCCACCGGCAGCGGCCAGAACGACACCGCCAGCGCCAGCACCGCCGCCCCGACCAGACCGATGCACAGCCCGACCGCCGGGTAGTGGCGGGCGCTCGCGTGCATCCACTCGGGCGACCAGCCGACCCAGGCGGGCACGGGGACGCGGGTGAAGAACTGCACGGCGATGCAGAACAGACGGAGTTCGTGGACCAGTGCGTGCATCAACCAGCGCATCGCTGTTCAGTCCGCGCGGTCGCTCACACCCGCCGACGCGAAGCTCGCCATCTCCGCCAGGATGCGGCAGGCCGAGTCCAGCAGCGGCCACGCCAGCGCCGCCCCAGAACCCTCGCCCAGCCGCAGCCCCAAACTCAGCAGCGGCTCGGCCTCCAGACGCGCCAGCATCAACCGGTGGCCCGACTCGTCCGACTGGTGCGCGAAGACACAGCGTTGCAGCACGTTCGGATGCAGACGTGCCGCCACCAGCACCGCCGCACTGACGATGAAGCCATCGACGACGATCACCCGCCGCTGCGCCGCCGCCTCCAGCACCGCACCGACCAGCATCGCGATCTCGAACCCGCCGAACGCCGCCAGCACGTCGAGCGGCGCCGTCGCGGCTTCGTGGCGGGCCAGCACCTTGCGCAGGATCTCGGTCTTGCGCACCAGCGCCGGGCCGTCCACGCCGGTGCCGCGGCCGGTGCAGCGGTCGATGGCTTCGCCCGTCAGCCGCGCCATCAGCAGCGAGGCCGACGAGGTGTTGCCGATGCCCATCTCGCCGAACAGCACCACGTTGCCCGGCAGGCTGCGCACGACCCCCGCCCCCGTCTCGACCGCCGCGATGCACTCGGCCGGGGTCATCGCCGGGCCTTCCAGCGCATCCGCCGTGCCCCAGCCGATCTTGCGCGCAAGCAGGCCCGGGCGCGGCGCGAACGCGTGCTTCACCCCCGCATCGACCACCGTCAGCGCCAGCCCGTGCTGACGCGCCAGCACGCTGACCGCCGCGCCGCCTGCCAGGAAGTTCTCCACCATCTGCCACGTCACGTCGCTCGGGAACGCCGAGACGCCACGCGCGGCCAGTCCGTGGTCGCCCGCGAAGACGACCATCTGCGGATGCTCCAGCGCCGGCAGGTCGCGGCCCTGGATCTGCGCGAGCTTCAGCGCCAGCGATTCGAGGCGACCGAGCGCGCCTCGCGGCTTGGTCTTCTGGTCGAGTGCGGTCTGGACGCGGGTGGTCAGCCCCTCGTCATGCAGGTCGTCGATCGGCGGGAGGGTGAGTGCGTGTGCGTTCATCGGGGTTCCTTGTTGTGGTCTTGGTTGTGGTCCTGGAGCAGGGACAGCAGCACGCCCTCGGGCACGTGCCGGTCCAGGAAATCGGCGAGTCCGTCGAACACGGCGTCGAGCGTGCGGACCTCGGCGCCGAACAGGGCGCGCAGCACGGCGGGCGACTCGAACAGGCCGTGCGCGTACAGCCCGAGCACGTTGCCCTGCTGCCAGCCGAGCACGCCGCCGGCCGTGTTGCGCACCGCTTCGGTGGCGGTGGGCAGGTCGGGGTGCTGCGCAGTGCGGCCGTGGTGGATCTCGTAGCCGTCGAAGGCCACGCCGGACAGCGCCGACCACGGTCCGCACGGCGCGGTCAGCGCGGCAAAGCGGGCCTGCGTCGGCTGGAGCAGCTTCTCGGGATCGAAGGCCGTCACCAGCGGCAGCAGCCCCAGCCCCGGCGCATTGCCCCCGAGCGGCCCATCCACCGCGTGCAGGTCGATCAGCGCCTCGCCCAGCATCTGCAAGCCGCCGCAGATCCCGAGCACCGCCCCGCCCTGCCCCGCATGGCGCGCCACCGCCAGATCCAGCCCCTGCGCGCGCAGCCAGGCCAGATCCGCCGCCGTGTGTTTCGAGCCGGGCAGGATGACCCAGTCCGCGCCGTCCAGATCGCTCGGGCTGCGCGCCCAGGTGAGCCGCACGCCGGGCAGGTTGCGCAGCGGCTGGAACTCGTCGAGGTTGCTGATGCGCGGATACGCCACGACGGCGATGCGCAGCGGGCGGGTGGACGTGGCCGATGGGCCGCCCGTGCTGCGGTCGTCGAACACGCCGTCTTCCTCGGGCAGGCCGTGTTCGCGCCACATCGGCAGCACGGCCACCGTGGGCACGCCGGTCAGGGCTTCGAGCTGCTCCGGGCCGGGGGACAGCAAGGCCGCGTCGCCCCGGAACCGGTTGAGCACGAAGCCGCGGATCAGCGCCCGCTCGTCCAAGGGCAGCAACTGGTGCGTGCCGTAGAGGTGGGCGAAGGCACCGCCGCGGTCGATGTCCGTGACCAGCAGGCAGGCGGCGTCCACGGCCAGCGCGGTGCGCATGTTCACGTAGTCGCTGGCGTGCAGGTTGATCTCGGCGGGCGAGCCGGCGCCTTCGATCACGACCACGTCGTTCTCCGCCATCAGCGCGTGCAAGGCATCCCGCGCGAACGGCCACAGCAGCTCGCTGCGTTCACGCCACGGCACGGCGCCCAGGTCGCGCCGCACCTCGCCCAGCACGACCACCTGGCTGCGCGTGTCCGCCTCGGGCTTGAGCAGCACCGGGTTCTGGCGCACCTCGGGCATGGCACGGGCGGCCAGTGCCTGGAAATACTGCGCGCTGCCGATCTCGCCCATGCGCCCGTCCGGACCGGGCACGACGCGGGCGTTGTTGCTCATGTTCTGCGCCTTGAACGGCGCGACCCTGAAGCCGCGGCGCGCATACCAGCGGCACAGCGCCGTGGCCAGCCAGCTCTTGCCGGCACCGCTGGTGGTGCCCAAGACCATGATCGCGCGTGCCATGCAGAACCTCAGTAGGTGGACAGGGATTGAAAACCGGACTGGCGCACCGTCGGCATGAACCCGCCGTCGCCGACCGTCTGGCGCCACAGCAGGGCCAGCGCCTGCTGCGACGGCGGCGGCTGCACGCTCACGCGCACCCAGCCGGGCAGGCCCATCGCCGTGCAGTCGCGCAGCTTGATGCCCACGGCCCGCAGCGCCGGCAAGACCCGCGACGGGTGCAGCGGGTCGGAATCGGCATCTTCGCCCGCCGACCACTGGCCCCAGCGGGCGATGTAGTACGGCGTGACGCTGGTCAGGCAGGTCCAGCCCAGGCGCTTCTGGCACAGCTCGATCTGCTGCCGGCGCCAGCTCCGCAGGATGTGCAGGCTGGAGTGGACCCAGCTCTGTGCTTCCTCGGTGGCCCAGCACGTCAGCATCGCCACACCGTGCGCGCCCAGCGGCCAGGACGGGGCCAGCGCGTCCAGCCGCTCGGTCAGCCAGGTGGTGAGCAGGGAGGAGTCGGGCGTGCGCGCCGGGGCGATGGCGTAGGCGCCGCGCACGCCGGTGAGTCCGAGCGCCTTGTTCGGCGACCAGAGCTGCCAGGCGTGGTCGGGCACGGGCGGGGTGTCGCCGTCCAGCCGCAGCGGCGTGTACGCACGGTCGATCACCAGCACCGACTCGCTCGGATTGCAGGGCGGCGCGGTGCGGGCGTCGCCGATCGGGCTGCCCGGCTCGGTGTGCCAGATCAGCCACGCGGGATCGTGTGCGTCCAGATCGTCGATTTCGCGCACCACGCGCAGGCCCAGCGCCTCGGCCGCTGCGGCGTATTCCCCATAGGCGTAGTCCGGCACCCGCACACGCGCACCCGGATGGAGCAGCGCGATGGCCAGCGTCATGCGGCGGATGAACTCGCTGGCGCTGCCGGCCAGGACGATGCGCGACGGCTCGACCCCGTGCAGCCGGGCGAGCTGCTGGCGCAACACGGTGTAGCCGGGATCGGGGCGGCGGCGCACGTCCACCTGGCGCACCTGCTCCAGCGCCACCGGAGCGGGTCCGCAGGCATTGGCGGTGGTGGAGAAATCCCAGCGCGGCACGCCCAGGGCGTCCGGCCCTCCGTGGCGCTGCACTCCCCCGTCGGGACGGTCGTGGATGGAGGTGGTCATGGTCTGGCGGTGGCGATCGTTGTGGTGCTGCAGCCCCCCGGCTGCCGGGCCGCGAAGCATAGACGTGCGCCCCGCCCGGTCGATGTCCAGACGTAACGCACGCCGCTCACGCGAGCCGCGGCAGCGCCGCCCACTGTCCATCCACCTGCACGATCCGGATCGCGCCGCCGAACACCGCCACCAGCGCCGCCTGCACGTCCGGCGCATCACAACGGCCGACCGCCCGCACCTGGCCCGCCGCCAGCACGACCAGCCGGTCTGCCGCCAGCGCGAGGCTCAGGTCGTGCAGCACGCTGACCACCACCTGCGTGTGGCCGAGTCGGGCCGTCTGGCGCATCAGCCGCACGAGGGCGACCTGGTGCGGCGGGTCAAGGTGGGTCGTGGGTTCGTCGAGCAGCAGCACGGGCGCCTGCACGGCCAGCGCGCGGGCCAGGAACACCCGCTGGCGCTCGCCGCCGGAGAGTTCGGACAGGCGGCGGTGTTGCCAGGGCTGGCATTCGGTGTCGCGCATGGCCTGCTGGACGATGGCTTCGTCTTCCGCACCGGGATGGGCGAACAGGCCGAGCTGCGGCAGCCGCCCGAGGTGGACGACATCGCGCACGGTGAGTTCGCCGCTGGCTTCGGCCTGCTGCGCCAGCCAGGCGAGCTGGCGGGCGCGGTCGCGGGCGGACCACCGCGACAGGGGGCGGCCGGCCAGCGTGACCTCGCCGCCGTGGAGCGGCTGCAGGCCGGCCAGGGCGCGCAGCAGGGTGGACTTGCCGGCGCCGTTGGGGCCGACGATGGCGGTCCAGCCGGGGGGGAACGCGAGGGTGATGCCGTGGAGGACCGGGCGGTCGCCGAGGCGGACTTGCAGCGCGTGGGCCGAAATCATGCGGCGATCTCCCGCCGCCGCAGCAGCCACAGCAGGTAGAAGCCGCCCAGCACGGCGGTCAGCACCCCGACCGGCAGCTCCTGCGGCGCAATGAGCGTGCGCGCCAGCACGTCGGCCACCAGCAGCAGCGCGCCGCCCATCGCCGCACTCGCCACCAGCCGGTAGCCGTGGGTCGCGTGGACGAAGCGGCGCACCAGATGCGGCGCCACCAGCCCGACAAACGCCACCATGCCGGCCTGCGCCACCGCCGTGCCCGTGGCCAGCGCCATCAGCACGACCAACACCAGCCGCAGGCGCGGCAGCGGCAGGCCGAGACTCGCGGCACTGTCTTCGCCCAGTGTCAGCGCGTCCAGCACCCGCGCCAGCCGCCAGCCCAGCGGCAGCACCAGCAGCAGCGCCCCCCCCAGGAGCGCGCAGCTCGGCCAGCCCAGAAACCCGGTCGTCCCGAGCAGGAACGCCTGTTTGCCGCGCAGCGCGTCCGGGGCCAGCGTCGTCAGCAGATCGTTGAGCGCCCCCAGCACCACACCAACCACCACGCCGGCCAGCAACAGCCGCGTCGTGTGCTGCGCGCCACGGGCCAGCGACAGGGTCAGTCCCACGCCGACCAGCGCGCCCAGGAACGCCGCCGCGACCAACCCGAGGCGCGACAACAGCTCGGCCGTTGCCAAGCCCATTCCGACCCCCGCCAGCGAATCCGCCGCCAGCACGAGCACGACGCCCAGCGACGCCCCCGCCGCCGATCCCAGGAGGTACGGATCGGCCAGCGGGTTGCGGAACAGCCCTTGTGCGATGGCGCCGGCCAGGCCGAACAGCGCGCCGGTCAGCCATGCGCCCAGCGTGCGCGGGGCGCGGATCTGCCAGAGGATGAGGTCGGCGGGGCCATCGGCCAGCAGGGCGCGCAGTGCGCTGAGGCTCCAACCTTCGCTGCCCACGACCAAGCCCGCCACGCCGCCCAGCAGCGCCACCAGCGCCAGCGCCCAGGCCAGCCGTGTACGGCGGCGCCGCTCGTGCTCGCTCACGGCGCGCGGCGTTCCACGGGGGGTTGTGCCGGCAAGGCTTGCAGGCAATCGGCGATCCGCTCGGCGGCGTCGCCCAGCCGCGGACCGGGGCGCACGAGCATGTCGTACCGCGTGGCCTCGAAGGCGCAGGTGCGGCCGGTCTGTAGCGCCTTCAGGGTGGCCCAGCCGGGACGGCGTGGCATGTCGCGCAGGTTGCGTTCGACCGCCATGACCAGATCGGGCTGCGCCTTGACGATGAATTCGGGGTTGAGCTTGGGGAATGGCCCCAGCGCGGGCGGAACGATGTTGCCCAGCCCCAACTGGGTCAGCAGCTCGCCGAGGAAGGAGGTGCTGCCCGCGGCGTAGGGCGCCGCATCGACCTCGAAGTAGACCTTCTGGCCGCGCAGCGCCACCGGCACGCGGGCCGCGGCGCGCTGCACCTGCTGGTCGATGCGCGCCCACAGCACGGCGCCCTGCTCCGGTCGGCCCAGCAGCGTGGCGAGGGTGGCGACCACGCGGCGGGTCTCGGCCTGGCTGCTCGGCTCCAGCACCACGACGTGCAGGCCGAGCGACTCCAGCCGGTCCACCACCCGTGCCGCCCGTGCAGCGAGCACCACATCGGGCCGCAGCGCGGCGATGCGCTCGACCTGTGCGTCGTCCATGCCCCCGAGCTTGGGCAGTGCGACGACGCTGGCGGGCCAGTTCGAGTGGCGGTCGGTGCCCACCAGACGGTCGCACCAGCCGAGTGCGCAGACGGACTCCGTGAGCGACGGCAGCAGCGTGATGATGCGCTGTGGCGGGGCGGGCAGCTTGACCGTCACGCCACGGTCGTCGCGCACGACCACCTCGGCCTGCGCAGCCCCGGCCAGCGCACACACCAGCGCCACGGACCAGCGCATCCAGGCCATCCTCAGCGTCCGGGTCATCGCTTCACCGCCATTTCCAGCCCCGCCACCATCAGCGTCACCCGCGCACAGCGGGCCGCCACCGCCTGGTGCAGCCGGCCGAGTTCGTCCACATAACGCCGCGCTTCGCGGGACATTGGCGCCAGCCCGAGGCCGATCTCGTTGGAGACCAGCACGACCGGGCCGGGTGCAGCTTGCAGCGCCGCGTCCAGATCGGCCTGCACGGCGCGCCAGGTGGTGTCACCGACCGGCGCGCCGTCCAGCGGCATGAGCCACTGCGTCAGCCACAGCGTGAGGCAGTCCACCAGCACGAGGCAGTCCGGGGCGCTGTGTCGGCGGATGGCGTCGGCGAGGTCGCGGGGCACCTCGTCGAGCGCCATCGCCGGCACGCGTTCGGCGCGGTCCGCCTGGTGCCGCTGGATGCGCTCGCGCATCTCGTCGTCACCCCCGAGCGCGGTGGCCAGCAGCACGGCACGGTGGCCGGGCCGCGCCAGCCAGTCGGCCGCCCGCGACTCGCCGCAGCGCGACTTGCCGCTGCGTTGACCGCCGAGGATGAACTCGTGCATCGCGGCTCAGGTCACAGCACCGTGCCGTCGAAGCGCACGCCCAGCCAGCCCTGGCGACCCAGACCCTGGTAGTCACGCGCCGGTTCCACGTCGCGGTTGGTGGCGTTGAGCAGCTTGGCCTCCAGGCGCCATTGCGGCGCAAACCGCCAGTGGGCCTTCAGGTCCAGTGTCGTGTAGGCGTCCAGCACCTGGCCACCGTCCGGCCGTGCGCCGACCCGCAGCGCGGCGGCGCCCACCGTCCAGTCACCCAGCCGGTAGTCGCCCGCCAAGCTTTCCTGGTGGGCGGCACGGCGCGTCAGGCGCGTGCCCGTCACCACGTCGATGGCGTCGAGGAAGTCGATCGTGCCGTTCAGGCTCAGGTCGCCCCAGCGGTGTTCGCCACTGAGCGTCAGGCCGGTGAGGCGGGCGCGGTTGACGTTGCGGGCGCAGCCGTAGTCGTAGGCCGTGCCAGCGGGGCAGTAGCTGCGGTCGGACTCGTAGGCGATCAGGTCGCGCATCCGGTTGCGGT
>NZ_JAAFKF010000096.1 GCF_013299175.1 Sphaerotilus sp.
CTGCCATCGGTCGATCTGGCCTGCACGGTCACGTTCTGGCTCAAGCCGGCTTCGGCGTCCAGCGCCCGCGCCACGGTCACGGTCCCGGTGCTGGCGTCGATCGCGAAGCGTCCGCCCGCGTCATCGATCAACGTGTACGCAACGGTGCTGTTGGTCACATCCGCGTCGCTCGCGGAGGCCGTGATGCCCACGCTGGATCCGATGGCCGCACTCTCCAGCACGGTGTTGGCGGCCGTGTCGGCATCGGTCGAGGGCGTCACATCGAACTCGTCGAGATCGCGCACCGCGATCACGTAGGTCTGCGTCTGGCTGCTGCCATCGCTGGAGGTGGCGCGCACGATGATGCGGTGGAGGGTGGCAGGTTCGGCGTTCAGCAGGCCGGCAACCGTGACCACGCCCGAGGCGCTGTGGATGGCGAAGCGCCCGCTGTCCGTGTCATCCAGCGTGTAGGTGACCGTGTTGTTGCTGGCGTCGGCGTCGGTGGCGCTGGCGGTCAGGCCCACCGTGGTGCCAAGGGTGGCGTTCTCATCGACCTCGTCGAGCGTGGCGTCGGTGTCCGTGACGGAGCTGATCGGGTATTCGTTCACGCCGACGACGGCGACCTGCAGCGCCTGCACACTGGCATGCACCCCATCGCTGACCTGGACATCGACGGCGTACAGGTTGTCGCGGCCGACATCGGCGGGATTCTCGAAGTCCGGCGCACTGAGGAAGCTGACGACCCCACTCGCACTGTCGATGCGGAACAGTGCCTGGTCGGCACCACCGACGATCGAGTAGACCAGTGCCGGGTGGCCCACGTCCGCGTCGGTGGCGGTGAAGGTCGTGACAGCGGCGCTGTTCTCGGCCACGGTCAATGTGCCGACGTTGCCACCGCCGTCCGAGGTGATGACCGGAGCCTGGGTGTTGAGCGGCGTGACCGTGACCACCAGGGTGCCGATGTCGCCGGGTCCGCTGGCCATCGCAGCCACCGCCACCGCCGGGGTCGTGCGGTTGTAGAGCTGCACGTCGTCGAGCGCACCGGCCAGGAAGCGGGTGCTGCTGAGGGTGGTGTTGGCACCGAGGAAGACCGCGCCGCTGGGGGCAATCGCGTCGCCGCCCTGGGTGAGGCTGCTGGCGCGCTGGATGCCGTCGATGTAGACCGCCGACCCGGCGCCGGTCTTCGTCGTCAGCGTGTACTGGTGCCACTGGTTGTCGGCCAGACCGGTGGCCGGGATGTCCAGCGCCGAGGTATTGGCGATGGCAAAGGCGTCATTGCCATCGACGAGCGACGTGCGCAGCACATCCTTGATGCCCGACGCCGTGGCAGTGGCGTCCTGGATGAAGTAGGTATTCAGGCTGTTCAGGGTGCCGGCGGCGCCGTGGGCGTACAGGTACTGGTAGCCCGTGCCGCTGTTGCTGGCGAGCTTGAACCAGTAGGACAGCGTGAACTCGCTGGTGTAGGTCACGCCGGACAGTCCGTAGCGGTCATCGACGCCATCGAACTGCAGTGCCTTGCCGTGGACGCCGGCCACCGAGGTCGGGTTGGTCGTGACAGCGACGGGCGTTTCGTCGAGCGGCCAGTAGTCCGTCAGGCCCTCGCTGTGGTCGATCACCCGGTATTGCAGGGTGTCGGTGCCGACGAAACCGGCGTTTGGCGTGTAGACGATCTGGCCGCTGGAGATCGCCGCCGTGCCGTGGGCAGGCTGCACGAGGTCGAGCACAGCGAGCAGCGGACCAATGCCGATCTGGTCATTGGCCAGCACATCCACCGTCACCGCTGTCTGGTAGACAGTGGTGACCGTGTCGTCCACCGCCACCACCTGGTCGGCCACGTTGGTGACGGTAACGCTCAGGGCCTGGGTGCCGCTGAGCAGACTGTCGCTGCTCTGCACCACCACCTCGTAGACGTTGTCGCCGTTGGCATCGCCGGGCAGCTCGAAGTCCGGCGCTGCGGTGAACCGCAAGGCGCCAGTCACGCTGTTGATGGAAAACTTCGCCTGATCGGCGCCGCCCGCGATGGAGTAGGCCAACGTCGGGGTCGGCCAGTCCGAATCGGTGGCGCCGACCGTGGTGACGGCGGTGGTGTTCTCGGCGACGGACACGGCTGCGGTGCCGAGGCCGCCGTTGGTGCTGATCACGGGCGGCGTGTTGGCGGGGGCGAAGCTGCGGGCGAAGACGCCGTCCTTGTCCACGGCCCCTTCCCCGCTCCAGGCCACGACGAACCGGTCCATGTCATGCACGGCAACCGACGCGGACAACTGGTCCTTGGCCGTGGTCTCGTTGATCTGGACGGCAACCCCACTCACGGCTTTAGAGGCACTGAGCTTGCGTGCGTAGACGCCCAGCTTGTCGCCGTCACCCGTCATCTGGTAGACCACGACGGCGCTGCCATTGGCGCCGATGCCGATGGACGCACTGGTGGCATCCCCGGAAGCAATCGACTGCCGGACTTCCATGACAGAACCAAACACGGTCGCCTGGGTACAGACCCAGAGACCGATGTTGGCGACATCCTTGCGGTACACGCCGATGAAGTTGCCGGCAGCGTCGATCGCGATGGCAGGCAAGGAACCAGTTCCTCCCCCAAGGTTGGTGTCCATCTGGACCTGGCTGCCAGACGCCACGCCCGCGCTGTCGAACCGCTGGCAGTACACGTGGTCTGCCCCCGCCCACGCCACCACGAACTGCCCGCTGGCATTCATCGCGACAGCCGGATCATGTTCTCCACTCAGATTTCCTGGCGCGGTCACCAGTTGGTCCACGGTGTCGATCGCCGTGCCGTTTTGAGCAAACCGGCGGAAGAAGACCGATTGGCCATCGACACCATCCCCTTCCCAGGCCACCACCACGTCCCCATTGGTGGTGTTCATGCCGATCACGGCATTGGATTGCGAACCCGTGGCGTAGGCGTTGGCGCGGATCTCGCCCGTCAGTGCCGTGCCATTGGCGTCGAAGCGGCGGAAGTAGACGCTGGAGGACGTGCCATCCTGGTTGCTGCTCGACCAGACGACCGCGAATTTGCCCGCACTGTCGCCGACGATGCGGGCGTTCTGCTGCTGATCGGCGGTGGTGGTGTTGACCCGGATTTCACCTGTCAACGGCGTGCCATCGAAGGCGAAGCGGCGGGCATAGACCCCCCTGCCCCCCCCGTCCTGACCGCTACTGGTCCAGACGACGGTGTAGTTGCCCGCCGCATCCATGGCCACGGTTTGCTGGCTGCCGCGGGTTTCGGTGGTGGTGGTCTGCGAACCTGCGGTGGTGGTGTTGACCGCGATCTCGCCGCTCAAGGTGCCGACCCAGGCTTGCTGGGTGGCGGTGTCGAGCGCGACGCTGGACTCGATCTGCCCGGTGTGCTGCTCCAGCACCCAGTCACCACCGAGCGCCGTGGCACCGGTCAGGTCGTCGCTGGCCGCCACGTCCGCGCCGGTGAGCGCCGCCAGTCCTTCGATCAGGAACACCCCGCCCGCGCCGTCGGCCACGTCGCAGCCGTAGACCATCAGATCGGCCTGCCCGCTGAGCGCACGGCCCCAGCCGGCGATCTCGCCCGCGCGCCGCAGCAGGCTGTCGGCGTCGAGCGTCGCCGATCCGAGCTGCACGGCGCCCGCCCGCCCGTGGCTGAAGACATGGACCGCGTCAAAGCGCACGCCCTCGGACGCCCGCTCGGCCAGCGTCTGGCCGATGCAGTCCAGGCCGTCTTCGGCGTCCGTGAAGGTGACGATCTCGATCAGGCGGCCGTGTTCCCGCTGCGCCTGCAGTCCGCTGACCAGCGTGCCCGCGTCCGGCACGCCCAGGTCCACGAAGGCGATTTCCACTGCCGTTGCCGTTGCCGTGGTGGCGGTCGTCTGCAGCCGCAGCTCCTGCGTCAGTCCCAGCTCGGCACCCGCGGCGCCCACCACACCCGCCACCGCCGCCAGATCAGCCGAGTAGAGGATGCGCGGCTCCAGCGTTTCCAGCAGGACGCGAGAACGGGCGCGGGAACGGACTGGGGCGGCGGTGGGCAGGCGCATGAACAAGTCGGGTAGCGTGTTCAGAGACTGCCGCGTGCCGGCAGCGACGTGGCGGACAGGCCCGGCTCATCGACCTTGCAGCGCGCGCCGGCCGGCAGGCGGTTGCCCGGATTGGGCAGTGACAGCCGCACGCGGAAGGTGTTGCTGGCCGCGTCGATGATCTTGTCCACGTGGGTCACGCGCGCCGCCATCGACACCGCGCCCGGCAGCTCCGGCACCACCGACAGCGTGTGGTTGACCTCCACGCTGCCCCAGCGGCTGGCCGGCATGACGATCTCCACCCGCAGCGGATCGAGCATCGCCAGCCGCAGCAGCGGCTTGTCCTCGACCCGCTCGCCGGCGTTGACGAAGCGTTCGACCACCACGCCGCGGAACGGGCTGCGCACGGTGCGCTGGCCGAGCTGGGCCTGCACGATGCGCAGCTCCTGCTGGCTCACCGTCTGCTGGCCACGGGCCTGCTGCAGCTTCTGGTCGGCCACGTCGCGTTCGGCGCGGGCCTGTTCCACCGCCTGAGAGGAGACGAACCCTTCACTCACCAGCTCGACCGCCCGGGCATGGCGCTGGTGTGCGAGCACGAGGTTGGCCTTGGCCGCGTAGACATCGGCTTCGATGGCGCTGCGGGCCTGGGCGGCGTTCAGTCCCGCCTGTTCGACATCCGAGCGCAGCACGACCAGCGCCTGCCCCGCCTGCACGAGGGTGCCGTTGTCCACCGAAATCTCCGCCACCACGCCGACCACGGGCGAGCCGATGTCGGCCACCCGCTCCGGGCTGATGAGGCAGCCCAGCGTGGGCTTGGCCGTGCGCGGCGTGACCGGTGCGGGCGCGGACGCGGCGGGCGACACCGGCAGCGTGACCGAGGCGGGTGGCGCGGCCACGGCGGCGACCAGCGGGGCCAGCAGCCCCAACAGGGCCGGGAAGGCCAGCACGCTCAGGCGTGCAAGTGCGTGAAATCGAGTTGTGTCTGCCATGTCTTGTCCTGCTCCAGCAAGCGGCGCCGTTGCCGCATCCCCTGGTGTTCGTGCGCGCCTTGCAGCCATCCGCACCACATCCGCACCACCGCCGCCGGCACCGCCAGCGCACCCTGCCCGTCTTGTTGTCGGCGCCGCATCCAACCGACTGAAGCTCCACCGCTTTGCCAGATCGAGACATCCAGCGCAGACCAGACCTCCGCGCTGCCCGGATCGCCCTGGCGGGCGGCGCGGCCGACGAGCTGGCGGTCCAGCCGCGCCGAGGGGTTGTCCTGGCAGCACAGGACGTGCAGCCCGCCGCGGGCCACCACGCCTGCGCCGAGTTCGATGTCCGTGCCACGCCCGGCCATGCGGGTGGCCACGGTGACGCTGCCGGCCTGGCCAGCCATCGCGACGACCGCGGCCTCGTCGGCATCGTGCTGCGCGTCGAGCACCTGGTGGTCCACGCCGGCTGCGGTCAGCAAGCCGGACAACCCCTGCGCCTCGGCCACGGTGTCCACGCCGACCAGCACCGGGCGGCCTTGCGCGAGCAGCACCTGTACCCGGGCCGACACCGCCTCGGCCCGCGCCCGCCCGGTCGCGAACACCCGCGGCGCGGCCACCACCCGCTGCGACGGACACCGCAGCGGCACCGCGACGATGCGCCGGCCATAGACCGCGCGCAGCTCGGCGCGGCACTCGGCCAGCGTGCCGCTGATGCCCGACAGCCGCAGGTAGCCGAGGAAGAACCGCTGGTAGCTGGTCTGCGCGCTGGTGCGGGTGGGGGGTGTCACGGGACAGCCCTCCTTCAGCTCGACCAGCGTCTGCAACCCGCGCGCCCAGACCCGCCCCGGCGCCGCCCGACCCGTCACCGCATCCAGCAACTCGACCCGGGCCTCGCGCACCAGGTAATGCCGGTCGCGCACCAGCCCGTGCAGTGCCACCAGCGCGGCGCCGACCAGATCCTGCCGGTGCCGGCGGTTCAGCCAGGCCCCGCCCAGGCCGGCGGCCATCGACTCCAGCCGCTCGGTGCCGGTGTCGGTCCAGTGGACGGTCAGGCGTTCGGCATCCAGGTGGAAGTCCTCGCCAGCGGTCAGGCGCCGGGCCAGCATCAGCGCCTGGAAGCAGGCGGCGCGGTGGGCGGGGTCGTCCTGCGCCTCGGCCAGCACGAGGGGCATCGTGGCCTCGTCGATCAGCAGGCTGTCGGCCTCATCGACGATGGCCATGCACAGCCCGCGCAGCAGCAGCGGCGGTGGTGCGTCCCCCGCCAGCCGGGAGGCACAGCGTTGCAGGGCGCTGCCCTGCGCCGTCAGGTGGGCGCGGTCGCGCAGGTGGTCGAAGGCGATCTCGCGGGCCGTGGCGTAGGTCAGGTCGCAGGCATAGGCGGCGCGGCGTTCGTCCGGCGAGGTGCCGCCCAGCACGACGCCGGTGCGCAGGCCCAGCGCGCCGTAGAGGTGGCCGAGCTGCGCGGCGTCGCGGGCGGCGAGGTAGTCGTTGGCGGTCATCACATGCACCGGCACCCCCGCCAGCGCCGCCACCGCCGCCGCCAGTCCGGCCGCCAGCGTCTTGCCTTCGCCGGTGGCCATCTCGGCCAGGTGGTCGTCGAGCAATGCCTCGGCGCAGACGAGCTGGGTGTCGTAGGGATTGCGGCCGAGCACCCGCTGCGCCACCGCCGCCACGCAGCCCAGCGCCCGCACCCGCTGCGCACCGCCAAAGCCGTCGCGCGCCAGCCGCCCGCGCAGGCGGCGCAGGTGGGCGCGGAATTCCAGCTCGCTCAGGGCCGCCCAGCGCCCCTGCTGCGCCCGGATGGCGGCGATGCGCTGCACCGGGTCGGACGCAGGGTCGGCCGTCCGCCGCCACCCGCCGAACCAAGGGGCACGCGGTGCCTCCTGGCGCATCGGATAGTCGCCGAGCAGCGGGCCGGGACGGGGCATGGCGATGCTCATGAGGCGGGATCCAGGTGGTGGAGCAGTTGCTGTTGCAGCACCCGCGCCGCCTGCCAGGCCAGCGGTGCGCGGTCCTGCTCGAAGCGCACCCAGGCACGGGCACCAATGCGCTCGCCGGTGGCGCGCTCCAGCCGCACATCGGCCTGGAGCACGGGCTGCGCCGGCTTCAGGCCCTGCGGATCGGCGGGATCGGTCGGGATGCCTCCGCCGTGGCGCTCGCCCAGCGCGGCGCTCGGCAGCGGCGCGCCACCGCCGGACGGCGTGCCGACCAGGGTGCCGCGCTGGGGCGGTGTGTCGGCGCCAACCAGCCAGACCGCCACCGGCCCCCGGTGGGCGGTGATGGCCGCGGCGTCCGCCTGCGCCACCACGACGCGCACGAGTCCCGGCTCGCCCGTCTCGACATGCCCCAGCAAGGCCCCCCGCGCCAGCCAGCGGTCCGGCAGGTCGCGGGTGCTGGTGCCGGTGAAGTGGAACCGGCCACCGACCTGCGCCCGCACGGTGAGCCCGGCGAGCTGTTCCTCGGTCTGCGCCAGATCGGCCTCGGCGGCCTGCAGCGCGTGGTCGGTGGCGACGAGCTGCGCCTTGTCGAGCCGCAGCGCCTGGAACCGCTCGGCCTGCAAGGCCGCGATGCGCCCGGCCAGCCGCTCGCGGTCGGCCAGCAGCGTGGGCGACTGCAGCCGCAGCAGCGGCGCGCCGGCCGGCACGGTCTGGCCATCCGCCACGAGCACGTCCTCGACGAAACCGGCTGTGCGCGCCCGCACCAGCGCGTCCTCCGGCGGCCACAGCACGCCCTGCGCCAGCGCCGCATCCGGCATCGGCACGGCCACCAGCGGCCCGCCCACCAGCAGCGCCAGCGCGGCGATCGCACCGGCCGCGCGCCGGCGCTCGGTCGGCGCCAGCGACCAGCCGGCCAGCCAGCGGGCCAGCGCCCGCAGCGGCTGGCCGAGCAGCGACCAGCCAAAGCCCAGCGCCGCCACCACCCCCAGCACCGGCGCCACCGACTCCAGCCACAGCACCACGCCGAGCGCCACGCTCCAGCGCATCACCAGTGCCGCCGGCGCATAGGCCCACAGCCATGGCGCTTCGCCCGGCAAGGGCACGACCGGCGGTTCCCCCGGAATCCGCAGCACGCCGGTGCGCAGCGCGTGCAGCCAGTGCGCCGCACTGCGCGGCGCGAGGTTCGGCAGATCGGCGAGGTCGCAGAGCAGGTGGTAGCCGTCGAAGCGCATCAGCGGATTGGCGTTCACCAGCAGCGACGACAACCCGCCGATCGCCACCACCACCAGCGCCAGATCGCGCAAGGCCCCCGGCTGCACCGCCAGCGCCACCACCAGCCCCAGCGCCACCAGCGTCAGCTCGACCACGATGCCCGCCGCGGCCACCACCGCGCGCTGCCAGCGGCTCGGCAAGGCCACCGCGGCGCCCGCGTCCACATACGGCACCGGCGTCCCCATCAACACCGTCACGCCCCACTGCGGCACGCGCGCGCCCGCACGCCGGATCGCCAGCCCGTGCCCCACCTCGTGCAGCACCTTCATCACCGGATAGGCCAGCCAGGCCCAGGCGAGCCAGCGCGGCGTGCCCAGGCCAGCGCGCAGTTGCGCGGACAACTCGGCGGCGTGCGGCCAGGCAGTCAGCAGCGCAGCGGCCATGCCCAGCAGCCAGAGCAGCAGCGCCAGCGGCGTGAAGAGCCAGCGCAGCGACTGGGCCAGCCGGCCGAGCCAGGCATCCGGACAGCCGAGCGGAAAGCGCCACGCGAGCAGCGACTGGCGCGGGGTGCCCCGGTCGGTGCGGTCACCGTGGCCCGCCGCCGCGCCGGGGGCCGAGGGCATGGCATCGAAATCGGGCGGGCGGTCGAAGCTCAACAGGCCGGACTGGTGCAGGCGGGCCAGCAGGCCGATCAGTTCGTCCTGCGTCGGCGCGTCGTCGCGCAGCGCGGCCAGCGTCATCTCCCACAGGCGCTGCAGCGTGTGGCGGCCGTCGCAGCGACCGATCACCACCCAGGCCGCGGCGTTCAGGCGCACGCTGCGGCTGCCATCCGGTCGGGTCAGCACCTGCCAGACGGCGCCGCGCACCGCCGTGCGCTGCACGGTCGCCTGCGCGTCCAGCAAGGGACGCAAGCCAGCCACGCGGAACCATTGGGCGCTGAGCAGCGGGGCGTCCATGCGGTCAGCCCCACCACGCCCAGAGCGCCAGCCGGGCGGATTCGACCAGCCGGCGTGTCCAGCGCCAGCCATTGGCGGCGCGGCCGGCGTCGATGCGGGCGTGGCCCTGGAGACCGGGCCGCAGATCGGCCGGGCGCTGCAGCAAGGCCGCCTCGACCTCGAACACATTGCGCCCGTCCACCGCCCGCGCCACCGGGCTGACGCGCGTCACCCGCAGTGGCAGCGCCTGCCACGGCAGCGCGGTGAGCGCCACCGTGCCGGTCTGGCCGAGGACGATCTGGGCGATGTCGCGCTCGTCCACCTCGACGATGACGCGGAAGCGGTCGCTCGGCGCCAGCGTCATCAGCGCGTCGCCCTGGCGCACCGGGGCGCCGAGCTGCTGGCTCAGATCGCCCTGGACGACGAGTCCGTCGAACGGCGCCACCAGCCGGCCGCGCTGCAGCCGGGCCTCGACCAGGTCCAACTGCGCCTGCGCCTCGTCGGCGCGGCTCTGGTTCTGCACGAGCTGGGCACGATCGGCGCGGGCATTGGCGGTGGCCCAGGCGTCCTGGTGCTGGGCGAGCTGGCTCTGCCAGCGCTGGCGTTCGAGCTGCAGGTCCTGGTCCGCCAGCTCCACCAGCACCTGCCCGGCCCGCACGCTGTCGCCGGGCCGGGCGTGGACCTGCTGCACGAAGCCGTCCGCCGGCACCGACAGCACGCGCTGCACGGCGCCTTCGAGCCGCGCCTGTCCGCCCAGGTACACCTCCGCCGGCCACGCCAGCACGGCCACCGCCAGCCCCGCCGCCGCCGCCAGCGGGACGCGCCGCCAGGGGGCGGTGCGGGTGGTCGCCGCCGTGCGCAGGCGCTGGTGCCATGGCCGCTCGCGGTCGCGCAGCAGCGCCAGCACCGGCGCGAGGCAACAGGCCAGTTGTTCCAGCACCGCCAGTTCCGCCGGATCGACCGGCACCCCGCCGTGCCGTTCGCAGCACAGCGCCCCCAGCACCGTTGCACGCGCCACCAGCGGCACGCCGACGACCGAATCGCCCCGCGACGGCACCAGCGCCCGGTGCGCCCGCGTGATGCGCGGCACACCCGACGGGCCACGCGGCTCCGGCCAGACCACGCCGGCCTGCTGATCGACCGTCTCGCCCAGGGCCGCCAGCAGCAGGGCCTGTGTCGGGGTGGCCGCCAGCGGGTCCGACCCGTCGGACACGGCGGCCAGCCGCAGCGTGCCGTGGTCCGCCAGGGCCATCGACACCCGGTCGAAGCCGAGGCGCTGTGCCCATGCGCGCACGAGGACGGTGCAGCCCGCGTCGAAGGTGGTGCAGTCCAGCAGCAGGGCCTGCAGTGCCAGCGCCGTGCGGCCGGCGGCCGGCACGCCGGTGGTGTCCGCCACGGCCAGGGATGCGGGCGGAACAACAGTGGCGACAGGGCGACTCAGTGCGGACATGGCGGGCGGACTCGCGGCAGGATTCCTGCGAGTCTGCTGCCGAAGCCATGGTGGTCAGCGGTGGAGAAAACCGGGTTTCGCTGCGCTGTTGGCAGCGCGGGCGGTGCCGCTCAGGTCGGGCAGGTCTCGGGCACCAGCACGCTGCGGTCAAGCGTCCCCACGCGCACATGGCCGCACATCGCCATCGACAGCTCCAGATCCTCCGACAGGATTTCCAGACAGCGTGTCACGCCCGCCTGGCCCTGTGCGGCGAGACCGTAGAGGTAGGCGCGGCCGATCAGCACGGCTTGTGCGCCGAGGGCCAGCGCCTTGAGCACGTCCTGCCCGCTGCGGATGCCGCTGTCCATCCAGACCTCGGTGCGCCCGCCCGGCACGGCGCGCACCGCCTCGACCATGCGCGGCAACGTGTCGATGGTGGTCGAGCTGCCGTCGAGCTGCCGGCCGCCGTGGTTGGAGACAACAATGGCGGCCACGCCCATCTCCGCGGCACGGCGGGCGTCGGTCGGGTCCATCAGCCCTTTCAGGATGAGCGGCCCGTCCCACTGGCGGCGCACCCACTCGATGTCGTCCCAGGTCAGGCTGCAATCGACTTCCAGGTCTTTCCAGTCCGACATCCTTGCGTTGCCGCTGGTCCCCGGTGCGTGGCCGGCCATGTTGCCGAAGCCGCGCCGCGGCGTCCTCAGCATGTCCCGGCACCAGCGCGGATGGGACACAAAGTCCAGCAGCATCCGCGGCCGGTACCACTGCTGCGCCGTGTTCAAGCCGTTGCGCACGTCCTTGTAGCGCCGGCCGAGCACGGGGGCGTCCAGCGTGAGGATCAGCGCCGAACAGCGTGCCGCCTTCGCCCGCTCGATCAGGCTGGCCGAGAAGCCCCGATCACGCAGCAAGTAGAGCTGGAACCAGAAGGGTTTCTGGGTGGCCGCGGCCACATCCTCGATCGAGCAAATGCTCATCGTGGACAGCGCGAAGGGCACACCGAAGGCTTCGGCAGCGCGTGCAGCGTGGATCTCGCCGTCCGGGTGCAGCATCCCGGCCAGCCCCGCCGGCCCGAGCGCCACCGGCAAGGCCACCGGCTGCCCCAGCATCGTCGAGCGCACATGGCGGCCGTCCAGGTTGACCGCCACGCGCTGGCAGAGGTGGATGTCGCGCAGCCGCTCGGTGTTGGCGCGGTAGGTGCCCTCGGTCCATGAACCCGCGTCCACGTAGTCGTAGAACATGCGCGGGATGCGGCGCTGCGCTTGGCAGCGCAGGTCTTCGATGGAGGTGGCAAAGGGCACGGACGGACTCACACGGACAAACGGAGCGGAACAGGATCGACTGCAGTCGATGCTACCGAGACGTTCAGCCTGTGTTCAGACCCCCGTGGGACTCAGCCGCCAGAAACCAATAGTTACCGCGGAATCGTGCCGGGGACGAGGATGCTGCGGTCCACCTGCACAAGCTGGGTGTGGCCGGTGAACGCCATCGTCACGTCGAGTTCCTTGTGCAGGATCTGCAGCGCCTTGGTGACACCCGCCTCGCCCATCGCGCCCAGACCGTAGACCATGGCACGGCCGATCATCGTGCCGCGCGCGCCGAGGGCCCACGCCTTGAGCACGTCCTGCCCGCTGCGGATGCCACCGTCCATCCAGACCTCGATCCGGCTGCCGACCGCCTCGGCGATGGCGGGCAGTGCGTCGATGCTGGCCTGCGCGCCGTCAAGCTGGCGGCCGCCGTGGTTGCTGACGACGATGGCGTCGGCGCCACTGGCCACGGCGAGCCGCGCATCCTCGACATCCTGGATCCCCTTGAGGATCAGCTTGCCGCCCCAGCGTTCCTTCACCCACGCCACGTCGGCCCACGACAGCCGCGGGTCGAACTGCTCGTTGGTCCACGCCGACAGCGAGCGCATGTCGCTGACACCCTTCACATGGCCGACGAGGTTGCGGAAGGTGTGGCGCTGCGTGCCGGCCATGCCCAGGCACCAGCGCGGCTTGGTCATCAGGTTGACGATGTTCTTGAGCGTCGGGCGCGGCGGGGCGGTCAGGCCGTTCTTGAGGTCTTTATGGCGCTGGCCGATCACCTGCAGGTCCAGCGTGAGCACCAGCGCGCTGCAGCGGGCGGCGCGGGCGCGCTCGATCATGCGGACCATCGCCTCGCGGTCGCGCATCATGTAGAGCTGGAACCAGAACGGCACGGTGGTGTGCTGGGCGATGTCCTCGATCGAGCAGATGCTCATCGTGGACAGCGTGAAGGGAATGCCGAACTTCTCGGCGGCGCGGGCAGCGTGGATCTCGCCATCGGCGTGCTGCATGCCCGTCAGGCCCACGGGTGCGATCGCCACCGGCATCTTGGCGTCGATGCCAATCATCTTCACCGCGGTGCTGCGGTTCTCCATGTTGACCGCCACGCGCTGGCGCAGCTTGATGCGCTGGAACGCCTGTTCGTTGTCGCGGTAGGTGCCCTCGGTCCACGAGCCGGAGTCGGCGTAGTCGTAGAACATGCGGGGCACGCGCTTTTCTGCGAGCTGGCGCAGGTCTTCGATGCAGGTGATGACGGTCATGGCGGCGGGTCTCCTCGTGGTCTGGCTCAGCGGCTCGGGCAGCGAAGATCGTAGGCCAGCACCGCACCGCCTGTGCGGAAGGATCGTCAGGTCGGGCGGGAAAGAAGTTCCTGCGCGGCCTCGTCCGCCAGCTCGGCCGCCATGGTGGCGAGCCAGTCGATGAAACCGAAGGCCGGCTCGTGCGCGCTGTGGGCCACGGCGTAATAGAGATGCGCCGGCCGCGCCGTGACACGAAACAGCGGCACCAGCGCCCCGCTGCGCAGCCAGTGCCGCGCCAGCGACGGCCGCGCCAGCGCCACGCCTTGCCCGCAGACGGCGGCTTCCAGCGTCAAGCCCAGGTCAACGAGGCGCGGGCCTTGCGTCGGTTCATGCCAGTCCAGCCCGGCGGCGCGGAACCACGGGGTCCACGGCTCCAGTGGCGTGCGCAACAGCGGCGCCTGCGCCAGATCGGCTGGCACCACGATCGGCCCCAGCCGCGCCAGCAACCCCGGCGAAGCCAGTGGCACCAGCACGTCGTCCATCAGCGGATCGACCCCGGCCGCCGCCGCGTCGCCGTTGCGGATCTCGACATCGGCGTCGGCCTGTCCGCCATCGATGTAGGGAATCGACAGCACGATCTCCAGCTCGACCTCGGGGTGCGCGTCGGTGTAGTCGGTCAGCGCGGGCACCAGGATCTGCCGGGCGAACGTCGGCGGTGAACTCACGCGCAGGCGCTGCACGCGCTGTGCCTGCCGCCGGTGCAAGGGCACTGCCGCCAGCAGGCCGAGGGCGGCGCGCACCTGCTCCAGGTACTCGCGGCCGGCGACGGTCAGGGCCAGGGTGCGCAGGCTGCGGTTGAACAGCGGCGTGCCGAGCAAGTCTTCGAGCGTGGCCACCCGCTTGGAGATGGCGCTGGCGGTCACGGACAGTTCATCGGCTGCGCGCTCGCAGGAGCCCAGCCGCGCCACCGCCTCGAACGCACGCAGGCCCTCGATCGAAGGGAACCGGACATCGGAAGGGTCGGTGGGAGCGGCAGGAGCGGGCATGTCCGGACTCTAGCGGAAGCCCCCCATGTCGCACCGCTGCCGCACCCGATGTCACTCCGCATTGCCCCTATTGCGCGAAGACGCGTACAATCGAAGGCTTTTCGGAAATTTCCGAGCGCATGGCAATGGCAAATCGCTGCACCGTGTGGTCATCGGAACGACCGGAAACATCGTAACTTCAAACGGGAACAAGTTACCCATGCCAACCATCAACCAGCTCGTGCGCCACGGCCGTGAGGTCGAAGTCACGAAGTCCAAGTCGCCTGCGATGCAGAATTGCCCGCAGCGCCGCGGTGTCTGCACCCGCGTCTACACCACGACCCCGAAAAAGCCGAACTCGGCCCTGCGGAAGGTCGCCAAGGTGCGCCTGACCAACGGTTTCGAGGTCATCTCGTACATCGGTGGCGAAGGCCACAACCTCCAGGAACACTCGGTCGTGCTCGTGCGCGGCGGTCGTGTGAAGGATCTGCCGGGTGTGCGTTACCACATCGTGCGCGGCTCCCTCGACCTGCAGGGCGTCAAGGACCGCAAGC
>NZ_JAAFKF010000097.1 GCF_013299175.1 Sphaerotilus sp.
GCGGTACAGCCCGCAGAGCTTGTTCCCGTCCGGATCGCGCAAGTAGGCCAGGTAGAGCTGTCCCGACGGGCCTTCGCGCAGGCCGGGCGGGTCTTCGCAGGTCGTGCCACCGCTGGCCAGTCCGGCGGCGTGCCATGCCTGGACCTGCTCGGGCGACTGGCAGGCGAAGCCGGTGGTGCTGCCGTTGGCGACCGTGGCCGGTTGCCCGTCGATGGGCTGGCTCACCGAGAACACGCCGGTCTTGGTGCGCCAGAAGATGCGGTAGCGGTCCACGAAGCCGGGCGGCACGTCGAGGGTGCCGAGCACGGCGTCGTAGAAGGTCTTGGCCCGGTCGAGGTCGTTGGTGCCGAGCATGATGTGCGAAAACATGGGGTGGTCTCCAGTCCAGTCAGAAGCACCGTGCGTCAGGGCTGCGCGGTGGCGCAAGAGCGTAGCACCCGGCACCCCCGCCTACAGTGGCGTGTCCGCATGGAAGGTGTGCAGCACCCGATGCACCACCGGCGTCAGCACCAGCGCCGCCGTGACCACGAACACCAGCCCCGCGTAGAGCGCGTAGCAGCCGGCGAAGAGCTTGCCCGCGGGCGTCACGGGGGCGTTGACCGGACCCATGCCGCCGAGCAGCATCGTGGCGTTGAGGAACGCGTCGATGGGCGAGAGGTGCTCGAACAGCGCATAGCCCGCCATGCCCACCGCGAGCGAAATCGCCAGCAGGCCGGCCGCCGCCAGCAGGTGCAGCGCCAGCCGCCGGACAAAGCGCCGTCGCGCGAGCGGGTGTTGGGATTTGGTTTCGTACATCCGTGCAGTAGAGCAGAGTGCCGCACCGTCGGGAGTGATCAGGTCGCGAACTCGCGCACCGTGAGCGCGGTGTCGCTCGGGTCCGTGGGCGCAAAACGCGCGGCCTGCGCGAGCGGCCAGTAGATCTCGTAGACGTTGTGCGGCCAGTCGCATTCGCCACGCTCGGCCGCCAGCAGCTCGCCCGGCCGGACGAAGCAGAGCTGGTTGCGCAGCAGGCGCACCTGGTCGTTGCTGACGCGGCGCACGATGTGGCCGGCGGTGATCTCGCCCGGATGCCGCAGTCCGGCCGCCTGGACCAGCTCCTTCAGCGCGTGCAAGGTGTTCTCGTGGAACCGCCGCACGCGCTCGATCTTGTCCGGAACGACCAACGCCCGCTGGCGGCCAGGGTCTTGCGTGGCCACGCCAGTGGGACACTGGCCGGTGTGACAGCTCTGCGCCTGGATGCAGCCCAGCGCGAACATGAAGCCGCGCGCCGAGTTGCAGTAGTCCGCGCCCAGCGCCATCGCGCGGGCGATGTCGAAGGCGCTGACGATCTTGCCGGAGGCGCCCAGCCGGATGTGCTGGCGCAGGTTCAGCCCGACCAGCGTGTTGTGGACCAGCAGCAGCCCTTCCTGCAGCGGTGCGCCGACGTGGTCGGTGAACTCCAGCGGCGCTGCCCCCGTGCCGCCCTCACCGCCATCGACGACGATGAAATCCGGCCGCAGCCCGGTGGCCAGCATCGCCTTGCACAGGGCGAACCACTCCCACGGGTGCCCGATGCAGAGCTTGAAGCCGACCGGCTTGCCACCGGAGAGCGTGCGCAGGCGGTCGAGGAACTGCAGCAGCTCGACCGGTGTCGAGAACGCGCTGTGCGCCGCGGGCGACACGCAATCCACCCCCACCGGCACACCGCGCGCCTGCGCGATCTCGATCGTCACCTTCGGGCCGGGCAGCACGCCGCCATGCCCCGGCTTGGCGCCTTGCGAGAGCTTGACTTCGATCAGGCGCACCTGTGGGTCAACGGCATTGGCGACGAATTGCTCCTCGCTGAAGCGGCCCGTGGCGTCGCGGCAGCCGAAGTAGCCGGAGCCGATCTCCCAGACGAGGTCACCGCCATGGGTGCGGTGGTGGGTGCTGATCGAGCCTTCGCCGGTGTCGTGCATGAAGCCGCCCTGCTTCGCGCCGCCGTTGAGCGCGAGGATGGCGTTGGCGCTGAGTGCGCCGAAGCTCATGGCCGAGATGTTGAACACGCTGGCGCTGTACGGCTGGGCGCAGCCGGCGCCGATGGTGGTACGGAAATCGTGCGAGGCGAGCGTGGTGGGGGCCAGCGAATGGTTGAGCCACTCGAAGCCTTCCTGGTGGACATCGAGCTGGGTGCCGAAGGGGCGCTTGTCCGGGTCGCCCTTGGCGCGCTGGTAGACGATCGAACGCTGCTGGCGCGAGAAGGGCGCGGCCTCGTTGTCGCTCTCGATGAAGTACTGGCGGATCTCGGGGCGGATGAACTCCATCAGGTAGCGCACATGCCCGATCACCGGGTAATTCCGTAGCACCGAACGCTGCGGTTGCCGCAGGTCACGCACACCGATCACCAGCCCGACGACACCGACCGCGGCCACCCACGGACCCAGGTAAAACCCCCACCAGCCCAGCCCGCCGCCCAGCGCCAAGGCGCCGCAGAGCAGCAGCACCAGATACCGGATCGGGAAATGGCGGTCCAACGCGGTCAACCAGGCAGGCATGGCGGTCTTTCAGTGGTCGCGGCAGAGGTGCGGATTCGCCATGCTGCAGCCCCCAAGAGGCAGCGCAAGGGCGGAATTGCCACGGCCGGACCTGGCAATTGCCATCCAGCCACGGGGCAGTGTGTGAACAACTCATTACCCCATGGAGGCTTGGCGGTGGATGGCGCGTTCGGTACTTGATCGTACGGTCTCTGGCTCACACAATGCACCTGCACGGTTCGTCAGAAACCGCCTTTCACCTTGGGAACGGACTGCAGGACATGTTGTTGCGCTGGCGGGCCACGCTCGGCCTTGGAATCGGATGGGGTTGGATGGCCTTGTCCTCGGCCGCCTGGTCGGCGCTGCCAGCGGCCGATACCCCCTCCCTGGCCGCCACCGCCCCCACACCCAACGCCTTGCGGCTCACCGTGGCCGAAGCCGTGCTGGGCATCCTCGCCCACACCCGCTGGCCGCAGCGCACCACCCGTCCGCTGGCCCTGTGTGTCAATGAACGCAGCAGCAGCGTCCTGGAGCTGCGCACGCTGCACGACAGCGTCCCGGCCGGCAAGCTGGCGCCGGTGCGGCTGGTGGATCTGGCGGACGAATTGCCGCTGGACTGCGATGCGGTCTACCTGGGCGCCGGACCCGCCGCAGTGGAGCCGCTGGCGCAACTGATCGGCCGGCCGGTGCTCCACATGGGCGAAGGTGCCGAGTTCTGCAGCCGTGGCGGCATGTTCTGCCTGGTGCCCCGCGGCGGCAGCAGCGGCAGCGGCGGACTGCGCGTGGAAGTCAACCTCGACGCCGTGGCCCGCAGCGGCCTGCATGTCCACCCCCAGGTGCTCAAGCTCGGTCAACCCCGCGCCGGGACCACGCCATGACACGCCCCGTGACCTTCCTCAAGCTGCTGCGGCATGGCCACCTGCGGGTGGCGACCGCGGCCGTGACGACCTTCGGGCTGGCGCTGGCGGTGATCGCGCATGTGCTGCTGAGCGGCGTGCAGGAGCGGCACCTGGAACTTGTGGCGCGCACGCTGAGCTATTCGGTCGAGGCGGCCATCACCTTCCGCGACGAGCAGACCGCTGGCGAGCTGCTGCGGGACATCGCCGGGCGCGAGGGGCTGATCGAGGCACGGGTGCTGCTGCCCAGCGGTGAAGTGCTGGCCAGCCACACCACGCCTGACCAGGGCACCATCGACCGCCTGATGCGCGAAGTCGGCGCGCTGTTGATGCACA
Source organism: Sphaerotilus sp. (assembly GCF_013299175.1). Lineage (GTDB taxonomy): Bacteria > Pseudomonadota > Gammaproteobacteria > Burkholderiales > Burkholderiaceae_C > Sphaerotilus. Next base: position 3,725 of record NZ_JAAFKF010000097.1, read on the forward strand.
GCGAGGCCCGCTCGCCGGTGCTGCTCGACGGACGCACCATCGGACAGGTGCGGCTGCGCGGGGACGGCACGCTCTACGCCTGGCTGCTGGTCTACGGGGCAATCGGGGCGGTGCTGTGCATCGGCGCCTCGCTGGCGGCGGGCACGCTGATGACACGGCGCATGGAGCATTCGATCCTCGACCCGATCAACCAGCTCGCAGCCCTGACCCGCTCGATCCGCAGCGAGCGCACCTATGCGCGGCGCGCGCCCGCCGCCCGGATCGCCGAGCTGCAGGCGCTCAGCGAGGACTTCAACGCCATGCTCGACGAGGTGCAGCTCGGGCAGGCCGAGTTGCTGGCACGCCACCGCCGGCTCCAGTCCGACAACGACGTGCTGGCCCACAAGGCGTGGCACGACGAGCTGACCGGGCTGGCGAACCGCTCGCAGTTCGAGCGCCGGCTGCAGGAGGCGCTGAACAGCACCAGTGCCCGCGGTGGGCACCTGGCGGTGCTCTTCCTCGACGCCGATGGCTTCAAGGCGGTCAACGACACGGCAGGCCACGCGGCCGGCGACCGCCTGCTGGCGATGATGGCCGACCGGCTGCGCACCGCCGTGCGCGAAACCGACGTGGTGGCGCGGCTGGGGGGCGACGAGTTCGCCGTGCTGCTGCACCCGCTGCGCAGCGTGGACGACGCACGCCGCGTCGGGCAGAAGATCCACAGCCTGATGACGCAGCCCTTCGACCTTGACGAACACGGCCACTTCCACTGCGGCCTGAGCGCGGGCATGGCAACCTACCCGCTGGACGGCGACACCATCCCTGCCCTGCTCGACACCGCCGATCGGGCCATGTACCGCGCCAAGCACGCTGGCAAGCGCGCACGGCACAAGCCCCTGGCAGGACCAGGCATGCCCTACCCCACACTCAACGACAAGATCGCGCAATGACACGACCCGACTGCAGTCCGGCCCGTCGCCGGCAACTGGGCACCGCCGGTGCGCTCGCCCTGGGTTTCACGCTGGCGCTGACCGGCTGCGCGACCCCGCCGCCGTCACCGCCACCCCCTGCGCCCGCCGCGCGGTTCTCGCCGTCGCAGGTGGTGGCGCTGCGGCAGATGGGGTTTGCCGAAGTCACCGAGGGCTGGGAGCTGAACCTGGCCGGCAAGGTGCTGTTCGCCTTCAACGACGAACGCCTCGGCACCGAGGGCCTGCAGACCATCGCCGGCATCGCCGACACGCTGCACCGGGAAGACCTGACCCGGCTGCGCATCGAGGGCCACGCGGACAACATTGGTGATGCGGTCTACAACCAGCGCCTGTCCGCCAAGCGGGCCGAGGTGGTTGCCCGCGAATTCACGGCGCGCGGCCTGCCGAGCATCCGCATCGAGACCCGTGGACTCGGGGCCGCGCTGCCCATCGCCGACAACGCGACCGAGACCGGCCGCGCACAGAACCGCCGCGTGGTGATCCTCGTGCGCGCCGACTGACTGGGTCGCTGCTCAACGCTTGCCGTGCTGTTCCGCGTGCTGCTGGCCGGCACAGCCGTCCACGTCGAGGACGGCGGCGGTCAGCGTCGTGCCGCTGAGCGTGCCCAGTGCCTGGATGGTGGCCCCTGCCACCAGGCAGCTCGCCGAGCCGTCGTGGTAGGCCGCGCCGGTGGTGGTGACGGTGTAGGTACCGGCCGCCACGGCGGTCGTGGCGTTGGCGGCGCTCACCACGAGCGTGAAGCGGCCATCGGTGCCCACCGTGCCCACCGTGCCGCGCACGCCGCCACCCGCAAAGGCGTGTTCCGGATGCGCGGCCCGCGCATGGCTCGACGCCGCACCACGCACATCGACTGACGATGCGGCGACCACTGCCGCTGCACCCGTGCCGCTGACCTGACCGCGGAAACTCACCACCACGCCAATGGCCAGATCGGTCGCCAGCCCGTGCGGGAAGGTGGCACCGCTGGTCTCCACGACCACGCTGTCGCTGCCCGGCAGGAAGTTGGCGTCGGTGAGCTTGACGGTGACGCGGGTGCCGTTGACGGCGCTGACGGTGCCCTCGCCGCTGGCGCGGGTGACGGCGGATTCGACATGGACGACGGTGGCCGAGACCGTGACCGGGTCGGCCGTCGTGGCCCCTGGCGTGACCGTGCCCCTGATGCCGATGCGGGTGCCCGTGGCGAGCTGGGCCAGCGTCAGCGTGGCACCCGTGGATTCGTTGGTGATGACGGCATCCGTGGCGAGCGAGACGACCACGCCCGTGCCGAGGCGGCTGTCGTTGACGGTGATGGTGCCGGCGGTGGTGTCCACGCTCTGCACCGTGCCGTGGACTTCGGCCTGCTGGCGCACGAACTTGCGGAAGGCGTCGGTCGGGTGGAGCACATCGACCTGCGGCGTCACGAGACCGGTGGCGGCGCTGTAGGTGAAGCGCGCGAGGTTGAAGTCGAGCACGAGCTGGCCCGTGGTGGCGGTGTCGAAGCTCAGGTTGCGCACGTTCCAGACGAAATCGCTGGTGCCGCTGGCGAGCTTGCCCGCCACGGTGGTGGCGCCGTCGAGCGAGACGAGCTGCACGTCGTTGCCCAGCGTCACGGCGAGCTGCGTGTAGATCCCGGCCGGCACGCTCACGCTCGACATGAACTGCCCCACCGCCGCCAGCGAGGAGAGGTTGACCACGACCGGGGCGGCGGTGGCGTCCAGCAGCGTGATGGCGGTGCCAGCGCTGTCGGTGGCGGTGATCTTCTTGACCGTGACCCAGACCTTCGAATACTCGGTGGCGAGGTTGTCGGTGATGTAGGTCTGCAGCGTGACCGAAGCGGCCGCCGCTGTGGGCGCGGTGGACGCGGTGTCGCTGCCGCCACCGCAGGCGGCCAGCACGGCCAGCGCCGCGGTGGACAGGGTCAGGATCAGGGACTGGCTCAGGCGGGTACGGGTCATCGGGATCTCCAGGACAAGAGGTCAGGCGGTCAACTCCATGAATGGGAAATTTTCCCATTCATGGCCATGTGCCAGCATCCTAGGGTTCACCCCCCCTGCTGTCCATGCAAGAGTGAACAGCGTTACCCCCGTTAACCCTTCTTTGCATTCGCGCAGAACCTGGCCACGCGCATCGGGCGGTGGCGCGTGTCGGCCGCAGCCACCACGACAAAAGGGCAGCGAACACCCGGCTCATGGCACCGGTAGCGCCACGGCAGGCCCACCATACTCGCCGCTGGTGTGTTCGGTTGTCCGTGGAACCATGAAATCAATTCGGCTGTACTTGACGATGGCAGTGTCCTTGCTGGTGGTTGCCTGCGGTGGCGGCGGAGGTTCTGACACCGGGGCGGTGGATCCTGAAACCGCGGCCGTTCCCGAGGGCTACAGCCTGGTCTGGGCCGATGAATTCGATGCGGACGGGCTGCCCGACCCGTCCCGCTGGGACTACGACACCGACCGCAACCGCCTCGGCTGGTACAACGGTGAGCAGCAGTACTACGCCCGCGACCGCCCCGAGAATGCCCAGATCAGCGCCGGGCGTCTGGTCATCACGGCCCGCAAGGAAAACCTCAGCGCCCTGCCGGACTGGGGCGGGCAGGCGTACAGCTCGGCGCGGCTGATCACGCGCGGCAGGGCGACCTGGACCCACGGCCACTTCGAGATCCGCGCCAAGCTGCCCTGCGGGGGCGGCACCTGGCCGGCGATCTGGATGCTGGCCGAGAGTGGCCGCTGGCCCACCGACGGCGAGATCGACATCATGGAACACGTCGGCAACACGCCCGACCGGGTGTTCAGCGCCCTGCACTCGACCCGCAGCGGCGATCTGCCCCCCGCGTATTCGATCCGCCTGCCCGACGCCTGCACCGCCTTCCACAACTACTACCTCACCTGGACCGCCGACAGCATCACGATGGGCGTCGATGGCGTGCCGCACTACCAGGCGACCCGCGGCGCGCTCGGTCAGGACGCCTGGCCCTTCGATGTGCCACAGTACCTGCTGCTGAACGTGGCCGTCGGCGGATCACTGGGAGGTGCGGTCAACCCCAGTGCCTTCCCGGACCGGATGGAAGTGGACTACGTCCGCGTTTACCAGAAATCGACCGCTGCACCGGCACCCGTGGTCACACCGAACCCGCCTCCGGTCGCTCCGGCGGAACCCGTGGTCCTACCGGTTCCAGACACGTCCTCCGGAGCGTAAAAGCAAACAGGCCGCCTCGCGGGCAACCGGGCACCGATAATCGGCCCCGGATTTGCCCTTGCGATGACCACTTCCCACCCCCACACCCCCACGCCCACCGCCGACGCCGCGGACGCCACCCGCCGCGGTGCCGCTCCATCGGCGCTCCGCTGGACCACCACCCGAACCCTGGCGCTGCTGGCGCTGTGGCTGCTGGCGACAAGCTGGCTGCGTCCGCTGTTGCTGCCCGACGAAGGCCGCTACGCCGGTGTTGCCCGCGCAATGTTCCTGGGCGACAAGCTGGTGCCGACGCTGCACGGACTGCCCTTCTTCCACAAACCGCCGCTGATGTACTGGCTCGACATCGCCGGGATGCAACTGCTCGGCGTCCACGCCTTCGCGGCGCGCGTGGCGCCGGCCGTGGGGGCGTGGTGCATGGGCGCGGCGCTGTTCCTCGACCTGCGCCGCCGGGTGGGGTTGACCGAAGCCCTGGTCGCGCTGGGGGTGATGGCGACCACGCCGTTCTTCTACATCGGTGGCCAGTACGCCAACCACGACATGCTGGTCGCGGGCCTGATCACCGTGGCGGTCCTCGGCGGCCAGCGCGCCGTGGACGACCCGGCACGCACCGACCTGCGCTGGCTGGTCGGCGCCTGGGTGGCGATGGCGCTGGCGGTGCTGTCCAAGGGCTTGATCGGCGTGGTGCTGCCGGCGCTGGTGATCGGGCCGTGGCTGCTGGCGCAGCGGCGCTGGCGGCAATGCCTGGGGCTGATGCACCCGCTGGCGGTCGGGGCCTTCTTGCTGATCGCGGCGCCGTGGTTCGTGGCGATGCAACTCCGCTATCCCGGCTTCTTCGACTACTTCTTCATGGAGCAGCACGTCCGCCGCTACGCCCAGACCGGCTTCAACAACGCGCAACCGCTGTGGTTCTACGCCGCGGTGCTGCCGCTGCTGACGCTGCCGTGGAGCCTGTGGCTGCCGGCGGCCTGGCGCCAGCGCACGCAGGGTGCGCCACGCGGGCTGTACCTGTGGTGGCTGGTGGCGATCGCCGGCTTCTTCTCCCTGCCCACGTCCAAGCTGGTCGGCTATGCACTGCCGGCGGTGGCACCGCTGTGCGGGTTGCTGGGGCTGGCGGTGGTGCAGGGCCGGGCATGGCGGCGGGTGATGCCGGCAGCGGCGGTGTTCTGCGTCGGACTCATCGTGGCACTGGCGTGGAAGGCGCCCCACTCGCACCGCGACCTGGGCCAGACGCTCGCCGGTCTGCGCCAGCCGGGCGATGCGGTGGTGCTGGTCGAGGGCGCGTTCTTCGACCTGCCCTTCTATGCCGGGTTGACCCAGCCGCCGATCGTGCTGTCGAGCTGGGATGACCCGAACCTGCCCAAGACCGACAACTGGCGCAAGGAGCTGTTCGACGCCGGCCGCTTCGACCCGGCCACTGCCGCCCGCGTGCTCTGGCGCACCGAACGGGCCGCGCAACTGCTGTGCCTGCCGGGCACGGTCTGGTTCATCGCCGAGCTGGACTGGCGCCCGTCCGCGGCCCTGGCCGGACTCGTCCTGGTGTCCACCGGCCACGATGGCACACTCTGGCGCACCGACGCCCGCACACCCCGACCCGGATGTCCCTGAGCTGATTCCGCCCTGATCCAGCCCACGCCCGCATGACGCCTCCTGACGAACCCGGCGCCGAGCGCCACCTCTGGCAACGGTTCGTCCACACCGCGGCGCCGTACTGGCGTTCGGACGAGCGGGTGCGCGCCCGTGCCATGGTGGCGCTGCTGGTCGTGCTGCTGCTGGGGCAGACGGGCTTCAACGTGCTGTTCAACCAGGAGACGGGCGAATTCACCTCCGCGCTGGCCGCGGGCGACGCCGACCGCTTCTGGGCCGCGATCCGGCGCTTCAGCGTGGTGCTGGTGGCGGCCGTGCCGCTGTACGCCTGCTACTACTTCGTGCGCGACACGCTGGGCATGCAGTGGCGGCGCTGGCTCACCGACCACCTGCTCCAGCGTTACTTCAACCACCGCGCCTACTACCAGCTCAACCACCTCCAGGCCCACGCCGGCATCGACAACCCCGACCAGCGCATCGCCGAGGATGTCCACAGCTTCACCTCGCAGTCGCTGTACTTCCTGATGGTGCTGCTGGGCGCGGTGATCGACCTCGTGGCGTTCACCGGCGTGCTGTGGACCATCTCGCGGCCCCTGGTCGGCTTCCTCATCGGCTATGCGCTCATCGGCACCTGGTTCACCGGGTCGGTGTTCGGGCGGCGGCTGATCGCGCTGAACTTCCGGCAACTGCGGCGGGAGGCTGATTTCCGCTTCGGGCTGGTGCGGGTGCGCGAACACGCCGAGTCGATCGCCTTCCACAGCGGCGAGGCGCAGGAGCTGGGCGGTCTGCGCGGGCGCTTCGCCGACCTGCTGGACAACTTCCGCCAGGTGCTGCGCTGGCAGTTCCACCTCAACCTGTTCCAGTACGCCCACAGCTTCCTCATGCTGGCGCTGCCGAGCGTGGTCATCGCGGACGAGGTGCTGTCGGGCCGCATGGAGGTGGGCCGCGCGGTGCAAGCCGCGGGCGCGTTCACGGCGATCCTGGGTGCGCTGACGCTGATCGTGCAGCACTTCGAGAGCCTGAGCCGCTTCGGCGCGGGCGTGAGCCGGCTCGACGCCTTCTCGCAGGCGCTCGACGACCAGACCCTGCGCGACGCCGAACCCGGCATCGCGACGGCAGACGGCCCGCAGCTCGCGCTGGAGCAGGTCACGGTGGTGACGCCGGAGCACGCGCACACGCTGATCCGCGAGGTCACGCTGGCCATCGCGCCCGGCGAGGGCCTGCTCATCACCGGGCCGAGCGGCTGCGGCAAGAGTTCGCTGCTGCGGGTGATGGCCGGCCTGTGGCAGACCGGCGCGGGGCGGGTCGTGCGGCCGGGCCATGCGGAGATGCTGTTCCTGCCGCAGCAGCCCTACCTCTCACCGGGCACGCTGCGCAGCCAGATGCTCTACCCGCACCCCGAACGCGAAGTCACCGACGAGGAGCTGCGCGCCCTGCTGCACCAGGTCAACCTGCCCGGTCTGGACGAGCGCGTCGGCGGGCTGGACGCCGAACGCGACTGGGCCAAGGTGCTCTCGGTGGGCGAACAGCAGCGGCTGTCGTTCACGCGGGTGCTGCTGGCGCAGCCGCGCTACGTGATGCTGGACGAAGCCTCCAGCGCGCTCGACGCCGCCAACGAGGCGCTGCTGTACGCCCAGCTCGCCGGCATCGGCAGCACGCCGGTCAGCATCAGCCACCGGCCGGCGATCCTGCCGTTCCACCGCTGGGTGCTGGAGTTGCCGGGGGATGGGTCGTGGCGGGTGGTGCCGGCCGAGGGCTACCACTTCGACTGAACACTGCCACGCCTACAGGATCGCCCGCAGCGTGCTGGCCGTGTCCTGCAGCGGCGGCAGCAGCCGGGCCAGGCAGGTGTCCTCCGGGTAGTTCTGAGCCTGAAACGTCATGCTGAGCGCCCCGACACAGCGCCCCTTGCGGTCGGACAGCGGCACCGCCAGCCCGCACAGCCCAGGGTCCACGTACTGCTGCGCCCAGCCATAGCCGCGCTGCGCCGCCAGCGTGACGGCCGCGCGGAACTGCGCCGGATCGGTCATCGTCGTGGGGGCGAAGCGCACGAAGTGGTGGCGTTCGAGCCAGTCGTCCAGCGCCGCGGCGGTGAAGGTCGAGAGCACCGCCGGCCCCGGCGACACCACATGCGCCGGCAGCCGCGCCCCCACATGGAAGCCGATGGAGACGATGCGCGGCGAGTTGCTGCGCACGAGGTAGACGACTTCATGGCCGTCGAGCACGCTGAGATTGGCCGTCTCGCCCGTCTGCAGCGACAGCCGCTGCAGAAACGGTTGCACCAGCCGCGGCAGCCGCGCCGCCTCCAGATAGCTCTGCCCCAGCCGCAGCACGCCGGGGGTCAGCCAGTAGTGCTTGCCGTCGGTCTCGGCGTAGCCGTAGTGGACGAGGCTCACGAGGTAGCGGCGGGCGGCGGTGCGGGTCAGGCCGGTGCGCTGGCCGGCCTCGGTGGCGGTCATGCGCGGCCAGTCGTCGGAGAAGGCTTCGATCATGCGCAGGCCCTTGCCGAGTCCTTCGATGAGCAGGGAGCGGTCGATCCCGGTGGTTTCGGTGATGGTCTTGGTGTCGGTGGGCATGGTGCAGGGAAAACCAGTGATTCGATCGTTGGTCGATCATCTGCGATCGGTGATCGACCGCAGACAGCCTAACCGGTCTGGAATCGCCGCGCCACGCCGCCTACAGTCGCGCGACCCTTGCGACCCTTTTCCACCTGAGTGCTGCCCATGCGTCGATCCATCGCCACCGTCTCCCTGTCCGGCATGTTGCGCGAGAAACTCCAAGCCATCGCCGCCGCCCGCTTCGACGGCGTCGAGATCTTCGAGAACGACCTGCTGCAGTTCTCCGGCAAGCCGCAGGACGTGCGCGCCATCGCCGCCGACCTCGGGCTGGCGATCGACATGTTCCAGCCCTTCCGCGACTTCGACGGCAGCACGCCCGCCCAGGTCGCCCGCAGCCTGGCCCGCGTGGAGCGCAAGTTCGATCTGATGGAAGCCCTCGGCACCGACTTGCTGCTGGTGTGCTCCAGCGTGCAGCCGGATGCGCTGGGCGACACCGACGCGCTGGCCGAGCAGTTCGCGCAGCTCGCCGAAGCCGCCGGGCGCCGCGGCATGCGGATTGCCTACGAAGCCCTCGCCTGGGGCAGCCAGGTCAAGCGGTTCTCGCAGGCATGGGCCGTGGTGGACAAGGTCAACCACCCTGCGCTCGGCCTCGCGCTCGACAGCTTCCACACCCTGTCCCTGCGCGACGACCCCGCGCCGATCGCCCAGTTGCCCGGCGACCGCATCTTCTACGTGCAGCTCGCCGACGCGCCGTGGGTCAACACCGACGTGCTCACCCACAGCCGCCACTACCGCTGCTTCCCCGGCCAGGGCGAGATGAACGTCACCGGCTTCGTGCGCAGCATCCTGGACGCCGGCTACACCGGCACGCTCTCGCTGGAAATCTTCAACGACGAGTTCCGCTCCGCCCCTGCGCGCGCCAACGCGGTGGACGCGATGCGCTCGCTGCTGTGGCTGGAAGAGCAGGTGCGCCTGAGTCCGCCGACCACGCCCGCCGCGCCCGTCCCCCAGGTGCCGCTGTTCGATGCCCCGCCGCCGCCGCAACTGGCGGGCTGGTCCTTCATCGAATTCGCCGTGGACACCGACGCCGCCACCCGGCTGGCCGCCTTGCTTGGCAGCCTGGGCTTTGTCCACATCGGCCAGCACCGCTCCAAGGACGTGGCGCTGTTCGGTCTGGGCGATGTGCGGATCGTGCTCAACCGCGAGCAGGAGTGTTTCTCGCGCAGCTACTTCGACCTGCACGGCACCTCGGCCTGTGCGTCCGCCCTCACCACGGCCGATCCGCAAGCCGCGCTGGTCCGTGCCGAGGCGCTGGGCTGCACCCGCGTCACGGGCCGCGTCGGACAGGGCGAGCTGGACATTCCCGCCGTGCAGGCCCCGGATGGCAGCCTGCTCTACTTCTGCCCGCCGGCCGACGCCCACGGCCACCACGCCTTCGAGGCTGATTTCGTGATGGACACCGAGGCCGTGCGCCAGCTCGCGGCGCACGCTGGCACGCACTCCGCCCGGATCGACCACCTGGTGCAGGCCGTGCCGGGCGGGCAGATCGACCCGTGGGTGCTGTTCCAGCGCGCCGTGCTCGGCCTGCAGCCGCAGCGCAGCACGGTGCTGCACGATCCCTTCGGCATCATCCGCAGCCGTGAGATCGAGTCCGCGGACAAGGCCATCCGCACCTCGCTGATCGTCTCCGAGCGCGAGAACACGGCGGTCTCGCGCTCCGTGGCCCGCTTCGGTGGAGCGGGGGTGCAGCAGATTGCCATTGAGGTGAATGACGTGCTGGCCACGATGGCAGCACTGCGGACACAGGGCGCGCCGCTGCTGCCGGTGCCGGACAACTACTACGACGATGTGGACGCCAAGTACGCGCTGGAGCCGGAGTTTCTGGCGGCGCTGCGGGCGGCAGGCGTGTTCTACGAGCGCGATGCGCAGGGCGGCGAGTTCCTGCATGCGTATGCCGCACCGTTCGACGACCGCTTTGAATTCGAGTTCGTCGAGCGGCGCGGTGGCTATGACCTGTATGGCTCGACCAACTCGCCGATGCGGCTGGCGGCGCTGGCGGAGTGGCGGGCGACACACGCCACCCCGTGATGCGCCAGCAGGATCAAACGCCGGCGTGCGCCGCCTGCTGATCCGCGTGGTACGAACTGCGCACCATGGCCCCCACCGCCGCGTGCGAGAACCCCATCTTGTACGCCTCGGCCTCGAACATCTTGAACGTGTCCGGATGCACATACCGCCGCACCGGCAGGTGGTGCCCCGACGGCGCGAGGTACTGGCCGATCGTGAGCATGTCGATGTCGTGCGCCCGCATGTCGCGCATGATCTCCAGGATCTCCTCGTCCGTCTCGCCCAGGCCGACCATCACGCCGCTCTTGGTCGGCACGTTCGGGTGCAGCGCCTTGAACTTCTTCAGCAGGTTCAGGCTGAACTGGTAGTCGGAGCCCGGCCGCGCTTCCTTGTACAGGCGCTGCGTGGTTTCCAGGTTGTGGTTCATCACGTCCGGCGGCGCGGCCTTCAGGATCTCCAGCGCCCGGTCGTCGCGGCCCCGGAAATCGGGCACGAGGATCT
>NZ_JAAFKF010000098.1 GCF_013299175.1 Sphaerotilus sp.
GCCGCGCCATCGAGAAGGCCGTCAAGGGCATGCTCCCGAAGGGTCCGCTGGGCTACGCGATGATCAAGAAGCTGAAGGTCTATGCCGGTGGCGAACACCCGCACACCGCTCAGCAGCCCAAGACGCTGGACCTCTAAGGAGCCGACATGATTGGTGATTGGAACTATGGCACGGGCCGCCGCAAATCGTCGGTCGCGCGTGTCTTCATCAAGAAGGGCACCGGCCTGATCACGGTCAACGGCAAGTCGGTCGAAGAGTACTTCGGCCGCCAGACCTCGATCATGATCGTCAAGCAGCCGCTGTTCCTGACGAACAACGTCGAGACGTTTGACATCAAGGTCAACGTCCACGGCGGTGGCGAGTCCGGTCAAGCCGGTGCTGTGCGCCACGGTGTGACCCGCGCCCTGATCGACTACGACGCCACGCTCAAGCCCGAACTGAGCCACGCCGGCTTCGTGACGCGCGATGCGCGTGAAGTCGAGCGCAAGAAGGTCGGTCTGCACGGCGCCCGTCGCAGGAAGCAGTTCAGCAAGCGCTGATCCTGCCGATCTCGGCGATTCAACGGGCGCGACGGCGCCCCGCGAACAAGGGCCACCTCAGGGTGGCCTTTTTTGTTGGTGTATCGTGTGGAAAGTGTGTCAATTTCCACAAAGGATGCGTCGGTTCGTATCGAGGCTGCCCAAGCTATGCGATGGAAACTTCTGCGCCGACGCTGGTCGGTGAGTGCGCCGCGGGTCACGGTGCGCAGCCGGATGCCGTGGCCGCTGCGCTGGCTCATCCTGGCGCTGATGATGGGGTGCTCGGCCGCATTGGCGCTGTGGGTGTTCGAGTTCGGCAAGGAAATCACCGGTCTGGACCGCGATGCCCGTACCGAGCTGACCAGCCTGCGCGACGAGGTGGGCCGGCTGCGCGATGAGCATGACCGAGCGCTGTCGGTGGCGAACACGGCCGACAGCCTGCTCAAGGCTGCGCAGACCACGCAGGAAAGCTTGGCCGCACGCGTCAAGTCGCTGGAGGCCGAGAACCTCGCGCTGACCCGCGACCTGGGGTTTTTCGAGAAACTGATGCCCACGCAGGACAACGGCAAGCCGCTCGCCTTGCGGGGGCTGCAAGTGACCCTGGACCGACCGGGGCACTTGCGTTACCAGGCGTTGCTGATGCAGGCGGTGGGCCGATCGGGTGAATTCAGGGGCCGCTACGAATTGACCCTCACGGGCACGCAAGAGGGCCGCCCCTGGACGCAGACGCTCAACAAGGCCGGGCAGTCGATCGAGATGAAACAGTACCAACGCATGGAAGGCACCATCGACCTGCCCGCGGGTGCCGTGGTAAAACAACTGGAAATCAAGGTGCTGGATGCAGCGGGGAAACTGCAGGCATCTGAAGTGGCCCGGATGTGAACCCCGCCACCGCGGACAACCTCTTTTCATTCAGGACAACATTCCATGTTCGGCTCCAAGAAACAGCCCGCCATCCGCAGCCTGATCGGCGAAGGCACGGTGATCCAGGGCACGCTGCGCTTCAGCGACGGCCTGCGCATCGACGGCGAGATCCAGGGTGATGTGATCGCCAGCGCCAACGACACCAGCATCCTCGTCATCAGCGAGAAAGCCAAGGTCACGGGCACGGTCAAGGCCGGGCATGTCATCATCAATGGCACCGTCATCGGCCCGGTCGAGTCGAACCACCTGCTGGAGCTGCAGCCCAAGGCGCACATCCAGGGCGATGTTGTCTACGAGGCACTCGAAATGCACCAGGGTGCTACCATCGAAGGCGCTTTGCACCGCATCTCCGGCTCGGCTGGCCGAGGTGTTGCCCCGGCCCTGGTGGAGGACAAGCCCTCTCTGAAGCTGCTGGCCACGGGCAATGACAAGTAACTGATCCACTGCAAGAACGCTAACCGGAGTTGCCCATGAGCGCCGTCGCCGAAATCCTCGACACCCCCGAATTCGACATGCCCGCCCCGATCATCTTCACCGACAGCGCGGCTGCCAAGGTGGCGGATCTGGTCGCTGAAGAAGGCAATCCCGACCTGAAGCTGCGCGTGTTCGTGCAGGGTGGTGGCTGCTCCGGCTTCCAGTATGGTTTCACCTTCGACGAGATCGTGAACGACGACGACACCGCCATGCACAAGAACGGTGTCACGCTGCTGATCGACGCGATGAGCCTGCAGTACCTGACGGGTGCGAAGATCGACTACAAGGAAGACCTGCAAGGCTCCCAGTTCGTGATCCAGAACCCGAACGCCACGACCACCTGCGGCTGCGGGTCGAGCTTCTCGGCCTGACCGGATCTGGTAAAGCTGCGTGAAGCCGCCTCCGGGCGGCTTTGTTGTTTCGACCCGCGCACCGTGCTTCCCCTATCATCGAATCCGTGCTGCCCGAACCCCATTCCTCCGCCAATGCCGTTCCCTCCGCCGCTGCCACGGCTGCAGTCCAGCCGCCGCTGGTCGAACTGCGCGGCGTGACCTGCGGCTATGGGGACCGCACCATCCTGAACGATGTCAACCTGACCGTGCCGCGCGGTGCGGTGGTGGCCTTCATGGGCACCTCGGGAGGTGGCAAGACGACGGTGTTGCGCCTGATCGGGCGGCAACTGGGTGTCATGTCCGGACAGGTGCTGTTCGATGGCACCGATGTCGCGACGCTCGACCGCGCGGGTCTGATGGCGATGCGTCGGCGCATGGGCATGCTGTTCCAGTTCGGTGCGCTGTTCACCGATCTGCCGGTGTTCGACAACGTGGCCTTTCCCTTGCGCGAACACACCGATCTGACCGAAGCGATGGTCCGCGATCTGGTGCTCATGAAGCTCAACGCGGTGGGTTTGCGCGGCGCGCGTGACCTGCTGCCAAGCCAGATTTCCGGCGGCATGGGGCGGCGTGTGGCCTTGGCACGCGCCATCGCCCTCGACCCGGAGCTGATCATGTACGACGAGCCGTTCGCCGGACTGGATCCCATCTCGATGGGCGTGGCCGCGCGGCTGATCCGTGAACTCAACGATGCGCTGGGCGTGACCAGCATCGTTGTCTCGCACGACGTGGACGAGACCTTTTCCATCGCCGACCACGTCGTCTTCATCGCCAACGGCGGCATCGCGGCGCAGGGCACTCCCGAAGCGTTGCGCCGCACCGACGATCCGCTGGTGCGCCAGTTCATCGAAGCAGCCCCGGACGGCCCCGTGCGCTTTCACTATCCTGCCACGCCGGTCGGAGAGGATTTCGGGCTGCGCGGAGGTGTGCGATGAGTGCTGCGGGTGGCGTGCTGGCGCGTGTCGGTTTCGCTGTGCGCAGCGGCTTGGCGGACATCGGCGTGGCGACGCGGCTGCTGGGCCGTCTGGTGGCCTTGACGCCGGTGGCCTTGGCGCGCCTGCGGCTCGTGTCGGACCAGGTCTTTTTCCTGGGCAACCATTCGCTGGCGATCATCTCGGTATCGGGCCTGTTCGTCGGCTTCGTGCTGGGGCTGCAGGGCTACTACACGCTGCAACGCTACGGCTCGTCCGAGGCGCTCGGGCTGCTGGTGGCGCTGTCGCTGGTGCGTGAACTCGGGCCGGTGGTGACGGCGCTGCTGTTCGCGGGCCGGGCCGGGACGGCCTTGACGGCCGAGATCGGCCTGATGAAGTCCGGCGAGCAACTGGCCGCGATGGAGATGATGGCCGTCGATCCTGTCCAGCGCGTGCTGGCCCCACGCTTTCTGGGCGGCCTGATCGCCATGCCGCTGCTGGCGGCGGTGTTCAGCGCGGTCGGCATCCTCGGTGGCTGGGCGGTTGGTGTCGTGCTGATCGGTGTGGACGCTGGCGCGTTCTGGTCACAGATGCAAGGCGGCGTCGATGTGTTCAAGGATGTCGGCAATGGCGTCCTGAAGAGCGTGGTGTTCGGGCTGGCCGTGACCTTCGTGGCGCTGCTGCAAGGCTATGGCTGCCAGCCGACGCCCGAGGGCGTGGCCCGTGCGACGACCCGCACGGTGGTGGTGTCCTCGCTGGCGGTGCTGGCGCTGGATTTCATCCTCACCGCGCTGATGTTCTCGATCTGAAGAAATGCTGAAGAAACTCTGAGGAACCCCCATGCAGAAATCCCGACATGACCTCTGGGTTGGATTGTTCGTCGTCATCGGTGCCGCGGCGCTGCTGTTCCTGGCACTGAAGGCCGGCAACCTGTTGAGCCTGTCGTTCGAGCCGGTCTACCGCATCTCGGCGCGCTTTGACAACATCGGTGGACTCAAGGCCCGTGCGGCGGTCAAGAGCGCGGGCGTCGTGGTTGGCCGGGTCACGCGCATCAGCTTCGACGACAAGTCCTTCCAGGCCACCGTGGAGATGGAGATGGAGCAACGCTTCGCCTTCCCCAAGGACAGCTCGGTCAAGATCCTCACCGCCGGCCTGCTGGGCGAGCAATACCTGGGCGTCGAGCCTGGGGCGTCGGACAAGACGCTGCTGGCCGGCGATGTGGTCACGCAGACGCAATCGGCGGTGGTGCTGGAGACGCTGATCAGCCAGTTCCTGTTCAACAAGGCGGCCGACGCGAGCAACGCGCCAGCCGGCAAGCCGTGAGGCCGGTCGCTGCGGCGCTGCTGGGCAGTGCGGCCTTGCTGGCGGGCTGTGCCACGGCGCAGCATCCCGATCCACTGGAGCCGTTGAACCGCAAGGTGTTCGCCTTCAACGAGGCGGTGGACGGCGCTGTCCTCAAGCCGGTGGCGCAGGTCTACAAGGCGGTGCTGCCATCGCCGATACAGCTCGCGGTGACCAACTTCTTCGGCAACGTCAAGGACGCCTGGTCGGCCGTGAACCTGTTCATGCAGGGCCGCTTCGCCGACGGACTCAGCGACGTGATGCGCTTCGGCACCAACACCGTCTTCGGCTTTGCCGGCGTGATGGACATCGCCACCGAACTCGGCTTCGAGCGCCACGGCGAGGACTTTGGCCAGACGCTGGGGCGCTGGGGCGTGCCCAGTGGTGCCTACATCGTCTGGCCGATCCTGGGGCCTTCGACGGTGCGCGATTCGATCGGCTTGCCGGTGGACATCATGGCCACGCCCACGTCGGTGGTGTCGGTGCCGCTGACCCGCAACACGCTGACCGGGTTGCAGTTGGTCAGTGCCCGCGCCGGCGTGCTGACGGCCACGGGTCTGATCGACGACATCGCGCTTGACAAGTACGCCTTTGTGCGCAACGCGTATCTGCAGCGCCGCCGCAGCCTTGTCTACGACGGCAACCCGCCGGACGAGGAAGAAGACACCACCATGGCGCCGTCGGCCGAGCCGGCAGCGTCGGCTCCACGTTGACAACCGGGCACTGGCCTGGAACGTTGAAGACCAGCCGTCCCGCTGTGGGCGGTTGTTGAAAGGAACACCATGTTGAAGAGTCGCTGGACTTCGCTGATCGCCACCACCGCACTGGTGCTGTCCACCACGCTTGCCCAGGCGCAGAGCGCCGCTGCCCCCGCCGCCTCCGCCGCCCCGGATGTCTGGATCAAGCAGATCTCGGGCGAAGTCATCGACGCTGTCAAGTCGGACAAGGCCATCCAGGCCGGCGACACCAAGCGCATCCTGGCGCTGGTGGATGCCAAGATCTTGCCGGGGGTCGATTTCCAGCGCATGACCGCGGCGTCGGTCGGCCGCTACTGGCGCCAGGCGACGCCGGACCAGCAAAAGCGCCTGCAAGACGAGTTCAAGACGCTGCTGGTGCGCACCTACGCGGGTGCGCTGACCCAGGTGAAAGACCAGACGGTCGAACTCAAGCCACTGCGTTCGAAGCCGGAAGACACCGAGGTACTCGTGCGCTCCGAGATCAAGGGCAAGGGCGAGCCGATCCAGTTGGACTACCGTGTCGAGAAGTCCGGCGACGGCTGGAAGATCTATGACGTGAACGTGCTGGGTGTCTGGCTGGTCGAGTCCTACCGTGCCAGCTTCGCGCAGGAGATTGCCGCCTCCGGCATCGACGGGCTGATCACCAGGCTCGCCGAGAAGAACAAGGCCGCGGCCGCCAAGGGCTGATCGCCATGGCAACGGTTCTGCGACTGCCCGCGTGCCTCACCGTGCGCGAAGCCCGCGCCACCACGCAGTCACTGTCCGCACAACTCGCTGCCGCGGCACCGGGCGCCGCGGTCGAACTGGACGCCAGTGCCCTGCAGCAGTTCGACTCCAGTGCGCTGGCGCTGCTGATCGAACTGCACCGCTGCGCCGCCCGCCAGGGGCGCCGTCTGCAGGTCCGCGGCTTGCCCGTGCGGCTGCGCGAGCTGGCCGGACTCTACGGCGTGGCCGAGCTGGTGGCTCAGGGCGTCGCGTAACGCTTGGCGCGCAGGTTCTTCTTGATTTCCTGCAGCATCGGCCGCAACTCCGGGCCGAGCTTGAGCGCCACCCCCGTCGTCAGGATGTCGATCACCGTGAGGTGCAGCAGCCGGCTGACCATCGGGCTGTAGCGGTCGTAGTCTTCCGGGTGGTCCACGCTCAGCAGGATCTGCGCCTGGTGCGCCAGGGGTGAGCCGCTGGCGGTGATGACGATGGTGGTCGCCCCTTTGCGGCGCGCAATCTCCAGCGCGTCCAGCAGATCACGGCTGCGGCCCGAGTTCGAGATCACCACCACGCAGTCGCCCGGCCCGACCATCGTCGCCGCCATCACCTGCACATGCGCGTCGTTGTAGGCGACCGCGTGGACACCCAGCCGGAAGAACTTGTGCTCCGCGTCGTGCGCCACGATGCCGGAATTGCCGACGCCGTAGAACTCGATGCGGCGCTTCGCGCGGGCAGCCTCGGTCAATGCTTCGATGGCACGGTCGAAGGCGTGCGCGGTGGCGTCGTTGCGGTACTTCAGCAACGCGCTGACCGCGTTGTCGATCACCTTCACGACCAGATCGGCCGGCTTGTCATCCTCGTCCACCGAGCGGTGCACGAAGGGCACGCCTTCGTTCACCGTGCCGGCGAGCTTGAGCTTGAAGTCCGCCAGCCCGTCGTAGCCGATGCTGCGGCAAAAGCGCACCACGGTCGGTTTGCTGACGTGCGACCGCTCGGCCAGTTCGGCCACCGGGAGGCTGGCAAAGCTGCGCGCATCGGCCAGCACGAGTTTGCCCACGCGCTGTTCGGCCGGCGACAGGGCCGGCAGCGAGGCGCGGATGCGGTCCAGCATCGGGGGCAGGGAGGATGACGACGATGACGACAAGGGATTCACTTCACTGTTCCTCACTCCAGGCGTAGCCGTCGCGGGCCACCAGCGCACTGGCCGCTGCCGGTCCCCAACTGCCCGCTGCATAACCCCGCGGGCCTTCGCCGCCACTGCTGCACTCGCGCTCCCAGGCGTCCAGGATCGGCTCGACCCAGCGCCACGCCTGTTCCTGCTCGTCGCTGCGCACGAACAGGTTCAGCCGGCCGGCGATCGCGTCCAGCAGCAGCCGCTCGTAGGCGCCCACCCGCTCGGCGGCAAACGCCTTGTCGAAATCCAGATCCAGCGACACCGGGGCGAGCGTGTCGCTGGTGCCGCTGCCCTTGGCCGCCAGCAGGTGCAGCTCCAGCCCGTCCTCCGGCTGCAGCTTGATCACCAGCTTGTTGGCGCGCTGCGAACCCGGAAAGATCGGGTGTGGCACGGGCCGGAAATTCACGACGATCTGCGCCTCGCGCGACGCCAGCCGCTTGCCGGTGCGCAGGTAAAACGGCACGCCCGCCCAGCGCCAGTTCTGCACCTCGGTGCGCAGCGCCACGAACGTTTCGCAGTGGCTGCCCTCCGGCACCTTGACCTCCTGCTGGTAGCCCGGCACCGCCTGACCGTTCGCCGTGCCCGCCCGGTACTGGCCGCGGATCACGTCACGCGCCACCGATTCCGCCGTGAACGGCTTGAGCGACTTCAGCACCTTGAGCTTCTCGTCGCGGATCGCGTCGGCGTCGCTCGTCGAGGGCGGCTCCATCGCGATCATCGTCAGCAGTTGCAGCGCGTGGTTCTGCACCATGTCGCGCAGTGCGCCCGTGCGGTCGTAGAAATCACCCCGCGTGCCCACGCCCAGCGACTCCGCCAGCGTGATCTGGATGTTGGCGATGCTCTCGCGGCGCCACAGCGGCTCGAACAGCGCGTTGCCGAAGCGCAGTGCCATCAGGTTCTGCACCGAAGGCTTGCCGAGGTAGTGGTCGATGCGGAACGCCTGCTCCTCGCGGAACACCGACCGCACGGCGCGGTTGATCTCCTGCGCGCTCTGCAGGTCGTGGCCGAGCGGCTTTTCCAGCACGACGCGGATGTGTGGCGCATTCAGGCCGGCCGCGCCCAACTGTTCGCAGATCACCGGGAACAGGTGCGGGCTGGTGGCCAGATAGAGCACGGTCGTGTCGGCGCCGCGTTCGTCGAGCCACTGCTTCAGGCCGGCGTAGTCCTCCGGGTGCGACAGGTCCATGCGCCGGTAGTGCAGCAGCTCGGCGAAGCGGGCGAACTCTTCATCGGTGGGGCGCTTGGAGCTTTCGACCTCGCTGAACCGCTCCTTGATGAAGGCGCGGTACGCCTCGTCGCTGCGCTCGTCGCGGGCGACCGCCAGGATGCGCCCGCCGCTCGGCAGCTTGCCGTGGCGAAACGCCTGGAACAGCGCGGGCATCAATTTGCGCCACGTCAGGTCGCCAGTGCCACCGAAGAAGACGAGATCGAAGGACATGCAATGCCTCTGGAATAAAAGGAGGTTGGTGCGAAGGTGTTGTAACCCAGTTTCACAAAAGATGATGCACCAGTTTCTTCGCAAGGTCAATCGTGCGCGGCTGCCTGCGCGGCTGAACGGTGCCGTAACCGGCTTGTACGGCGACCGCCACGGACTCGGGTTCTAATCGCGGATTGCCTTGAACGGACCCCACGCCATGCACCAGCTCGACCAACTCAAGCAACTCAAGCAGTTCACCACCGTCGTCGCCGACACCGGCAACTTCAAGCAGCTCGCCCAGTTCACGCCGCAGGACGCGACGACCAACCCGTCGCTCATCCTCAAGGCCGTGCAGCAGCCGGATTACGCGCCACTGCTGGCCGAGACGGTCGCCGCGCACCGTGGGCTGCCGCTGGATGAGGTGGTCGATCGGGTGCTGGTGCGCTTCGGGCTGGAGATCCTGAAGGTGGTGCCGGGCCGCGTTTCGACCGAGGTCGATGCCCGCCTGAGCTTCGACACTGCGGCCACCGTGGCACGCGCCCACCGCCTGATCGGCCTGTACGAAGCCGCCGGCATCGGGCGTGAGCGCGTCCTGATCAAGATCGCCTCGACCTGGGAAGGCATCCAGGCCGCGCGCATCCTGGAACACGAAGGCATCCACTGCAATCTGACGCTGCTGTTCGCGTTCTGCCAGGCGGTGGCTTGCGGCGAGGCGGGCGTGCAGCTCATCTCGCCCTTCGTCGGCCGGATCTACGACTGGTACAAGAAATCGGCCGGCGCGAAGTGGGACGAAGCCGCGATGGCTGGCGCCAACGACCCCGGCGTGCAGTCGGTCGCCCAGATCTACACCTACTACAAGAAGTTCGGCATCCCCACCGAGGTGATGGGCGCGAGCTTCCGCAACGTCGGCCAGATCACGGCGCTGGCGGGCTGCGACCTGCTGACGATCAGCCCCGACCTGCTCGCGCAACTGCAGGCCAGCGAAGCGCCGTTCGTGCGCGCGCTCGATCCGGTGGAGGCCCAGGACGCGCCGATCCACGCCGTGTCCTACAACGAAGCCTCGTTCCGCTACGCCCTCAACGAGGACGCGATGGGCACCGAGAAGCTCGCCGAAGGCATCCGCGGCTTCGCGGTCGATGCCGGCAAGCTCGACCAGATGATCCTGTCGCTGTAACCCCCGCCCACCGAGGAGCCGCCCATGTCCGCCCCGCGTTGTGACCAGACCGCCGCCTGGACTGCACTGACCACGCAGTTCGCCCACAGTGGCCGCAGCTTCGACCTGCGCCCCGCCTTCGCCACCGACGCCCAGCGCGCCGAGACGTTCTCGCTGAGCGCGCCCGAGGTGTTCGCCGACCTGTCGAAGAACCACTGGGATGCCGAAACCCGCGGCCTGCTGCTGGCGCTGGCCCGCGAGTGCCAGATCGAGCAGCGCCGGGACGCGATGCTGGCCGGCGAGCCGATCAACCACACCGAGGGCCGCGCCGTGCTGCACACCGCGCTGCGGGCACCACGCGGTGCGGCGCCGTTCAGCGACGACGTGCATGGGGTGCTCGATCGGCTGCTGGCCTACGTCGAACAGGTGCGCGACACGGCGACCAGCGGTATCCGCCACGTCGTCAACATCGGCATCGGTGGTTCGGACCTCGGCCCGCAGATGGTCGTGCCGGCGCTCGACGCCTTCGCGCACCGCGGGCTGACGCTGCACTTCGTCTCCAACGTCGATGGCCACGACATCGTGCCGGTGCTGCGCGGCCTGGACCCGCGGGAGACGCTGGTCATCGTCGCCTCCAAGACCTTCACGACGCAGGAGACGATGGCCAACGCCGAAGTCGCCCGCGCCTGGTTCCTGGCGGGTTACGGCGAGGGCGGCGAGGCGGCGATCGCGAAACACTTCGCAGCAACGACCACCAACGTGGCGGCAGCGGCGAAGTTCGGCATCACGACGACCTTCGGCTTCTGGGACTGGGTGGGCGGACGCTATTCGCTGTGGAGCGCGATCGGCCTGCCGATTGCGCTGGCGATCGGGGCGGAACACTTCCGTGCGCTGCTGGCCGGCGCGCACGCGATGGATTGCCACTTCGCCGAGGCGCCCCTGGAGCAGAACTTGCCGATCCAGCTCGGTTTGCTCGATGTCTGGTACCGCAACTTCCACGGTTACACCAGCCGCTCGGTCGCGCCCTACCACCAGGGCCTGCGCCGGCTGCCGGCCTACCTGCAGCAACTGGAGATGGAGTCCAACGGCAAGTGCGTCGATCTGGACGGCCAGCCGCTGCCCTTCGGCACGTCGCCGGTCGTCTGGGGCGAAGCCGGCACCAACGGCCAGCACGCCTACTTCCAGATGCTGCACCAGGGCACGGACGTGATCCCGGTCGAGTTCATCGCCGTGAAGACGCCGTGCTACGACGCGGCTCGGGCGGATGGCGGCTCCGGCTTGCCCGACAGCGTGCGCGCCGGTCTGGCCGACCAGCACCACAAGCTGCTCGCCAACTGCCTCGCGCAGAGCCAGGCGCTGATGCTCGGCAAGGCCACCGAGGACGCGATGGGCGAGACCGCGCCGACTGCCTCGAAGTCGCTGGATGCGCTGACCATCGCCCGCCACCGCACCTTCCCCGGCAACCGCCCGAGCACGACGCTGGTGATCGACCGCCTGACGCCTGCCGCGGTGGGGGCGCTGATCGCGCTGTACGAACACCGTGTCTTCACCAGCGGCGCGCTGTGGCGCATCAACAGCTTCGACCAGTGGGGCGTGGAGCTGGGCAAGGCGCTGTGCAGCCAGTTGCTGCCGCGTTTTGCCACGGGCGACACCGCCGGGCTGGATGGCTCGACGGCGGCGCTGTTGACGCGGCTGCTGGGCTGAGTCCGCTCAGGGCGACGGGTGCCGGTCGAGCGCCTGTCGCATCTGCCGCACGGTGGCAAAGCCCGCCAGTGCCAGCATCTCCCGCTCGGATTTCCCCTGCGCCAGCGCCTGCCCGGCCAGCGCGGCGCGCACCTGTTCGACATAACCCCGCGGTGACAAGCCCGCGTGCAGCCGGAACAGCCGCGCCAGGTGCCGCTCGGTGACATGCGCCACTGCGGCCATGCGACCACTGTCCCACGGCTCGGCTGGCGTGGCGCAGACGGCGTCCTGCACGCGGTGGAGCGCCGGGTGGAGGTGGTCGCGGTGGGCGAGCAGCGCCGAGACCTGCGGCGCCTGCACGCCACGCCGGGCGAAGACCACCATCACCTGCGCGACCGCCGCGGCGATCACCTCCCCGCAGACCTGCGCGATGCCGTGCAAGGCGAGGTCGATGCCGGCCGTGACGCCCGCGCTGGTGAGTACCGCGCCGTCGTCGATGAAGACGCGGTTGGCCTGCACGCGGGTGGTGGGGGCGAGCCGCTGCAGGTCGGCGAGCAGTTCGTGGTGCGTCGTCGCCTGCCGACCGGCGAGCAGCCCGGCGTCGGCGGCGAGCAAGGCGCCGCTGCACACCGTCAGCAGCCGCAGCGCCCCGGCCGGTTCACCTGCGGGGGCGAGCTGCGGCGCGACGGTCTGCGTCAGCCAGTGCCGGGCGTCGAGCCACACCGCCCCGCGCCCGACCACCTCCGGCGCCTCACCCGGCCGCCCGAGCAGCACGACCCAGGTCGGCCGCTCGAAACCCGCCGGCAGCGGCTCCAGCCCCGCCAGCAGCAGCCCGACCGACGACCCCGCCTGTGCCTGCGGGCCGGCGTAGCGCAGGTGGAACGCCTCGGGCCGGCCGCGCCTGCGCAGCGCCTGGTTCGCCAGCCGGAACGCTTCCGCCGGGCCGGCGATGTCCAGCAGCAGCGTGTCGGGCAGGACGAGGAAGAGCACGTCGATCATGGTGTGCCGGACGCCCCCGACGCTTGCGCCAGCACCTCGTCCACGCTGCGGATCGCCGCGAAGCGCCCGGCCAGCACGGTCTCGGTGCGCTCGCGGAGCTGCGCGGCGGTCAGCGTGTCGCCAGCCGGCGTCTGCATGTCGAAGGTCAGCGTCGCCTCGGTCACGTAGTCCACCTGCCAGCCCTCGTCGCTGGCGTGGCGCGTGGTCGTCTCGCAGCACTGCTCCGTGCGGATGCCCGCGACGATCAGCCGCTGCACGCCGTGTTCGTGCAGCCAGACACCCAGCCCGGTGCCGACGAGGGCGCTGTGGCGGTGCTTCTCGATGCGCAGCGCGGTCTCGAACGGGGCGAGTCCGTCGATGGGACGGATGAGGCCGCTGGCGTGCGCGAACGGATTGTCGGGGGTGTCCGGGCCGTCGGTGTGGAAGACCTGCACGACCGGGATGCCACGCGCCGCGCAGCCCGTGATGAGGCGGTTCGTTGCGGCCAGCCACGCGGGTGCGTCGGTGTCGGTCCAGTACGGGCGGGCGCGGAAGGACTGCTGGGCGTCGATCAGGA
This sequence comes from Sphaerotilus sp., assembly GCF_013299175.1. GTDB lineage: Bacteria > Pseudomonadota > Gammaproteobacteria > Burkholderiales > Burkholderiaceae_C > Sphaerotilus. The sequence continues at coordinate 12,985 of NZ_JAAFKF010000098.1, forward strand.
GGAGGGCGATCGGGTGGCGGGGGGTGTCGATTCGGGACATGACAGGCTCCAGTGGCGTGGCGTGGGGATGAGGGTCATCGTCACCTGAGTCTGCCCATCTGTCTGCTTCGAAACAGACCGAATCCGACGCAAAACAGACATCACGCAGACATCACGCCGCCGCCAGCCACCGCCGCGCCATCGCCACCCACAGCGCCGCCCCTTGCGGAATCAGCCCGTCGTTGAAGTCGTAGTTCGGGTTGTGCAGATTGCACGGCCCCAGCCCATGCCCGAGCGCCCGGTGGTCGCCGTCGCCATTGCCGATGACGAAATAGGCGCCCGGCTTGGCCTGCAGGAAGAAGCTGAAATCTTCCGCCCCCATCGTCGGCTCGAACTCGTGCGTGCGCGCGTCGCCGGCCACGGCGCGCATCGTCTCGCGGACGAACTCGGCCTCGGCGCGGTGGTTGATCGTCGGCGGGTAGTTGCGGTGGAACTCGAACTGCGCCGTCGCGCCGAAGGCCGCCGCCGTGTGCTGCGCGATGTCCCGCATCCGCCGCTCGATCAGGTCCAGCACATCGAGCGTGAAGGTCCGCACCGTGCCCTGGATCTCGCAGTGGTCCGGCACGACGTTGGTGGCCTCGCCCGCGTGGATCATCGTCACGGAGACCACGGCGGCGTCGAGCGGCTTCTTGTTGCGCGTGATGATGGTCTGGAACGCCTGCACCATCTGGCAGGCCACCGGCACCGGGTCGATCCCGTTGTGCGGCAATGCAGCGTGCGAGCCTTTGCCCGTGATGGTGATGCGGAACTCGTTGCTCGATGCCATCGTCGGCCCCGCGCAGATGGCGAAGTCTCCGGCGCGCATCCCCGGCCAGTTGTGCATCCCGAAGATCGCGTCCATCGGGAACTGCGTGAACAGCCCGTCGGCGATCATCTCGCGCGCGCCGCCGCCGCCTTCCTCTGCCGGCTGGAAGACGAGGTAGACGGTGCCCGCGAAGGTGTCACGCTGGGCGGCGAGTTGCTGCGCGGCGGCCAGCAGCATCGCCACATGCCCGTCGTGGCCGCAGGCGTGCATCTTGCCGGGGTGGCGGCTGGCGTGGGCGAAGGTGTTGTGCTCGGTCATCGGCAGCGCGTCCATGTCGGCGCGCAGGCCGATGGCGCGGGACGATTCGCCCGCCGTGCCCT
>NZ_JAAFKF010000099.1 GCF_013299175.1 Sphaerotilus sp.
CTCGGCCGCGTCCTCGGCGCGGACATCGTCTCGCCGATCAGTGTCCCGGCGCACGACAACTCCGCGATGGACGGCTACGCGCTGCGCGGCACCGACCTGCGGGCGGACGCCGACACCGTGCTCACCGTCGCCGGCACGGTCCACGCGGGCGACGTGCCGGACTTCGCGCTCGCGGCCGGCCAGTGCGTGCGGATCATGACGGGCGCCGTGATGCCGGCCGGGCTGGACACGGTGATACCGCAGGAGCTTTGCACCGCGGCCGACGGCGTGGTGCGCATCCGCCCCGGCACGGTTCGCACTGGCGACAACCGCCGCTTGCAAGGCGAAGACCTCCGCACCGGCCACCCCGCGCTCACCACCGGCCAGCGGCTGCGCCCGGCCGACCTCGGGCTGATCGCGTCGCTGGGCATCGGCGAGGTGACGGTGGTCCGGCGGCTGCGGGTGGCGCTGTTCTCCACCGGCAACGAGCTGCGCACGCTGGGCCAGCCGCTGGACGCCGGCTGCATCTACGACAGCAACCGCTACAGCCTGATGGGGGCGCTGGCCCGGCTGGACGTGGAGATCATTGACCTCGGCCTCGTGCGCGACGACCCGGTGGCACTGGCCGCGACGCTCGACGAGGCGATCGCTCGGGCGGACGTGGTGCTGACCAGCGGCGGCGTGAGCGTCGGGGATGCGGATCACACGAAAGACCTGCTGGCCCGTCGGGGCGACGTGGCGTTCTGGAAGGTGGCGATGCGGCCGGGGCGGCCGTTCGCGTTCGGGCCGCTGCACCGTGCGGACGGCCGCTCGCCCGCGTGGCTGTTCGCGCTGCCGGGCAATCCGGTGGCGGCGCTGGTCACGTTCTACGCCTTCGCCCGCGATGGCCTGCTGCAGCTCGCCGGCGCCCATCCCTCGCCGCTGCCGACGCTGCGCGTGCGCTGCACCACCGCCATCCGCAAGCGCCCCGGTCGCAGCGAGTTCCAACGCGGCATCGTCAGCGTCGGAGCGGATGGCCAGTGGGAAGTCCGCCTGACCGGGACACAAGGCGCGGGCGTGCTGCGCAGCATGAGCGAGGCCAATGCGCTGGTCGTGCTCGGCCATGCGCAGACCTCGGTGGCGGCAGGCGATGCGGTGAACGTCTGGCTGTTCGACGGGCTGGTGTAACGGCCGGTCCGAGGGGGTGGCACGTTCACGCCCTCGCAGCGGAGCAGTTTCGCCGGAAGTGTTGTCTCCTGGTACACCGGCCCCGGACTTACCCGCAGCGCGAACCCTGCCGAAGTGTCTCCAGCTAGTAGGATCCCCAAGGTTTCCTAGCACAGGCGAGGTGGCACATTTGTTGCCCGGGAATAGCTCCCGAACGGCATCTGTTCCAGCCGTTGTGACATCCACCTCACTGAGGAGACCAACCATGCAGAAAAAACTGTTGAGCTTGCTGGTATGCGCCGGCCTGTCGTCGATGGCCCACGCCACCGTGACCGACAAGATGATCGAGAACGACGCAGCCTCGACGGGCGACGTGCTGAGCTGGGGCATCGGCCAGCAAGGCCAGCGCTATTCCCCGCTCAAGCAGATCAACCCGTCGAGCATCAACAAGCTCGTGCCGGTGTGGAGCTTCTCGTTCGGCGGTGAAAAGCAGCGCGGCCAGGAATCGCAGCCGGTGATCCACAACGGCAAGATGTTCGTCACGGCGTCGTACTCGCGGATCTTCGCGCTGGACGCCAAGACCGGCGCCAAGCTGTGGAAGTACGAGCACCGCCTGCCCGACGGCATCATGCCCTGCTGCGACGTGATCAACCGCGGCGCGGCGCTGTATGACAACCTCGTCATCTTCGCCACGCTGGACGCGCAACTCGTCGCCCTGAACCAGGACACCGGCGACGTGGTCTGGAAGGAAAAGATCGACGACTACGCCGCGGGCTACTCCGCCTCGGCCGCCCCGCTGATCGCCGAAGGTCTGCTGCTGACCGGCGTGTCCGGTGGCGAGTTCGGCATCGTCGGCCGCGTCGAAGCGCGTGACCCCAAGACCGGCAAGATGGTCTGGAGCCGCCCGACGGTCGAAGGCCACATGGGCTACAAGTACGACAAGGACGGCAACAAGACCGAGAACGGCATCTCCGGCGAGCAAGGCAAGACCTGGCCGGGCGACCTGTGGAAGACCGGCGGCGCGGCAACGTGGCTGGGCGGCACCTACAACGGCAAGACCGGTCTGGCCTACTTCGGCACCGGCAATCCGGCCCCGTGGAACAGCCACCTGCGCAAGGGCGACAACCTGTTCTCGACCTCCACCGTCGCCATCGACGTGAAGACGGGCCAGATCAAGTGGCACTACCAGAGCACCCCGAACGATGCCTGGGACTACGACGGCGTCAACGAGTTCATCACCTACGACGAAGGCGGCCAGATCCTCGGCGGCAAGGCCGACCGCAACGGCTTCTTCTACGTGAACGACGCCAAGACCGGCAAGCTGGTCAACGCCTTCCCGTTCGTCAAGAAGATCACCTGGGCCACCGGCATCGACCTGAAGACGGGCCGCCCGAACTTCGTGCCTGAAAACCGCTCGGGTGATCCGACCCAGGGCGCCGACGGCAAGAAGGGCACCTCGGTGTTCGCCGCCCCGTCCTTCCTGGGCGGCAAGAACCAGATGCCAATGGCCTACTCGCCGGACACGAAGCTGTTCTACGTGCCGGCCAACGAATGGGGCATGGAAATCTGGAACGAGCCGGTCAGCTACAAGAAGGGTGCTGCCTACCTGGGCGCCGGCTTCACGATCAAGACGCTGTCGGACGGCCCCATCGGTGCCATGCGCGCCATCGATCCGAAGACCGGCAAGATCGTCTGGGAAGCGCCGAACAACGCCCCGCTGTGGGGTGGTGTGCTGACCACGGGCGGCAACCTGGTGTTCTGGGGCACGCCGGAAGGCTACCTGCAGGCGGCAGACGCCAAGACCGGCAAGATCGTCTGGAAGTTCCAGACCGGCTCCGGCGTCGTGGCCCCTCCGATCACCTGGTCGGACAAGGGTGAGCAGTATGTCGCCGTGGCCTCCGGCTGGGGCGGCGCCGTCCCGCTGTGGGGTGGCGACGTGGCCAAGAAGGTCAGCTTCCTCGAACAGGGTGGCTCGGTGTGGGTGTTCAAGCTCGCGAAGTAAACTGAGTACGCTTCGGCCGGCCTTGGTCGGTCCGACACGAAGCCCTGCAGCCCCGCGCCGCAGGGCTTTTTTCATTGACACCCGGAACCCGAGACACCGACATGAAAGCCATCTGGAACGGCACCACCGTGGCCGAAAGCGACGACACCGTCGTCATCGAAGGCAACCACTACTTCCCCCCCGAGTCGCTGCGCCAGGACTGCGTGCTGTCGAGCAACCACCGCACGATGTGTTCGTGGAAAGGCGAGGCGCGTTACCTGAGCCTGTTCGTCAACGGCGAGGTGAATCCGGACGCGGTCTGGTTCTATCCGGAGCCGAAGGAGGCTGCGGCGGAGATCAAGGGGCGGGTGGCGTTCTGGAAGGGGGTGCGGGTCACGGAGTGACCGGGCCTGTACGCCCCCTACGCTGAACTGCGGGCCGCCTCCCCGTGCAGCCAGGTCAGGAAGGCATCCACCGTCGGCCGCTTGGCATGCCGCGCCGGGTAGACCGCGAAATGGGCCTTCACGCGGATCGCCTTGTCCAGCCCGAACACCGGTCGCAGCCGCCCCTCGGCGATGTGCCGGCCCGCCAGTGTGGCGCTTTCGAGTGCCACACCCAAGCCCTGGATCGCCGCGTCCACCGCCATCAGCGCCCGGTCGAAGCGCAGTGAAAACCGCTCCGGCGCCCGCTGGCCGGTGTACTCGGCGAACCAGTCGGACCACTGCACCACGTTGACGTTGCTCTGGATCAGCGGCACCTGGGGCAACTGCTCGACCTGCTTGAGCCGGTGCTCGCGGATGAAGGCCGGGCTGGCCAGCGGCACGATGCCCTCCTCGAACAGCGGCTCGATCACCACGTCCGGCCAGCGCGGCACGCCGTAGCGGATGTCCAGATCGGCCTGCCCTAGGGCGAAATCGCTGTGGGTGTGCGCGGCAGACAGGTTGAGCGAAATCTCCGGGCACGCCTGCGCAAACCCTTTCAGGCGCGGCATCAGCCACAGGCTGGCGATGCTCGGCGAGGAGTGGACGTACAGGCTGGTGCCCACGCCCTGCTTCAGGTCGTCGGTCGCCGCCGCGATGGCCGACAGCGCGCCACCGATGCGCCCGAGGTACTGCTCGCCGGCCGTGCTCAACCGGACGCCATGCGCACTGCGCTCCAGCAGGCGCACCCCCAGATCCGCCTCCAGCCGGGCGATCTGGTGGCTGACCGCCGAGGCCGTGAGGTGCAGCTCCGCCGCGGCCAGCGCAAAGCTGCGTCGGCGGGCAACCGCTTCGAAGGCCATCAGATTGGCCACGGGTGGCAGGTTGGCCATCGGGTCTTCCCTGTCGTTGAATGAATATCTGTCATCTTAGGCTGATGACTCTTCGCTTGTCATCATGCAAGCAACTCCGCACCATGCGCGGCATTCCCCATCCACATCCACCCCACTGCTTCGCACTCAGGAGATCGACGACATGCTGCTCAAGGACAAAGTTGCCCTCATCACCGGCGGCGCCGGCCGCAACGGCCTCGGTTACGCCACCGCCCGGATGATGGCCGCACAGGGCGCCCGCGTGGTCATCCTCGATCTGGCCCACACCGGGCCGGCCGCCGCCGCCGCCGACCTGGGCGAGGGCCACATGGGCGTCGTCGCCGACGTGACGGACAAGGCGTCGTGCGACGCCGCCGCCGCCGCCATCCTGCAGCAGATGGGCCGCATCGACATCCTGGTCAACAACGCCGGCATCACCCAGCCCGTGAAGACGCTGGACATCACCGGTGCCGACTACGACCGCATCCTCGACGTCAGCCTGCGCGGCACGCTCTACATGTCGCAGGCCGTGATCCCGGCGATGCGCGCCCAGCAGTCGGGCGCGATCTGCTGCGTGTCCTCGGTGTCGGCGCAGCGCGGCGGCGGCATCCTGGGTGGCCCGCACTACTCGGCGGCCAAGGCGGGCGTGCTGGGTCTGGCGCGTGCGATGGCCCGCGAGTTCGGCATCGACGGCATCCGCGTCAACTGCGTGACGCCGGGCCTGATCGCCACCGACATCAACAAGGGTCTGATCCCCGACGACAAGATGAAGACCATCCTCGAAGGCATTCCGCTGAACCGCATCGGCGAACCCAACGACGTGGCCGGCTGTCTGGTCTTCCTCGCCAGCGATCTCGCCAAGTACCTCACTGGCGTGACGCTGGATGTCAACGGCGGCATGTTGATCCACTGATCTGCTGATCCCTGATCCACCGTCCCATCACGCAACCCAGACCAAGATCCCCAGGAGACAAGACATGATCGACCGCAACACCTTCACCCGCACCCTGTTCGCGCTGGCCATCAGCGCCCTCGTGCCACTGGCCGCGCACGCCCAGGCCGCCCTCAAGCTGACGCTGGGCCACGGCGCCGCCCCCGGCAACCCGCGCCATGAAGCGGCCGTCAAGTTCGCCGACACGCTCAAGGCCAAGTCCGGCGGGCGCATCGAGGTGCAGGTGGCGCCGTCCGCCCAGCTCGGCGACGACGCCGCGATGATCACGGCCCTGCGCACGGGCGCCCTCGACATGTCGGCCAACTCGCAAGGGGCGATGGCCAACGCGGTGCCGGAGTACGCCGCGTTCGGGATGCCCTTCCTGTTCGCCAACCTGTCGCAAGCGTGGAAGCTGCTCGACGGCCCGCTGGGCAAGGAGCTGGCCGACAAGAGCGCCGAGAAGGGCATGGTCGTGCTGGGCTACTGGGACAACGGCATCCGCCACATGAGCAACAGCAAGAAGCCGCTGCTCAAGCCGGAAGACCTGAAGGGAATGAAGATGCGCACGCCGCCCGACGCGGTGACGGTGGACATCATGCAGGCCCTCGGGGCCGAGGCGCAGCAAATCAAGTTCGCCGAGCTGTACGTCGCGCTGCAGCAGGGCGTGGTGGACGGGCAGGAAAACCCGCTGATGAACATCCACGCCAGCAAGCTCTACGAAGTGCAGAAGTTCATCTCGCTGACGGGCCACAAGTACGAGATGACGCCCTTCGTGATGAGCAAGCGCACCTGGGACAAGCTCTCGGAGGCCGACCGCAAGGCGGTGCATGAATCGGCGGTCGAGGCCACCGCGCTGCAGCGCCGCCTGTCGCAGGAAGCCGATGACAAGCTCATCGCCGACCTGAAGGCCAAGGGCGTGCGCGTGGACACCGTGGACAAGTCGGCGTTCGAGAAGAGCACCGCCAACGTCGATGACAAGTGGATGGCCAGCCCGATCGGCCCGTTCGTCAAGAAGGTCATCGCCGGCGCCCGCGCCAACTGATCCGACTGAGCCACCCGACCCACCCTGGTCTTTCTGAAGGAGATGGCGATGAGCGTCGCTGACGCAGGCCCCGGCCTGCTCGAACGGAGCGTGACCGGGTTGTGCCGGGGCGTGCTGTGGGTGTCCACCTCGGTGATCTTCGTGATCCTGGTGGCCAACACAGTGTTGCGCTATGCCACCGGATCCAGCCTGCAATGGGCCAACGAGGTGCCCGAGCTGCTGTTCCCGTGGCTGGTGATGGCCGGCGTGGTGCTGGCCGCGCAGCAGGGGGCGCACATCGCCACCACCTTCCTGATGGAGGCAGTGTCGCCGGCGGTCGGGCGCCTCGTCGCCGTGCTGAGCTGGGGGGTGGTCGCGGGGCTGTACGCAACGCTGACGGTCTCCACCTGGCGGATGCTGGACATCGTGCATGACGAGAAGTCACCGATCCTGCAACTGCCCGGCTCGATCACCTACGCCTGCGTGATGGTCGGCATGGCGTTGCTGGCAGTGCTGGCGGTGCAGTCGGCGTGGCGCGCCTGGACGACCACCCCGACCGCCGCCGACCCTTCCGCCGAGCCCGTCGTGCCGGTGGCGCACTGGTGAGCCGCGTCCGATCCAACCCTACACCCGCGAAGACCTCGACATGAGTGCCCTCATCCTTCTCGTGTTCATGGGTGCGGCCATCGCGGCCATGCCCATTGCCCATGCCCTGCTGCTCGCCGCCATGGCGGCAGCCGCCACGTCCGACCGGGTGCCGATCGACCTGCTGGTGCAGCAGATGGTGGCCCAGGTGCAGAGCTTCCCGCTCATCGCCATCCCCTTCTTCATGCTGACCGGCACGCTCATGATGGGCGGCAAGCTCGGCGAGGCGCTGGTCGGCGTGCTCTCCGCGCTGATCGGCCGCTACCACGGCGGGCCGGCGCAGGTGGGCGTGCTGTCCTCGACGCTGTTCGGCGGCGTGTCCGGCTCGGCGGTGGCGGATGCCTCGGCCATCGGCTCGCTGCTCATCCCCTGGCACCAGCGGCTGGGCTATCCGGCGGCGTTCTCGGCGGCCACGCTGGCGGCGGCGGCCACGATCGACATCCTGATCCCGCCGTCGATCCCGATGATCCTGTTCGCGCTGTCGTCCAACGCCTCGATCGCCTCGCTGTTCGTGGCGGGCGTGCTGCCGGGGCTGCTGATGTGCGCGGGCTTCATGGCCGCGTGCTGGTGGGTCGGCAAGCGGCGCAATTTCCCGCGCGACACCACCCCATTCAACGCCACCGCCTTCACCCGGCACCTCGCCTACGCCTCGCCCGCAGTGGTGCTGCCGGTGCTGATCATCATCTTCCTGCGCTTCGGCATCGCCACGCCCACCGAAGTCGCGGTGCTGTCCACGCTCTACGCCGGGGTGGTCTCGGCCGCGATCTACCGCGACCTCGACTGGAAGCGCCTGAACGCCGCCGTCATCGAGGCGGGTCTGGCCACGGGCGTGGTGCTGCTGGTGATCATGGCGTCGGCGGCCATCGGCTGGCTGCTCACCTTCGACCAGATGCCGCAGGGCGTCGTGCAGTGGGTGCAGCAGAACGTGCAGTCCAAGTGGCTGGTCATCCTGATGATGAACCTGCTGATGCTGTTCCTGGGCATGTTCATCGACCTGCCGGCCGCCGTGCTGCTGCTGACGCCCGTGTTCGTGCCGCTGGCCAACAGCATCGGCATGGACATGACGCAGCTCGGGATCATGATGGTCGTCAACCTCGCCATCGGCCTCTACACCCCGCCGGTCGGCACGACGCTGTTCATCACCAGCGCGCTGGCCAAGGTCAAGGTGGGCCAGACGGTGCGCGAACTCGGGCCGTTCTACCTCGTCGCGTTCTTCGTGCTGGTGCTCGTGTCCTACGTGCCGGCCAGCATCCTGCGCTGAACCGTTTCTCTCTCGATCCGAAGGACTTTCCATGACCGACACGTCCGCCCGACTGGACGCCCTGGACGCGCTCGCCGCCGCCGCCCACCGCATCCGCCGCTACGCGCTGCGCATGGGCGAGGTGCAGGGCCAAGGCTATGTGGGCCAGGCCCTCGGCTGGGCCGACGTGCTGGCCGTCGCCTACCGGCACGCGCTGCACCTCCAACCCCACGACCCGCAGTGGGAGGGCCGTGACCGATTCCTGCTCTCGCACGGCCACTACGCCATCGCACACTACGCCGCCTTGATCGAAGCCGGCGTCCTGCCCGAAAGCGAACTGGAAACCTACGGCAGCGACGACAGCCGCCTGCCGATGTCGGGCATGGCGACCTACACGCCCGGCATGGAAATGTCCGGCGGCTCGCTCGGCCAGGGGCTGGTCATCGGCGTCGGCATGGCGCTCGGACTGAAGCAGAAGAAGAACCCGGCCTTCGTCTACAACTCGATGTCCGACGGCGAACTCGACGAAGGCTCGACCTGGGAAGCCGCGATGGGCGCCGCCCACCACCGGCTCGACAACCTGATCTGCCTGATCGACATCAACAACCAGCAGGCGGACGGCCCTTCCAGCAAGGTCATGGGCTTCGAGCCGCTGGCGGACAAGTGGGCGGCGTTCGGCTGGCATGTGCAGCGGGTGGATGGCAACGACCTCGCCACCGTGCTGCAAGCCTTCGACACGGCGCGTGTACTCACCGAGCCGAAGCCCCGCGTGATCCTGTTCGACACGCTGATGGGCAAGGGCGTGCCCTTCCTGGAAACCCGCGACAAGAACCACTTCATCCGCGTCGATCCGCCCGAGTGGCAGCTCGCCCTCGACCACCTCGACGCCACCGCGCCGCAAGGAGCCGCCGCATGAACGCCCCCGTGAACCCTGCTGCATCGGCCACCACGCCGGCCAAGAAACCCCGCCTGACCACCTCGGCCATGATCGCCTCGATCGCCTCCGAGGGGCAGCGCGTCACCGCCGCCCCGTTCGGCAAGGCGCTGGTCGAACTCGCGGCGCAGCGGCCCGAGATCGTCGGCCTGACGGCCGATCTCGCCAAGTACACCGACCTGCACCTGTTCGCCCAAGCCTACCCCGACCGCTTCTACCAGATGGGCATGGCCGAGCAGTTGCTCATGGGCGCGGCCGGCGGCATGGCCAAGGAAGGGCTGGTGCCGTTTGCCACGACCTATGCGGTGTTCGGCACGCGCCGGGCCTACGACTTCATCCACCAGGTGATCGCCGAGGAGAACCTCAACGTCAAGATCTGCTGCGCCCTGCCCGGACTGACCACCGGCTACGGCCCCAGCCACCAGGCGACCGAAGACCTGGCGATGATGCGCGGCATTCCGGGGCTGACCATCGTCGATCCCTGCGACGCGCTCGACATCGAACAGGCCGTGCCGCAGATCGCCGCGCACAAGGGCCCCGTCTACATGCGCCTGCTGCGGGGCCAGGTGCCGCGGGTGCTCGACGAGATCGAGGGCTACCGCTTCGAACTCGGCAAGGCCAAGCTGCTGCGCGACGGCGCGGACGTGCTGGTCATCTCCAGTGGCCTGCTGACGATGCGGGCGCTGGAGGTGGCGCAGGATCTGGCGGCGGACAACATCGGCGTGGCCGTGCTGCACTGCCCGACCATCAAGCCGCTGGACGAAGCCGCGATCGTCGAGGCCGTGCGCTACCAGCACCGGCTGGTGGTGGTGGCGGAGAACCACTCGGTCATCGGCGGCCTGGGCGAAGCGGTGGCCAGCACGCTGCTGCGCCACCGCGTGCAGCCGGCCGGCTTCCAGCTCGCGGGCCTGCCGGACGCCTTCCTCGACGCCGGCGCCCTGCCCACGCTGCACGACCGCTACGGCATCAGCCGCGAAGTGCTCGGCACGCGCATCAAGACCTGGCTGCGTTGACATGACCGCGCCGGCCCCGACCGCCCTCGCCCACGCCATCCGTTTCCTGGCCATCGACGCCATCGTGCGGGCCACCGAAGGCCACCAGGGGGTGCCGCTGGGCATGGCGGAAATCGCCACCGCCCTCTACACCCGGCACCTGAAGTTCAACCCCGCCGACCCGACCTGGCCCGACCGCGACCGCGTCGTGCTCTCCAACGGCCACGGCTCGATGCTGCTGTGGGCGCTGAACTACCTGACCGGCTACGAGAAGATTTCGCTCGACGAGATCCGGCGTTTCCGGGAACTGGGCGCGCACTGCGAAGGCCACCCGGAGTTCGACCCGAGCAAGGGCGTCGAGGTCACCACCGGCCCGCTCGGGCAGGGCATCGCCAACGCCTTCGGCATGGCGATCGCCGAAGCCTCGCAGCGCGCCCGCTTCGGTGCCGGGCTGGTCGATCACTTCACCTATGCCTTCGTCGGCGATGGCTGCCTGCAGGAAGGCATCGGGCAGGAGATGATTTCGCTGGCGGGTCACCTGCGGCTGGGCCGGCTGGTGCTGCTCTGGGACGACAACCAGATCACCGACGACGGCAGCACCGCCCTGTCAATCAGCGAGGACGTGGCCGAACGCTTCCGCGTCGCCGGCTGGCATGTCGCCGAGGTGGACGGGCACGACATCGAGGCCGTGTCCGTCGCCCTCGATGCGGCGCGGCACGATCCCCGCCCGTCGCTGCTCGCCTGCCGCACCGTGATCGCCCGCGGGCTGGCGCGCTTGCAGGGCCAGCGCGGCGGCCACAGTGCGCGGCTGTTTCCCGAGGATGCCGACGCGGCCCGCCAGATGCTGGACTGGCCGTACCCGCCGTTCGAGACACCCGAGCCAGTGTTGCAGGCATGGCGCACCGCCGGCACCCGCAACCAACCCGCGCACGCCGACTGGACCGCCCGACGCGAAGCCTTGCCCGCCGCCGAGCGCACTGAATTCGACCGCGTCCTGACCGGCGAGCTGCCCGCAGGCTGGCGCGAAACGCTGCACACGTACAAGCGCGAAGCCCTCGCCGCCCAGCGGGTGCAGGACGCGCCGGGCGGCATCCTCATCTCCGCCGACATCAACGACCGGCTGACCGACGTGCTGCCCGAGCGCATGGTCGGCTGCGCGGACCTGGAAGCCCCCACCAGCCACAAGCGGCGCCTGCACGCCTTCACCGCCGACGATCCGACGGGCGCCTACGTCCACTGCGGCGTGCGCGAACACCTGATGGCGGCGATGGCCAATGGCATGGCGGCCCACGGCGGCGTCATCCCGCTGGCCGTCACCTACCTCGCCTTCGCCGACTACGAGCGGCCGGCGATGCGGATGGCGGCGCTGATGGGCCTGCCGGTGAAGTTCGTCTTCAGCCACGACTCGATCGGCGTGGGCAAGAACGGCCCGACGCACCAGCCGGTGGAAATCCTGGCCTCGCTGCGGGCCATGCCCAACATGCTGGTGCTGCGCCCGGCCGACGCGGTGGAAGCCGCCGAGTGCTGGGAGGTCGCGCTGGCGCACCGCAGCGGCCCGGTCAGTCTGGTGTTCGCCCGGCAGGCGCTGCCCACGGTGCGCCGCCCTTCAGCCGATGGCGACGACAGCGACAACCGCAGCCGCCGCGGTGGCTACGTGCTGGCCGAAGCCGAGGGTGGGCCACGCGCCGCCACGCTGCTGGCGACCGGCTCCGAAGTCGCCATCGCCTTGAAGGCGCGCGATCTACTGCAAGCCAAAGGCGTGCCGACGGCCGTGGTCTCGATGCCATGCTGCGAACGCTTCGATGCGCAGGACGCGGACTACCGGCGAGCCGTGCTCGCGCCGGGGTCGGTGCGCGTGGCCATCGAGGCGGCGGTGCGCTTCGGCTGGGACCGCTACCTCGGCGACGAGGGCGGCTTCGTCGGCATGGTCGGGTTCGGCGCGTCCGGGTCGGCCGATGCGCTGTACGAGAAGTTCGGCATCACCCCAGCCGCTGTAGTGGCGCAGGTGCGGCAGTTGCTGGCGCGGCGGGCCTGACGCAGCAGACCACGGGGGCGCGGATCAGACGATCCGCCCCTTGTCGATCCGCAGAATCCGGTCACACCGCCCGGCCAGCTCCGGATCATGCGTGACCAGCACGAAGGCCGTGCCGCGCTCGCGGGCCAGCGCCAGCATCTGCGCGAAGACGCCGCCGGCCGTCTCGCGGTCGAGGTTGCCGGTCGGCTCGTCGGCCAGCACGCACGCCGGGTCCGTCACCAGCGCCCGCGCAATCGCCACCCGCTGGCGCTCGCCGCCGGACAGCTCGCCCGGCCGGTGGTCCAGCCGCTCGCCCAGCCCCATCAGCCGCAACTGCTGCGCGGCCCGCTCCCGCGCCTGCGCGATCGGCTGGCGGCGCATCAACAGCGGCATCGCCACGTTGTCGAGCGCCGTGAACTCGGGCAGCAGGTGGTGGAACTGGTAGACGAAGCCGAGGTGCTGGTTGCGCCAGCGGCCTTGCTCGGTCGCATTCATCGTCGCCAGATCGCGCCCGGCCAGCGTCACGCGCCCGGCGTTCGGCGCGTCCAGCCCGCCGAGCAGGTGCAGCAGCGTGCTCTTGCCAGAACCCGACGCCCCGATGATCGCCACCGTCTCGCCGCGCCGGATCGCCAGATCGACGCCGTGCAGCACCGTGACATCCAGCCCCCGCGGGCCGCCCTCCTGGAAGCGCCGGACCAAGCCGGTCGCCTGCAGGATCACCGAGCCGTCGTTCATCACGTTCGCCTCACTCATAGCGCAGCGCCTCCGCCGGGTTGACACGGCTGGCGCGCCAGCTCGGGTACAGCGTCGCCACGAACGCCAGCACCAGCGAAATCACGCCGATCGGCACGATGTCGCTGGCCTGCGGATCGCTAGGCATGCGCGAGATCAGGTAGACGCTGCTCGGCAGGAAGGTCGTGTGCAGCAACTGCTCCAGCGCCGGCACGATCACACCGACGTTCAGCGCCACCAGCAGCCCCAGCGCCAGCCCGGCCAGCGTGCCCATCACCCCGGACGCCGCGCCCTGCACCATGAAGATCCCCATCACCGACCGCGGACTCGCCCCCAGCGTGCGCAGGATGGCGATGTCGGCCTGCTTGTCGGTCACCGTCATCACCAGCGTCGAGACGAGGTTGAACGCCGCCACCGCGACGATCAGCGTCAGGATGATGAACATCATGCGTTTCTCGATCTGCACGGCGTCGTACCAGGCGGCGTTGGTGCGGGTCCAGTCGCGCACGAGGAACTGCGGGCCGAGCGAGGCGGTCAGTTCGGCCGACACTTCGCGGGCACGCTGCTGGTCCTTGAGGCGCAACTGCACGCCCTGCGGCCCGCCGGTGCGGAACAGGCGGGCGGCGTCGTCGATGTGCATCAGCGCGAGGCCGCTGTCGTATTCGTAGTGCCCGGCGTTGAACACCCCGACCACCGTCACCTGCTTCAGCCGCGGCACCACGCCGGCCGGCGTCGTCTGGCCGCTTGGCGTGACCAGCGTGACCGAATCGCCTTCGACCACACCCATCGAGCGTGCCAGTTGCGCCCCCAGCACGACGCCCCAGGCGCCCGGCTGCAGCTTCTTCAGCGCGGTGTCCTTGAGCTGCGCGGCCAGCGGAGTGACGTGCGATTCCTCCTCGGGCGAGATGCCGCGGACCATCACGCCGTGCATGTCCTCGCCGCGGGCGATCAGCGCCTGTGCGGAGACAAACGGCGCGGCGGCGGCGACCTGCGGGTTCTTCAACGCGGCGTCGGCCAGCGTCTGCCAGCGGTCGAGGCCACTGCCGGTGGTGTCGAAGATCTCGACGTGGGCGATCACGCTGAGCATGCGGTCGCGGACCTCCTTCTGGAAACCGTTCATCACGCTGAGCACGATGATCAGCGCCGCCACGCCGAGCGCGATGCCCAGCATGGACACGCCGCTGATGAAGGAGATGAAGGCGTTGCGACGACCGGCGCG